>JAOHFM010000027.1 GCA_028098005.1 Psychrosphaera sp.
AAAAGGATTTTTAATTAAAATAAGGTGTGGTAGATTTCGGAACTTTTCAAACTTAGAAGGGGGCGACGATGTCAGATTGGCAAAATCAATTAGGCAACTTAGTTTACTCAACTGAAACGGGTAAAATTGACGAGCCAGTGCAAAAACCTGAAAAAATTGGTGAGGCATACTCAGATGGTTTTCTGAGAATTCAACGACAAACTAAAGGGCGCAAAGGGAAAGGCGTAAGTATAATAACAGGGTTGGAGTTACCCCCAGAGGAATTTAAAAAACTCGCCCAGAACGTCAAGAAAAAGTGCGGAAAAGGCGGAGCGATAAAAGAAGGGACGATAGAAATTCAAGGAGATGATCGAGAACAAATTAAAGCAGTTTTAGAATCCTTAGGCTATAAATGTAAGTTAGCCGGCGGTTAGGGTTTTATATATTCTTATAAAAAGAGAACGATTTATGTCCAATTTATCACCAAGTGATTTATCAATACTTGTAGTAGAACCATCAAGAACACAGCAAAAATTCATTGCAAAAGAGTTAGCCAAAGAAGACATCACGCATGTGGATTTTGCAGATGGCGTGCAAGCGGCACTAGATAAAATTAGCAACTCAGAGCCAGACCTAATAACAAGCGCAATGTATTACGAAGATGGCACCGCTTTAGAGTTAGTTCAACAGCTTAAAAGTACTGAACGCTTCGCTGATATTCCTTTCATGTTAGTGTCGAGTGAGCACAAGAAAGAGCAACTAGAAGTGTTTAGACAATCGGGCGTAGTGGCGATTTTGCCAAAACCATTTACACCTGAACATTTAGGTACAGCATTAAATACGACTATTGACTTAATTAGCACAGATGAAATGGAGCTTAATTATTTTGATATAAAATCAGTCCGGGTTTTAGTGGTAGATGATAGCCGCATGGCAAGAAACTTCATCAGCAGAGTATTGACAAATTTAGGCATTGAAAAAATCACACAAGTGACAGACGGTTCAGAAGCGATCGAAATACTTGGCCATGAAATGTTTGACCTGGTTGTTACAGACTACAATATGCCTGAGGTTAATGGTGAGGAGTTAACTCGATTTATTCGAACTGAAAGTGGACAATCTCATGTACCCATATTAATGGTTAGTTCAGAGGCTAATGATACTCACCTTGCAAACATTGAAAAAGCAGGTGTTAATGCCTTATGTGATAAACCGTTTGAATCTGATAACGTAAGAAAAATTTTATACAACTTACTAGAAGGTGATGACTAGTCATCTAACCGCAAACAAGGAATGTAATGCAACTTAGCTTTAATTCAGAAGATGCTGGGCAAGTGACAATTGGTGCATTTGCTCTTGCCGTCCCTATTTCTTTTTCCGAAGAAGCTTGGAATCTTGGTGATACCCTGCCCATGATAAATTTATTACTGGTATTTGTATTATCTATAAGCTTCTTAGGATTGTTTACATATGGAAGTGTATTCCAAGGAAATATTAAATACCGAGTTCCTGTTTTTGTTTTTAGAATAGTAATTGCGTATCTATTGGCTGCTCTGGTTGTGGCCCTAGTGCTTCTTTCGTTAAATAAACTACCAATAATCGATGAGCCTTTATTGGCCTTCAAGCGACTCATTCTAATAACAATGCCAGCTTCTATGGGGGCAATCATTGTAGATAGTTTCGACAAAGAATAATCTCACTCTTTATAATTAGTGCCACTGTGCTAACATTCGCGTTTTATTTACTACAGCAAAAAAAGAGAGTTATATGTCTCAGTTTACATCAGTAGAACAACAAGCAAGTTATGGAATCGGTCGTCAAATTGGTGACCAAGTTGCAAGCAACCCTTTTGAAGGTTTAGATGCAACTGCTGTAGCACAAGGTGTTATTGATTCTTTAGAAGGCAAAGAGTACGCCGTTGAAGTTGAAGACTTACGCGCAGCATTTGGCGTTATCAACGAGCGCATGCAAGCTGCTCAAGCTGAAAAAGCGAAAGAAGCGTCAGCTGAAGGTCAAAAGTTTTTAGATGAAAATGCTCAACGTGAAGGCGTTACAGTAACAGAATCTGGTTTACAATTTGAAGTAATCACAGAAGGTTCAGGCGAAAAACCAACAGCAGCGAGCACGGTTAAAACTCACTATCACGGTACGTTAATCGACGGCACTGTTTTTGACAGTTCTTATGACCGTGGTGAGCCAGTTGAATTCCCTGTGGGCGGCGTTATCAAAGGTTGGACTGAAGCATTACAAATGATGACTGTTGGTTCGAAGTGGCGTTTAGCGATCCCTTATGAATTAGCATACGGCGAACAAGGTGCTGGTGGTGCGATTGGTCCATTCCAAACACTTGTATTTGACGTTGAGCTATTAGAAATCGTAGCTTAATAGTAAAAAGAAAGAAAAGAGAGCTTAGGCTCTCTTTTTTTATATCTAAAAATCTGTTCGCTCTAATTCAAAGGTAGCCGTTTAAATTAAAGCCTGGCTATGACGCTTGATTTAATGACGGTAACGCCAATGAAATTGAATTTTCATTAGGAATAAAATCCCCTAACTGTTCGTCAAAAGTATAATCCTTTTGCCACTCGTGTGCATGTTCAACAACACTCTTTAAACTATTTACGACATAGGTGGCTTCTTCATCTGTATTGGTAGGGTGCAGAGAAAGTCGAACCCATCCAGGTTTATGAGATAAGTCTCCATTATTTAATTCGCTAACAATTTGCAGTGACTTCTGTTTATCTACATTTAATAGAATGTGTCCGTAAGTACCAGCACAGCTGCAACCGCCTCTAGCTTGAATTCCAAATTTGTTGTCGAGTAACCTTACTATTAAGTTATGGTGAATATCAGTGACATAAAAAGAAACAATGCATAATCGATTTTTTATATTTGGCTCAAGTATATTTACATTAGGAATATCACTCATCCCTTCCATTAGGATTTTTCTTAAATGTGTTTCTCTTTTTTCAATGTTGCTCACGCCCATTTTATTCTTTAACTTTATCGCTTCGGCGGCTTTTATAGTTTGTAAGAAGGCAGGAGTACCTCCATCTTCACGTTTTTCAATATCTTCATAAAAGGCCTGTTCACCCCAAGGGTTTGTCCAAAGTACCGTACCGCCACCGGGTTTATCCGGTGATTTATTATTGAGGGCATATAGTGCTTTGTTAAAAACAAGGATGCCGCATGAACCTGGTCCACCTAAAAATTTATGAGGTGAAAAGTATATACCATCCAGTTTTTCAAGAGGGTCTTGAGGGTGCATATCAATATTTACGTAAGGTGCGGAACAGGCATAATCAATAAAACAAACCCCACCAAATTGATGCATTGTTTTTGCTAGTTGGCCAACATTTGTTTTAATACCAGTAACATTGCTACAACCGGTAAATGCACCTATTTTCATTTTTTGCTGTGGGTAGCTTTGTAACCTTTCCGTTAGGTCCCTAATGCAAGGTTGCCCATCGGGTGCTCTTTTTATTACCTCAACGTCAAGGTCTAAGGTATTCCAGCTTGTTTGATTAGAGTGATGCTCCATATGAGTAACAAAAACCACCGCTTTAGCGTCACGTTTTTTATTGCTTACCAAATGAGTGACTTTTCTTAAAAATGATGACGTTTGGCTGTCCGCCTGTTTTTGTTGCAGCCCCATTAGTCGTTGTAACTTATTTATTGCAGAAGTTGCCCCAGCCCCAGTGCATATAAGCACGTCATCGTCGCTTGCGTTAACGTGTTCTTTAATTACGGAGCGAGCTTGCTTATATGCCGCGGTGATGGCTCTACCTGTTTCGGTATTTTCTGTATGCGGGTTGGCTACGTAAGGGCCAATACTATCGGTTAAGTGACTTTCAATAGGTCTGTATAGTCTGCCGCTGGCTGTCCAGTCGGCATAGAGTATATTATGCGAATTAACCTGGCTTTTCAGGTTAAAACCAATTGTGTTCTCTCTAAACTCGGAAAAATATTCCTCTAACATTCTAACTCCAGACTATTTTATTCTTTGGGTTATTATGTGGGAATTTTTAGAAATCTTTTTTCTATTTGAAGATATAAAAAAAAGCTCACTAGAAAAATATTCTACAGTGAGCTTTTTATTGTTAATAATTTACTTCGTTGGTGTTTGGCTATAGGTTAGCGGGATCTCAGTGGAATATTTCATTTGCTCCATTGCAAAACTTGAGCTTACATCGCTGAAACCAGCCTGGCGGATAAGTTTTTGATAAAACTCATCATAAGCTTTCATATCGGGTACTAACACTTTCATCAAATAATCAGTTTCACCACTTAATCGATAAAATTCAACTATTTCAGGAGAACTATTGGCAAAAATATTGACAGATTCTGCCCATTCCGGAGTGTGTTGATTTGTCTTTAAACTGACAAAAACAGTCAAACCAACATTAAGTTTTTCAGAATCTAGCAGTGCAACTCGCTTCCTAATTACTCCATTATTTTCAAGTTGTTGGATTCGACGCCAGCAGGGAGTCTGACTTAGTCCAATTTGCTCAGAGATCTCGGCCAATGAGAGTGAGCCATCTTCCTGCAATAACGAGAGGATGTGGCGATCAAAACTATCCATATTTATACTCCTTTTACACAATAGTAATTATATCTAACTGATGCAGTATCATAGCTATAAACTTCTATTTTGAATAGGAGGTACGACTTGTTTGATCGCCTACTCACCTTACCAAACCATTGATTAGGCTTTTTGCCAATTAATTTTACTGAAAATCTTATTTTTCCAGTCCTCAGCGGTGGACTGTTCTTCTGTTATTACCACCATATCTGCGTACTTGTTTGATAGGCTTGTACCAACAAAACTGTTGCGATTTGCAGTTGACTGAGAGGATAAACCACTATCTTTTGGAATTATAAAAACAGTCACGTCTTCACCTTTATCAGACATCACGATGTGTAAGCTACGTGTACCTTCAAATCGACAAAAACTAACAAACTTAATAGCTGCTATGTTGTCAATCAAGGTTCCACCAAACTCAGCTAATTTTGCGTTGACTTGTTCCAATGTGTAGTTGCTATTTTGAGGTATGTGGTCGAGTTCAGACTCCATATGAGAAATAGCGTGGCTTACCAGCATAGTGGAGTTCTTAATTGGATAAAAAACACTTGTAGTAATACCAACTGCAAACAATATTGATGCAGCGGTAGCCCAGGCAATAGTGCTTTTCTTCGACTTTTTACTTTTGCTTGTTAAATGTTTATTCAATAAGACTCTCTCGGCATAATTTTCTGGTACATCAACCATCAAAGCGTTTTTTAACCTATCATCAAAATCCATCATCTCTGTTTTAAATTTTGCTTTTTTTGGGTCAGACGCACATGCTTCTTTAATATCTGTATTGGTGTCTTGAGGGTCAGCGTAAATACGTCTTCGGAAAGTTAAATCATCCATTTTGTGCCCCTTTTGTTATTGAATTGGAATCTAGAATTTCTTTGAGTTGGTTTCTTGCTCGAAAAAGTCGTGTCATAACCGTATTCTTATTTAGTTCAAGAATGTTGGCAATTTCTTCACCAGAAAAGCCACCTATAACCTGAAGTATCAGGGGCTCTCTATACTCCTCACTGAGTTTGAATATTTGTCGTTGCAGCAAATGATTTTCCATCTGTTGCTCAGTGCTAGTGCTAATTGAGTCCGAAACTTCATAATCGTCAATGTCTACCAGATCAAACTGTTTACGCTCGAAACGTCGAGCATTCTCTCTTCTCAAGATAGTAATTAGCCATGATTTAGCGGCATTATTGTCTTTCAAAGAATCTAGTGAACGCCAAGCTCGCAAAAAGGTCTCTTGGACAATGTCATCAACAACATTTGCGTCTCTACAAAGCCAGTATGCGTAGCGATATAGATCTTTGCTATAAGCACGAACTAGCGTTTCATAAGTAAGGTATTTTGTTTTCATGTAGCAGTAGACCTTATCGCATTAAAAAAAATTTCCTATAGACTGCAATGAAATGGTTTAATTTAAAAATAAACCCTCTTATGCATCTTGAATAATAAATTAGTAGTCCTAATGACCAATAAAAATTTTAAGTCACATATAAGCTTACATTCACTTTATCCTAAGCTGTCAACACATCCTATTTATAGATACCTTTTGTCGTTTGGCGATAAAGTTATGGGATTACGTAAACTAGACGCCTTTTATTTAAAAAGTGGCTTAGCGGGCTTAACTAGCGAAGAATTTGCTGAAGGTTTAGTCTCTAAATTTAATACCCCTTTAATTGGTGCTGAAGAGTTGCATAAAAAGCTACCAAAAACGGGGCCCGTTATTATTGTTGCAAATCACCCGTTTGGCTGTCTTGAAGGCATTGCCTTGGCCCGTGAAATAAAAAAGGCAAGAAAAGACGTTAAAGTACTGGCAAACAAAGCGTTAAGTATGTTTGAAGAGTTGAAGCCTTTCTTCATTTTTATAGATCCGTTACGTCCTAAAGATCCCAAAAATATGAAAGCATTAAAGGATTGCCGCAGACACCTAAACCAAAACGGTGTTCTAGTTCTGTTTCCAAGTGGTAAGGTGTCAGAATACGAACCCGATAAGCAACGTATTTGTGACGCTCAATGGAATCGCTTACCGGCCCAATTAGCGCGGTCCTGCAACGCAGACGTATTGCCTATTTTTTTTGAAGGCAACAATAGTAAACGTTTTATATTGTTAGCTAGAGTTTGGTCAAAACTTAAGCTGCTTATGCTGTTTAGAGAAATGATGAATCGACAAAATGTTCCAATAAATATGCGTGTTGGTAACCTTCTGTCACCAGTGCTCTTATCAAAATTAAAAGACGTTGAGGTTATTACAGCTTACTTGCGAGCTCAAACCTATGCACTAAAATCTGTGTATCAGCAATCATGGCCAAAAGACAAAATAACAGGGATGCTGCCATTAGCGAAACCAATAAATAAGTCGGAAATAGCGGCGGAGTTGGAGGCTTTACCAAATAATCAAAAGTTAGCAAGTTACAAAGGTTTTTCGGTTTATTATGGCTATCAACGGCAAATTAGTAATATTGTCCTTGAAATTGCAAGGGAGCGAGAGCGTGTATTTAGGCTCCATAATGAAGGTTCAGGTCAGCCAATAGATACAGACAAATTTGATGCGACGTATGTTCATTTGTTTATTATTGAAGATAATTCACTTGATCTTATAGGTGCATACAGAATGGGGCAAACTGATATTTTATTGAAAGAGGGTGGTTTAGAAAACCTTTATTTGAGTAAGATGTTTTCATTTAAACAGAGTTTTGTAAATCAACAGGAACCATGCCTAGAGATGGGCCGCTCGTTTATTGTACCTGAGCATCAAAAGAGTTTTTATGGGTTATATTTGTTATGGCGAGGCATAGGCGAGTTTGTGGTGAAATATCCGCGCTATCGAACGTTATATGGCACAGTTTCTATTAGTAAGTTGTATGATCCTAGGAGCGTTGAATATATGCGTGATTTGTTGACTCAACCTTCACAGGAAGTTGACGCAATTACCCCATTTAATGTATTGAACAACCCTGAACTCGTAGACTTTACCTCTAAACATCGAGAACATTTTGGTGTATTATCCGCGCTCGTTAGCGGTACTGAAAGTGATGGAAAGGATATTCCGATTTTAATAAAACAGTATCAAAAGTTAGCGGCTAGGTTTTATTGTATAGGAATCGATACTAACTTTAACGACACACCAGGTATGTTGCTCAGTGTCCATTTGCCGTCCGCGCCACAAAAATCGTTAAAGCAGTACTTAACAGACGGACTAGACGGCTATCTGGCTTTTAATAAAGAAAACTAAAAGGGTATAGAATGCGAGCAAATCGCTTTGCGCAATGCTTTAGCTTTGCAGTAATGTCAACTGTGAAAACAATCAGCTTTTTGTTTTATCGTTTTGAAATAAAATGGTTAAGTAAAAAGAAGTTTGAAGCACTAGACGATGTAAAACTTATTGTATTGCTAAATCACACAAGCTTATTCGAAGCACTATTTGTGCGCCTAGCACCGTTTCACTTCTTATGGAAAATAGCACGGCATCTGTTAATTCCAATTGCTGATATAACGGCCAGTAGACCTGTAGTTGGTAAGTTCTTTAATGCGCTCGTTCCTGGTTTTGTGCCAATAAGCCGTAAACGCGACGAGTCATGGGATAATTTCCTTAAGAGAGTTAATGACGATGCTATTGTTGCTATATTGCCTGAAGGCAGAATGCGTCGTCATGACGGTAATGACAAACACGGTAATCCAATGACAGTGCGTACAGGTGTTGCTGATATTATTGAAGAGTTGGATAGCGGTAACGTACTATTTATTTATAGTGGTGGCATGCATCATATACAAATCCCGGGTCAAACATTACCTAGAGTGTTTAAAAAAGTGAAAATCAACATGGAAATGGTTGATATAGATGATTACAAAGATGTTTTGCATCATCCGGAGAGAAAAACGAGAAAAGCTAAAATAGTGCAAGATATACAAAAACGACTAGAAGAGTTTACGCCGTTTTGTAACCGTCAGCCCTATAACAAAGGCGATGAATAGACAACTTTTATTACAATTAGAGCTATTGTATAAGAGCAGGTAATCAGGCACTATTTTAATTAGAAAAAGGCAGACTAAGGTATAACATGTCTCAAATAAGAGAGTCACTGAATAAGTTGAAAGAGGCAGCTGAGTCGTTACAAAAAAGCATAGATTCTTGCGATGCAAATGACGGAAATGTTGAAGAATTGCATAAAACCTTGAATGAAGTTAACGACCATGTAGAGTTTATAAAAGAAAGTTTAGAAAGTAATGAGTCATCACCCATTCGATACGTAGATCAATGTGGTTAAGAAAAAGGTAACCTGATGGTTACCTTTTTTGTTTAACTTAAGGTTTTGGTGTCAATTTGGCTGGGGGCACATCTTCTGTTGGGTAACATCCTAGCACCTTTAGAAAACGTGTTGATGCTCGTAACTCTTCAATAGCATTTTCTAAATTGTTGTCTCTAATATTGCCCTCAACGTCAACGTAAAACATCTCTTCCCAAGGATTCCCTGTGATAGGTCTCGATTCTAGTTTACACATGTTTACATTGTGAGACTTCAAGATAAGTAGAGCGTCAACCAACGCCCCTGGCTTTTGCTCAGTGGACATTATCCAAGTCGACTTTGCTGGAACTTGAGGCGCTACAGAAATTGCTTGATTTGCCAATACGATAAAACGACTATAATTTTTCTTCTGATTGGCCAACGCTTCCGCAATGATTGTAAGCCCATAGAGCCTAGCGCCTTCTCCACTTCCAAGAGCTGCAACGGTGCCTGTCGTATCAGATTGAATCGCCTCAAATGCGGCAGAAGACGCTTCGCAATGCTCTATTTCAACACCGTCAAATTGTGCAAGAAAGTGGCTGCACTGGGCGTAAACTTGTGGATGGGCGTACAGTTTAGATATTTTATCCATTGTTGTTGGAACGGCACTCACCATGCAATGATTGATGGGTTGAGTAATTTCTCCAACGATAGATAAATTTGTATGTTGGAGTAGGTCATACACATCATTGATGCTGCCTGATGAGGTGTTTTCTATCGGCAAAATGCCATAATCGGCATGTTTATGCTCAACTTTTTCTATAATTTCTAAAAAGCTAGAGCAACCCATTGCCTTCAGTTGACCTGGGAACCTAGAAAAGTATCGGTGACAAGCAAGGTTGCTATAGGAACCATGGCTACCAAGGTAGGCTACTCGATTAACGCCATTTTCACCCGCTGGTAAATTCAGGTGTTGCTGCAATAAGGCCTGTTGGTGGAGTACCGAGTCTTCAATAATAGTTTGAAATACTTGTTTTACAAAATAGGCATCCAAATGCATTTCTTGGCCACGACTAATTAGGTCGACCAACATCTGTTCTTCTCTTTGCAAATCTCTTATCGGTTTATTGTTTTCTATTTTTTGCTCAGCAACTGACTTTGCCAACATGCGCCTTTTAGACAATATTGTTAAAAGTTCTGAGTCGAGTTGTGAAATCTGTGTTCTTATATCCGATAGCGGATTGGCTTTATTTGTCAAAAATCTAGTCCTGTTATAAAGGTTTTAGTATTAATGTGTATTTCGTTTTTCCAGGTAACAGAGGCGAAGGTGTTCCGTTAATCCAATTTTTATGTCCATTACCATAATAAGGGCTTAAAGGGTGTCCGCTCTGACCACTAGGCATGTGTAAAATTGCAGATGCCTCGTGACTAGGAGAAACTACAAATCGTTCCGACGCTCCAAAGTCTGGTCCTTGTACTCTTGGCATGTAACTGTCTCCTGCTACCGGCATACTCGGCATATCTAAAAGTAAGCTTAAAGCTGGGACTGCTTTGGATAATGGATGTTGTACTTTTGCCGTGTTAATGGTTCCCCATTTTGCGTTACTCAACGAGCCATGTTTCTCTTTGAGTTTCTTAATTGAAGAGAGTAGGGTTTGCTCTAAAAACTCAGTCCAATCGGCGTAACCGGTTGGTGCAATATTTTTAGGTTTATTTGTTAATATTGTCCACATCGGCGTTTCAATTTGGTGGCGGATTGGGTGGATATCTACTTCGGATGTTCTGGTGTTTTTTAACGGCGCTAATAGAATATCAAACATCGACTGACGAACGTCTATCCGAAATGCTCTAACAATGGAATACCCAACTGAATCAATAGACGCCAGTTGTTGCCAATTTTCAAGGTATGCCTTCACGTCATCCAGTTGATGCTTTTTGACAAAGTTTGGCGTTAACAATTCATTTAGAATAAGCTTTTGCCAGCGTGCTAAGAATAACGCTCTATTGTCGTTTTGAATATCTAAAAAGTCCTGTTCGGAAAATTCATTTAAAGCAAAAAGACCTTGTTGGATTTGTTGGCTTCGAGCACCTAAGGCATAACCACCATTACCAATTTTCTCATACATATCGTTGCCCACAACTCGACTATTACCAGTCCAAATTCTATTTGCTGGTGGGTTAAAAACAGTGGGCTTTTCTTCCGCGTTTAAATAACCTAACCATTGGTAATGACTTTGGCTCCAATCTTGTGGTGTTTCCCAGTCAGGCAACTCAAGAGAAGATTGTTTAACAGGCATTGGACCGGCAATTGTCCAAGCGATATCACCCTTCTTATCTGCGACAACAATATTTTGTGCTGGAATTGCCATTGTATGTGCAATATCAATAGCCTGTTGAGTCGATTCCGAACCTTCTAAATTTAACAAATTAAAGTTTATTCCTTCAGCATCATGGGCGACCCAACGCAGAGATAATGGTTTGCCCTCGGAATTATGAGCAACTACCGGTCCCCATTGTGAAGAGGTAACTCGAATTATGCGGTCGGCAGCGCCTTTTATTTTTATTGTCTCTTCTTCCACGGTTAATTTCTGTAAACCTGATGGTGTATGGTAGCTATCGCCAGGTGCGTTTAACTGCAATTCAACAAGATCACTCCAGTCGCCGTAGCTGTTAGTAAAACCCCATGCTACGTGTCGGTTGCTACCCACTACCATAGCGGGCGTGCCTGGCAGTGTGACGCCGTCTATCAATATTTGCTTGTCACTAGCTTTATATCTAAACCCTGCTCTATACCAAATATTAGGCACTCGAATCCCTAAGTGCATGTCGTTTGCTAACAGTGCGGATTTAGTTTTACTTATAGAGCCACTTACAACCCAACTATTACTACCCGGTAAAGACTCATGATGGTTATGTGATAAAACATCGTTAACAGTTTGTTGCAATGAAGAGGCAACTAACCCTGATTGCTGAAAGCTTGATTTGGGCAATGGTGACTCTTGAAATTGAGTTCCATCTATTGCAGCGTCCCACATGGAGCCTGCAGGATTTAGAAACTTGTATACCTCTGTTCCAAATTGCGCTTTAATTTTTCCTAATAGTTGCTCGCGCTGACCATACTGGTGCTGAAGATCAATATACATGCTGTACAAAACAAGCAAGCTGTCTTCAGCTTTCCAAGGCTTTGGTGAAACGTTTAATATCAAGTATTCAAAGGGTTTAACGGATAAATTAGATATTCCAGCGTTAACACCATGAGTATACTGCTCTAAAATGCGTTGGTGTTTTTCAGGTAGGTTTAACAGAAACTTTTGGGCTCTTTTTCTAAACTGGTGTAGTCTAATTTTGCTGTCAAAATCAGCAGCTAACACGCCAAAGAGCTCGGATAGTTCACCCGATGAATTTTTCCTGAGCAAATCCATTTGAAAAAACCGTTCCTCAGCATGTACAAAACCTAAAGCGTAGGCAATGGCTTCTCTTGAGTCAGCAGTAAAAGTTGCGATTCCATTCTCGTCACGATCAATCTGGGCCAACGCAGGAATAGGCGTTATTAACTTGGCATTTAATGTCGGTTTACTCGAACTTAAAGTGAAATAGACTAAAATACAAAGTAAGGCGATAAAAATTGCCGTTAGTTTTAACACACGCTTTAACCAAATCATTGTATTTTCTCTTTTTTGTTATTATTTTGTGAAACAGACTAAACATAAAATATCATTTTATTAATTAATACTCCATGACATAGTGGGGCAAAGTTTAGGGTTACTTAGGGAGCTTTATTTGTATTTTTTATTACGCTATAAAAGTGTCAATTTTAGACTTAGTTTCATTGCGTTTTTAGCAACTGCAGCAATACTTACGCTGTATTTTAATGTATTCATTCCTTCCGATAAATCCAAATTGATTCAAGAAGCTGAAGTCAAAAGGCATGAATTACTTGATGCTCGAATTGAGCCCATATTAGAGCAGGTTAATCAGTTCTCCGATCACTTGGAGTTATTATCTCAGTCCGTATATGAGTTGACAGACCTGAGTACAACAGAAATTAAACTGTTGATTTCAGAGATAGGAAATCAACAGTTTAACGTTAAATACTTAAGTAAAGCTGACCCCATCGCATTTAATAGAGATGTTAAAGAGTATCGCCAGCGGCCTAAAAGAGAAAAAATAGATATTACATATTGGTCTCTCGTCAGTTTTAATGAAAAGCTAGATGCATTTACGATCCGCTATGCGCAACCTATCTTTTTCAACAAAAGTATAGTGGGCTTTTTATCTGGCACCTTAAAGCTAGAAGGGTTTAATACACTAACTAAGCCGCCTGTTGGCACGATAAATTTATTTATTCATAAAGAGAATGGGCAGTTACTGTATCACCCAGACTTTGGCGTGAGCCTTATTCGAGAAAGAGGCGACTTAGGGGAAAGTATTTTATCAAGCAGCCCAATACGAGAGCCTTTATCTAATTTTATCAACAGCAACAAGTCAAATTCGCGTCAAAGCTCATTTATGGATTTGGGCAATAAATACTTTGCAACCACTGTTTATATTCCAAAACTTAATTGGTATGTGGTGGCTTACCAAAAAGAGAGTGATATTTATCTTCCACTAGAACAAAACAGAGTAGAGTATATTTTATTTAGTCTCCTGGTTTTAGGTTTAACATTTAGCTCAACATTTCTTATATCTACATGGTTAATAAACACTCCAATTCGTAAGTTAACAGACGTTATTAATAAGCCTGATGCGATATCAGAATTTAGAAAGTTAACAAAGGTTGATAATGAGTTTGCGGATCTAAGTGAAAAAATTTACTGGAAGCTTACTGACTATAATAAACAAACCGTCAGTGACTTGAATCATATTCGTGAATTAGAAAGGCAACTATTAGAAAGTCGGGGGCTAGCGCAAGCTTTTAGTCAATCTGATAATGCGATTGTAACGTTGGATTTAGATTTTTGTATTATTAATCAGGATATTAAAACATCTAAGTTGCTTAATTTTAAAAGCGACTCTTATCAAGGTAGACGCTATTTTGACTTCGTTCACCCCCACATGGCTTTTATGAAAGAACAAATTAAAAATGAGCTTAGGAGAAGAATGCGCTGGCGTGGGGAATTAATATTAAAAGCTCCGGACAGCGAAGACGAAATTTGGGTAAATTGCAGTATCACGCCTATTCGAGAAGGCGCGGGGACCGTCATAAGTTACGTAGTGGCTCTACAAGATATTTCTTCTATCAAAGACTCACAGAGTAAAATTGAACGGCTAGTTTATACCGACGACTTAACTAACCTGTCCAATAGAACATTTTTTGTTGCTCAATTAGAAAAGCTAGTAGAAATTAGCAAGCGAGGTCGTTATGACTTTGCGCTTATTTATTTTGGGGTTGATGACTTTAAGAAAGTAAATGACTTATACGGGCATGAAATAGGCGATCAGCTGCTAAAAGAGCTGGCGCTTAGACTTAAGTCTGAATTGAGAAATGAAGATACGTTGGCTAGAGTAAGTGGTGATGAGTTTGCCATGCTAATGGGAGGAATAAAGTCAGAACAAGACGTGATAGTTAAAGCTAATAACATTTTAAGCGCTGCGAATACGCCATTTAAGATAAGAGAGTATGTCATTAAGACAGGAGCAAGTTTAGGGTTGACTATGTCAACAACAGACACTCAAGACCCTGAGCTACTTCTTCAACATGCTGACTTAGCTATGTCTGAAGCAAAGTCTAAAGGCAAGAATACATATCACTTTTTTACAAAAGCACTCAATGACGCAACACGTATACGTAATCAAATGGAAAGCGAACTAACAAACGCCATTGATAAAGAAGAGCTAGCGCTAGTTTTCCAGCCTAAAGTAAATAGCCAAAGCTTCGAGTTGGTTGGGTTTGAGGCTCTTGTAAGATGGCAAAATGAAACGTTAGGTTTTGTTTCACCCGCTGATTTCATTCCACTAGCGGAACAAAGTAACCTTATATTAAAAATTGGCAGCTGGGTGATTGAACAAACGGGTATGTTTGTAAACCAATTAGAGAAAAAGGTACCAATATCGATAAACCTAAGTGCAAAACAATTTGAGTCAGGGACAGTAGCGAATGAACTCAAGTCAATTATTGCGACTTATGACATCGAGCCTGAACTTTTAGAATTGGAGATTACAGAGTCGAGCTTGATGATTGATGTTGAAGATGCAGTGCGCCAGCTCCATAATATAAAAGCTTTAGGTGTGGGTATATCCATTGATGATTTTGGTACCGGATATTCATCATTGTCCTATATAAAACGTTTTCCTGTGGACACGTTAAAAATTGATAGATCGTTTATTAAGGATATCCCAGATGATGAAAGTGATATGGAAATAACCGCGGCGATAATTGCGATGTCTCAAAAGTTAGGGTTAAAGGTTATTGCTGAGGGGGCTGAAACGCAGGAGCAGGTGAACTATTTGGCTTCCAACGGCTGCTTTTTGATTCAAGGTTACTTTTACAGTAAACCTTTACCGGCTGCCGAAGCATTAAATTGGCAACCGGTAAAAGGTTAATTAAAAATTAAGCGTTATTAAGCGGCGGTAAAATGTCGCTTTTCTTACTTTTATTTTGTTCTTTGCTGAAATTTGAAATAGCTTGCCACAACGACTCGCCTTTCCAAGCATTAGAATTCTGAGCAAAACGCGATTTGTTTAACTCATCTATTGCAGTAACTAAATCTACACTCATCGCATTACGGGCTTGTTCGTACGTTGAGTACCCAGGGAAGTTAACTTTTACCCAGTCGGAGAGTAATGCACTCGCTGTATTTGGTTGATGACTCAAACAGGCTCGTTTTAACTCTTTTATATCAAAATTAGTTTGCGGTACATCAAGTTGGATATTTTCAACTAACTGTTTATTATTTCGACTTTTGACTATCACGCAATAAGCCAAAAGGGCAATAAAAGCGAACCATCCGCCAAATAACGTGAACCAGTATAAAGCACCTGTTTTTGTTTCTATGGCATCAAACTCATTACAGTTACAAGTTGCGGCTGCTTCATTTGGATTGCCATTAGATATATCTTGCGTATTTTGTTGCACTGGCACTGATGTTTGATTAATCGCATTGCCAACGACAGTAATTGTTTTAGCTGGCAGAGTAGCAACATCTTGACGCTTAGTTTTAGTATTAAACCAAGTCACTTTTACTTCAGGAAAGGTGTATTTGCCGGGAGCATTAGCAACAACGGCTTCAGAAGTTACTCGTTGTGACACCAATGCGTTTTGCCTAACAACTGAATGCGTCTTTGATTGATCAGGATAAACCTTCACATTGGTTGGGTAATTACCAGAAACCTCGGGTAGTTGCTCTTCATTAACATTAAGGGCCGTTAAGGTAATAGTTCTGGTAATAGGTTCACCCACATCAAAGGTATCTTTTAAAGGGGACCATTCTTCGTTCAATTGTACGATGGAGCTTGGTAACCATACGCCTGAATAGTCTGCTGGAATAGGTTTTACTTCAATATTAAAGTCCTCACCAAACGCGGTAACTGGCTTGCTCTGAGCAAAACTAGAAAACGCTGAGCGTCGCCTTGATGGTGCAGTTACATCACCATTAAATGTAGGTGAAACAACGGTAAAGTCTCCACTTGATTGCGGTGTAATTGTGTATATTCGTTCAATGACTCGGTATCTAATGCCATTAATTATTTCACTCGCGTCTTTATCTTTACCTTGTTGTTGTATTAGCGCTCCGTCGAGTGTTGGCTCAGAAAGACTACCACTTTGAAGTTGTACTTGAGGGGAAATGAACAGCTTGGTGACCAGTTTTATAGATTGTTGTACGTATAGGTTGTTGGTTTCTAGCGTGTTTTTTATAAATATACTTTCGTCTTTATAATTTTTAGACGAGGAAGCACTGACAACATTGACGACAATAGGTGAAGTAGAGGCGTTGTGTAACTTCAGCGCTGGAATTGTATAAGTCCCTTGCTGTTTTGCGGTTAATACCACACTCCAGGTTGTGCTTTTCTGAATCGAGCCGTTTATTATTTGTGTTTGTGATCCTGTGGCTGTCCGTCCAACAATGAACCCAGTTTTTTGCAAAGCAGAAAGGTCTAAGTCATTCGTATTAATAGAATCGTTGGCCTCAATTTTTAATACAAAGGACTCGCGTTCCATCACAGGGTTGCGGTCAACGCTCGCTTTTAAAATAACGCTAGCACTTAGTTGGAAGCTAAATAGCAGTGCGAAAACACTGAATAAAAGGCGAATTTGATTAATTGAAGAAGCCTTAAAACTACTTACCACGATTTTGATACTCCTGTTACACGTTTGCGTTCTTGTTGTCGACGGCGACTTTCTAATATCATTTTATTTCTCAACAACACTGACGGATCATCGTCAACTTTTCTAAGCAATTGCTTAATTTTCTGTTGCTGCTCTTTTTCTGCAATTTGTTCTGGTGTGAGCTGAGTTTCCTGAACTCCACCTGTTTTTTCGGTTTTATCAGGTTGTTCAGAAGTTTCATTAGCCTCGGCTTTGTTTTCTTCATTTGCTTCATTTTGTTGTTGCTTGCTTTGTTCTTCTCCCTCTTGCTCACCGTTTTCATTGCTTTGATGCTGCGACGGTGAATCTGAAGGTTGATTTTGTTGTTCAGATGATTGCTGCTGTTGTTGCTGGCTTTGTTCCTGCTGGCTTTTTTGATCACTTTGTTGGTCGTTTGGTTGCTCTTGACCATTATTCTGCGGACTGTCGGGATCAGCTTCACCCTCGTTGTTATTTTCTGAATTCGATTGCTGTTCTTGTTTTAGTTTCTCTAACAGTGCTTTGTTTGCTTCGGCGTCTTCAAAGTTAGGCTGTGCACTAAGTGCTTTGTTATATGCATCAATAGCTTGGTCTAATTGGCCTAATTGAGCTAAGGCGTTACCTTGGTTGTAAAAGCCTTGTGCTGATTTATCTTCTTCAAATAGTTTAAGTGCGGTTTCATAATCACCCGCTTTATAAGCTGATGCAGCTCGCCACTGAGGGTCGTTAAATTGCTGTTGAGCATTGGCAAAGTCATTTGCTTGGTATGCTTCACTGGCTCGTTGGTCACTTGTTTTGAATATTGAGTTCGCAACGCTAGTAAATATAGAAGGAGCTTGATTGTTAGCATTGGAGCTAAGCTGATCAGGCAATGCTGCTGTTGCTCTTTCTTGGTGGACATCTGCTATAGCTGGCGCAGGTGTAGACATGGATAAGATGAACGAGACGGGTAATAAAATGGCAATTGTCGCTCCTTTTCTAAAGGCAAATAAACAAACAGGTAAAAGGAGTAATACTAAATATGGTCCAAACTCCTGCCAGTCATCACCGGTTAAATCACTCTCGGGCTGGTTATTAGGAGTGTCTTGTTTTGAGCTTTTTTGCAATTGTCGAGCAAGGCGTTCAATATCTTTGTCATTGGCGGTAACGGTTTGGTATATGCCACCAGATAGTGAAGCTAGGTCACTTAAATTAGACTCATTAACTCTAGGCATAACAATGTTACCCGAATTATCTTTTAGCAAAGATCCATCTTTCATTTTTATCGGTGCGCCATTTTGTGTGCCCACAGAAAGTACATTTATATTAAATGGGCTCGAACGCATGAAGCGTTTTAGCTCTGCTATATCTTCATATTCAACGCCGTCGGTTATCCAATATATTTGCCCCGATAAGTAGCCGGCTTGCTGCATGAGTGAATGTGCTTTTTCTAAGCCTAATAGTGGATAGCTACCTGGAATTGGCATTATTTCAGGAGAAAGACTTGGAATGAGTGCAGTAATATTCCTGGCATCTTGCGTCAGCGGCGATATGGTAAATGCATCACCTGCGTAAGCAACTAATCCAACGTCACTGTCTTTCAACGAAGTGGCTAAGTCTATGGCTTTAAATTTAGCCTTGGTTAGTCTGTTGGGCTTAACGTCGGTGCTACGCATGGAAAGAGACATATCCATTACGATGATATTCGCCGTTTGACTTTTAAATACGGGTTTTTCTATTTTTTGCCATGTTGGACCTGCTAAAGCAGTTACGGCTAAAGTCCACGTTAACGCTAAACCAATAGGTAGTAACTTGTTTGCGTTTTTTTCTTTGCCAGCAAATAACGTGGCAGACAAATGCTCAGGTATCCATTGTTGCCAGTCACTCTGGTTTTGTTTTTTTAATTTAAATGCCCATAAAATGGCTAAAGGAATTAATAAGTAAAAGCATTCCGGGCGAAGAAAATGGAAATCAGACATTACACATTACCTCTTAATCTGATTTTGCCTTTGAGTAAGTTAGCCATCACTAATAATGCAGACAGCAATAGAGCAAACCCGAGAGGCCAATAGAATAGCGCTTGTTGAGGCCTTAACTGAATTGGATCATCTTCAACGGGTTCAAGCTGGTCGAGCATTGAATAAATAGTTTCTAATTCATCTGTATTTCTTGCTCTAAAGTATTGTCCACCGGTTTCTTTGGCGATTCTTGTTAATAAGTTTTCATCTAAGTCCGCTGACGGGTTGACACGTCGAGTTCCAAAAAAGCTTCGTACTAACATTTCATCTGCACCAATACCAATGGTGTAAACTTTTATTCCGGTTTCTTTTGCTATTTCTAAAGCATCCGTTGGGGAAATATTCCCGGCTGTATTCTGTCCGTCGGTGAGTAAGATCAGAATTCGATTTGACTCACCTTTGTCATTAAATCGCTTAGCGGCTAAACCAAGTGCATCACCAATGGCTGTTTTATCGCCCACTAAACCCAGTTCTGCTTCGTCTAACATTTGTTTAACCGTAGCTCTGTCATAGGTTAAGGGGGTTTGCACGTATGCCGTATCAGCAAATAATATGAGCCCTAATCGATCACCAACTCTACGTTCAATAAAGTCATTCACTACTACTTTTAACATGGTCAGTCGGTTTACTGTGCGCCCTGATATTTTCATGTCTTCTTCATTCATCGAAGCGGATAAATCCACGGCCAAAATCATTTC
>JAOHFM010000028.1 GCA_028098005.1 Psychrosphaera sp.
TTACGGCTTAAATCGAGAATAAAATGAACACAGTTTCAAATGAATCAACCATAGATGACTCCCTTAAAAGCACCGTCACCTTATTTGGTTACGGTGGTCTTATTCCTTTTCTTTATTTTGCACTTTGCGCCTGGTTCCCAAACTTAAACCCAGTTGGTGGCGATCCACTTTTTATTTTTAGAATGTACAGCGCCGTTATACTTAGTTTCCTGGCGGGATCATTATGGGTATTTGGACTACTGGCTGGGCAGTACCAGCAACAAGTTAAGGTTCGCAGTCGTAGTCTTATTTGGTCAGCGATATTGTTATCTATACTAGCTTGGGGCAATATTTTTATTGTTGGTAAAGCGGCTTTATTTGTTGGCGGTCTGTTATTTTTAGTGGTGTGGCAAATTGAGCAAAAAACCGAGTTAACAAAGTGTTACCCAACTTGGTATACTGACCTGAGAGCAAAGTTAAGCATGAGCGTGGCAGCTTTGCATATCATTATTTGGTTAACCGTAAGCTAGTCTTTAACCCATTTTTCTAATCAAAAAAGAAGCGATTTAGTATGTTGTATGTAATTTCTCCGGCAAAAAACTTAGATTATGAAACTAAGCCTGCAACTCAAAAGTATACGCAACCGGAATTAATGTCGGATGCAACAGAGTTAGCGAATGTATGTAAAGATTTAACGCCACAAGATTTAAGTTCGTTGATGCATATCAGTGACAAATTAGCAGGGCTGAATGTAGCTCGATTTACAGAGTGGCAGCCGGACTTCACTCCTGACAACGCAAAACAAGCAGTGCTGGCTTTTAATGGTGATGTTTATACAGGATTAGAGGCGGAAAGCTTTAATGATGCGGAGTTTGATTATGCACAAAAACATCTTCGTATATTATCTGGCCTTTATGGTGTGTTAAAGCCATTAGACTTGATGCAGCCGTATCGATTAGAGATGGGCACAAAGCTATCAAACCCTCGTGGCGATAACCTTTATCACTTTTGGGGTGACATTGTTACCAACAAAATTAATGAACAAATTGATGCGGTAAATGCACCTTATTTAATTAATTTGGCGTCTACGGAATACTTTAAGTCTGTTAAGAAAAAACAATTAAATGCGCCATTAATTACGCCAACCTTTAAAGATTGGAAAAACGGTCAATACAAAATGATCAGCTTTTTTGCGAAAAAAGCACGCGGTATGATGGTTCAGTATTTAATAAAAAACCAAGTAGAAACGTTAGAAGACTTGCTCAAGTTCGACATGGCAGGTTATGTTTATAACTCGGAACTGTCAAAACCAGATGCACCTTGTTTTACTCGAAAAGAGCAAGATTAACTTTTTGATAAAATGACTGGCAAAGAGTCGCTTGGCTCTTTGCTTTAATTAATTGCATCGATAACTTGAGTGTAATTAATGAGTCCCACAGCTACCACTGTCTCTGATAACCATTATCAGTCTTTTTTAAGCGAGCTTAAAAGGGCCATACCCGCCGCGCAACTTATTGATGACCCATTAAAAAACCTAGTTTATTCCACGGATGCCAGTTTTTATCGGCTAATAGCAAAACTCGTTGTTATTGTTGATAACGAAACCCAATTAAAGTCCACTTTACAGCTGGCTAATCAGTTTTTAATACCGGTTTGTTTCCGAGCTGCAGGAACAAGCCTTTCCGGTCAAGCCATCACAGATTCTGTGCTCATTAAGCTGTCAAGCAAATGGCAAGGCTATGAAATTTTAGATAACGGCGAAGTCATTAAAATGCAGTGTGGAGTGTTGGGTAGCGCCGCAAATTCTGCGCTACTCCCATTTAATAAAATGTTGGGACCAATGCCCGCTTCAATAGACGCCGCAACCGTTGGCGGTATGGCAATAAATAATGCCGCTGGCATGAATTCGCTAGACACTTATGGTCAAATGCTCAATGCCAAATTTATATTAGCGAACGGCAATGAATTTGATTCAAAAGAGATTAAATCTGACTCGTCAAAGCGAAGTGAGTTTATAGAGAACAACAAAGGGTTAGTAGATGGAATAGAACTGTTAATGCAGAAGGTTAGGTCAAAACCCGATTTAGTAAAAAGGATTTCAACAAAATACCAAATTAAAAATACCACGGGTTATAGCTTGCGAGCTTTAATAGAGTTTGATGATGTAATTGATGTCATTTCCCACATGATGATAGGTTCGGAAGGAACTTTAGGTTTTATTTCCCACATCACCCATAAAACCGTCGATATTTTACCTTTTAAAGCGACTTCACTGGTTATCTTTGACTCCTTATCTGATGCAGGAATAGCCGTTCAACGTCTTAAGAAAGAGCAACTATTATTACCAACCAGTATTGCCGCCGCTGAGTTAATTGACTTCTTGGCGCTCAGAGCCATAAAGGATGAGCCTGGGATGCCGGCTTGTTTGCAGCATATTTCACGCAATAATGTGGCATTACTGATTCAGGTTGAAGCTCAGTCAATCCAAGAGTTATATGAGAGGGTAAAGCGCACGGAAATTTTATTAGCCGGGTTGAACTTGTTTGAACCCGCTACTTTTACTCGAGAACCAAAACAGATAAAAAACTATTGGCAAATGCGTAAAGCTATTTTTCCTGCGGTTGGAGCAAACCGGCCTGCGGGAACAACGGCGCTGATAGAAGACGTGGCATTCCCTATTGATTCTTTACCTAGTGCTTTGGTGGATCTTCAATCTTTGTTGTTGGAATTTGAATACCATGATGCCGTGATTTATGGCCATGCTTTAGATGGCAATCTCCACTTCATATTTTCGCAAGCTTTTGATACTCAAAAGCACATTGATCGTTATGAATTATTCATGAGAAAAGTAGTAGAGCTCGTTGTTGATAAATATCAAGGCTCTTTAAAAGCGGAGCATGGCACGGGTAGAAACATGGCGCCGTTTGTTGAGCATGAATGGGGCACTCCACTTTATGAAGTAATGCTTCAAATAAAACAACTGTTTGACCCTAATGGCATACTAAACCCAGATGTGATGATCACGGACGATCAACAACTCTTTATCAAAAACATTAAACCGCTGGTGGCGGGCAATGAGCTTATAGACAAGTGTATTGAGTGTGGTTTTTGTGAACGCCAGTGCCCAAGCCGAAATTTAACCTTTACGCCACGGCAACGTATTGTGGCCCAGCGTCATTTGATGACCTGCAATGAGTCATCTTCAAGCTTAATTAAGACTTTTCAATATGACGTTAATGATACTTGTGCCGGTTGTGGTTTATGTGAAACCAGCTGCCCGGTTGGCATAAATACGGGTGACTTAGTTAGGCAGGTTAGGGCCCATTCAAACTCTTCTTTTTCAACCAAGATCGCCAAAACTATTGCCAATAACTTTGACACCGCTGTAAAAGCCAGTCGGTTTGGAGTGAAATTAGGTCACTTTGTTCAAAGTAAGCTGACTAATAGTAGCGTGGGAAATACTAAACTAGTTAAGCGTTGGCTCACTAAGCGTCCAACTTTGCCCAATGCATATAAAACTCCAAGGGTTGTGGTGAACGGCGATTCGAGCATAAGTAAACCAAAGGTTGTTTTGTTTTCCGCATGTGTAAGTCGAGTCTTCGGGAGCGCTTTATCAACAACGACCACCACAAACACCACCACCACAACCACAGATAAAACAAGAGACAAAGTCATAGAATCACAACAAGATGTGGTTTTTAACCGCTTACTTGATAAAGCTGGATACGAGATGATTGTGCCGGATCAAATTGACTCGTTGTGTTGTGGTTTACCTTTTAAAAGTAAAGGTTTTCCTGAACAGGCAAAACAAAAAGCGGATTCGTTATTTGAGTCATTGTTAAAGGCCAGTAATCATGGTGAATTTCCTGTTTTGCTTGATACTAGCCAATGCAGTTCTCAGTTAATTTCTGCACTGACGCCAAGTCAAAAGGCTAAATTAAACCTACACGACCCTTTAACTTTTGTTAATAGCCATTTATTGCCTAAGCTTAATGTTACGCCGAAAGCACAATCTGTTGCGTTTCATTTAACCTGTGCGGCGCGCAAGGACGATAAAGCGGCAGCAGCTTTAGATATTATGAAAGCCTGTGCAACTAACGTTGTAATACCGGAGCAGGTTACTTGCTGTGGTTTTGCAGGAGATAAAGGCTTTACTGTACCTGAGCTTAATCAAAGTGCCTTAGCTGAACTGCAGCAACAAGTTCAGGGTTGCCAAAGCGGTTATTCTACAAGTAGAACCTGCGAAATAGGACTCAGTCATCATAGCGGTATTAATTATCAGTCTATCTACTATCTAGTGGATGAGGTCAGTGAGGCAAAAACGTGAGTTTCATGTTGGGCCTAGAGCATTTATATAGTTAGAGAAACGCAGTTGTTTACATTGATTTACGACTAATTATGCAATTGTTTTAAATAAAAGTAGCTCAAATAGCTCTCTTGAGTAAAATAGCGCGTATAAAAATAATAGATAGAGAAAGGGGACAAGGTTTGGCTGAGATTGAAAGAGAATCAATGGACTTTGACGTAGTCATCGTTGGAGCTGGCCCTGCGGGCTTATCAGCTGCTATTCGCTTAATGCAAAAAGCAGAAGAGAATGAGCAAGAGTTAATGGTTTGTGTTGTTGAAAAAGGGTCGGAAGTAGGCGCACACATTTTATCTGGTGCCGTTTTAGATCCAAAAGCATTAACAGAATTAATTCCAGACTGGAAAGAGCAAGGTGCACCATTAAATGCCGCCGTAAGTAGCGATGAAGTGTATTTTCTTCGTGGTGAAGAGTCTGCTTCTGCGGTACCTGGATTGTTGTTCCCAAAAACTATGCACAATGACGGCAATTATGTAGTGTCTATGGGTAATGTATCTCGCTGGTTAGCTGAAAAAGCCGAAGCCATGGGTGTTGAGATTTTCCCTGGTTTTCCTGCTTCTCACGTTTTATACGATGACAATGGCGCGGTTGTTGGCATTCAAACGGGTGACATGGGCTTAGATGAAGAAGGCCAACCTAAAGACTCGTTTATGCCAGGCATGGAACTAAGGGCCAAATATACTATTTTTGCTGAAGGCTGCCGCGGACACTTAGGTAAGTCTTTAATTTCTAAATACAAGTTAGATGAAGGCAAATCTCCTCAACATTACGGCCTTGGCTTTAAAGAAATTTGGCAAGTACCTGCTGAGCAACATCAACCTGGTTTAGTAGTTCACACCGCTGGCTGGCCATTAACTGATGGCGCAACGGGCGGCGGTTACTTATACCATGCGGAAGATAACCAAGTTGTTTGTGGTTTAATTGTCGACCTAAACTATTCAAATCCACACTTAAGTCCATTTGACGAATTCCAACGCTTAAAGCATCACCCGGTTTATGCAAAACATTTAAATGGTGCAAAACGCATCGCCTACGGCGCAAGAGCCATCACCAAAGGTGGTTTAAACTCACTGCCTAAAATGACCATGCCAGGTGGATTTTTGGTTGGTTGTAATGCCGGTACGCTTAACTTTGCTAAAATCAAAGGTAATCATGCGGCAATGAAATCAGGCATGTTAGCGGCGGAAACCATTGCTGATGCTTTAAAAGCAGGAGACGAAGGTCAGCAAGACCTTGTTCAATATCAAACTGCCTTTGATGCAAGCTGGTTGTATGATGAGCTTTATTCAACTCGCAACTTTGGACCTGCTTTACATAAGCTAGGTACTGTTGTTGGTGGTGCTTATAATACGATTGATCAAAATTGGTTTGGCGGTAAATTACCGTTCTCGTTTAAAGACGAAACCCCAGATTACGCGTCATTAAAGCCTGCTAATGAAAGTAAAATGATTGATTATCCAAAACCTGATGGTCAATTGAGCTTTGATAAATTATCGAGTGTCTTTTTATCAAATACCAATCATGAAGAAGACCAACCGGTACATTTAAAACTGGCGGATAAAACAATTCCTCTAGCTCAAAACTTAACTCAGTTTAATGAGCCTGCGCAGCGTTACTGTCCTGCAGGAGTTTATGAAATAGTTGAAGAAGAGGCGGGACAGAAGTTCCAAATCAACTCTCAAAACTGTGTACATTGTAAAACGTGTGATATTAAAGATCCGGCGCAAAACATTACCTGGGTAACACCAGAAGGTGGCGGCGGTCCAAACTATCCAAATATGTAACTATTACGTATTTACTCAATACCTAAAAACCAGTCCATATAGGCTGGTTTTTTATTGCCTTGCATTCCTGATCGTTCAACGATACAGACTTGATCTTTTAGTTGAGCAAGGTAAAACAGTATACTGATTAACAGACTTCCAAAATATAATAAGAAAATAACATGAAATTAAATAAGACAATATTGGCGCTAGCCATTGCATCGAGTTTTGCAATCACAGCTTGTAATGACTCAAAACAAACGAACAAACCTTCTGAGTCTCCAGCGGTCACTGACCATTGTTAAAAAAGATCTAGCGACTATTGCAGCGATTGATGAATCTAAACTAGATGAGCAAACTAAAATTAGTCGTCAGTTATATATTCAGCAATTAGAAAATGAAATTGCGGATCACCAATGGCGTTTGCACAACTACCCAGTAAACCAAATGTTTGGTACTCACTCTCAAATACCAGCATTTTTAATTAACCAGCATTCTATTGCCAATGAAAAAGAAGCACGCGATTACATCTCTAGAATTAGAGGCGCTGAAAAAGTTCTTTTTGACGTGGTAGAAAATCTAAAAGCACGTGAAGCAAAAGGCATTATTGCCCCTAAGTTTGTATTCCCACATGTTATTCGTGACTCAAAAAATATCATCGTTGGTGCACCATTCGATAATGGTGACGACAGCACAATATTGGCTGACTTCAGCCGTAAAGTGAATGGTCTTGAGCTAGAAAGTGAGACAAAAGCAATTTTAATAGCTGAAGCGAAAGCGGCTTTAATTGCTAACCTAAAGCCTGGTTATGACAAACTCGTTAGTTACTTAGTGACGTTAGAAAAGAAAGCCGATAATAAAGATGGCGCGTGGAAGTTCCCACAAGGTGAAGCATTTTTTAACAATGCGTTAGCACGAACGACAACTACTGATTTGACGGCTGAAGAAATTCATAAAATTGGTTTAGACGAAGTGGCTCGTATTCATCAAGAGATGACAGAGATTAAAAACAAAGTTGGCTTTGATGGTGAATTGAGCGAATTTTTTGAGTTTATGCGTAATGATAAACAATTTTATTACGACAATACAAAAGAAGGAAAACAGCAATATCTAGATGAGGCCGTTGCCTTAATTGATGATATGAAGTCGCGCTTAGATTCGCTGTTTTTAACTAAGCCTAAAGCCGACATGATTGTTAAGCAAGTAGAAGCATTCCGTGAAAAGTCAGCAGGAAAAGCGTTTTACCAACAGCCAGCTCCTGATGGTTCACGTCCTGGGATTTATTACGCAAACCTATACGACATGGAAGCAATGCCAACGTATCAAATGGCGGCACTTGCTTATCATGAAGGTATTCCAGGTCACCATATGCAAATTGCCATAAAACAAGAACTTGAGGGCATTCCTATGTTCCGTAAGTTTGGCGGATACACGGCATATACAGAAGGGTGGGGACTTTACTCAGAGCTAATTCCAAAAGAGATTGGTTTGTATCAAGACCCATATTCAGACTTTGGTCGTTTAGCCATGGAGCTATGGCGTGCCTGTCGTTTGGTTGTAGACACGGGAATCCATAGTCAAAAATGGACTCGTCAGCAAGGTATTGATTATTATGTTAATAATACCCCAAATGCTGTTTCTGATGCGGTGAAGATGGTTGAACGTCATATTGTAATGCCTTCACAAGCAACGGCCTACAAAATTGGTATGTTAAAGATTTTAGAGCTTCGAGAAAAAGCAAAAACAGCCCTAGGCGATAAGTTTGATATTCGTGAATTCCACGACGTTATTCTTAAAAATGGACCTGTGCCATTGAATGTACTTGAAGGTTTTGTTGATAGCTACGTTGCATCAAAAGCTTAAGCTTTTCTGAAATTGCTTATTTTAGGCAAATAAAAAGGGCTGTTTATCAGCCCTTTTTTATTGCGTCCTATTTACGATAGTTACCATGCAATAGCTAGGTTACATTTACTGTAGTTACCGTGCGATAGCTACTTTTAAAGTGATAACTAGGTTTTCTCATAACTTGCTGTTACTTACTGTGCTTTAACAAAAACAGCCGTGGTTAAACCAGGTACTTCAAATCCGGTTTCCGTTGCTTTTGCTTTTTTAACAACTTCATCGGCGCCATTAACTTGAGCTTCATGAAGCAGATAGCTACTAGCATCGGTGCTAAACGTTTTTGGTTCAGCAGTATTGTTAAACACAACCACAATAGATTCCAGCGTAGGATCGATCTCCGTTAAACCATTGTCTGCAATGTACATGACAACTAAACCGCGGTTTTCTAATACGTCTTGGTTTAAGAATGTCACTTGGTTTTTCACTTGATCTGCCGTTCGTAGCCTAAACAACTTAGAGCTCATACGGATTTTTATAAAATCTTGGAAGACTTTTGAAGACAGTTGAATGTGTTTCGACTGAACTTGATCGCGACCTTCGTTTTTGTCTAACAAGGTTGAAATTACAGGCCAATTGTCTACGTCTTTTTCTGCTGGTGGTAAGCCAACATTGTAGTTATTAGTTTGATATGAAAAATCAACACGGTTGAACCAGTCGCCATAATCATAGCTGTCACGTAGGAATGATTTTGAACGTAATAACTCAGATCCCATGTGCAAAAATGGAATGCCTTGCGCCATTAATGGGTAAGACAAAGAAAGCAGTTGAAAACGAACTCTCTGTTCTGTACTCAAGTCATAAGGCAGTCGGTATTGGTTATTGTCCCACAAGGTTTGATTATCATGCTTTGATACATAGTTAATGGTATCTGCCGGATCTTTTGCGTAACCAGCAGGCCCACCGCCATAAGGTATGTCTTTACCTAAAACGGTGGTTCCAAACGAGTTAACCATTGAGTAGTCAGCCAAGTTTGCCGCTAAACCCAATTTAACTTGATCCATCGAGCGCAAGTATTCGTCTATTTGAAGGTCTTTGTCTTGAAGGTCATTAGGAACAACGGTTAAGCCATTGCCAATACCTTGATCTCGTCTTAAGCCTTCTTTAGCGGTCTGAAAATTACCGCCTCTAATGGCATCTCTAAGCCTGTCAGTAAAAGTACCAATTTCAGTTCCTGCTAACTCAGTTTGGCTGGCTTGTACGAATTGTCTGTTATTAGCAACCTCACCAAAATTCCAACCTTCACCATAAAAGTACGTATCGCTATCTACTTTAATCACAGCTTCACGCGAACGTATCATGGCATCTTTAGGTTGATGGCCCATTAAATCAAAACGAAATCCATCAATTTTGTAGTGTTTTGCCCAAGTCACTAATGAATCCGTCATTAGCTTTTCCATCATGGCGTTTTCAGTGGCGGAGTTATCACAGCATGTTGATGTTTCTAGTACGCCAGTTACTGGGTCATAGCGGTGGTAGTAGTTTGGCACTACTTTATCTAATACTGACTTCTCAGCAACTCCAGAAGCGAAGGTATGGTTGTAGACAACATCCATGATTACTCTAAAGCCTTTGTTGTGAAGAGACATAACCATTTCTCTAAACTCAACAAGGCGAGAGAAGCCTTCAGGATCTACTGCGTAACTGCCTTCAGGCACTGTGTAGTGGTACGGATCATATCCCCAGTTGTAGTTGTCATAACCACGGATTTTTTCCATTAAATCTTGCGCTTTATCAGAGCGAGGATCATAGCTCGACAGCAACTCACTAAGGCTTTTATCTTTAACGTTAGAATCACAGACACTTAAGTCATCAACTAAATCACAAACTTTTGCCATTGAGTCAGATAAATCAATGGCTTGTGCTGGGTCTTCATTAATAGTGGATAAGTCATAAGTTGGCAGTAGGTGAACCGTATTAAGTCCGGCACCTTTGAGTTCCATAAGGTGAGACATGCCGTCGCTATCGCGCTCAGAAAAGGCTTTATATTTACCTCGGTAACTTGCTGAACTTAGCTTGGTATCAAACGCACTAAAATCACGAATATGAGTTTCATACAAAATGAGATCTTCTGGCGCCTCTACTGTTGGCACTTTATGTTGCGCCCAACCCGCTGGCTTTGTTTCTGGAGTATTTAGGTCTACTACTTGTGAGTACTTACTGTTCACAGAAAGGCTTAACGAGTATGGGTCTGTTGTAATAAGTGTTTCATACTTGCCAGTACGAGGATGAAATACTTCAACTTGATATTGGTAGTAAGTACCGTGGCTCGCAAGTTTGGTTGTTAATGACCAAACGCCAGTTTTAAGATCTTCTTTTAATTCAATAGGATCGTCACTTAACGCAGTTTTGTTTTTATCAAATAAATGGACAGAAACATTAGCGGCGGTTGGCGCCCAAAGTTTAAAGGAAACTCCATCACTGGTTAAGGTCGAGCCTAAGTCCTTTACTTCGTTGGCATCGTTTTTACCGCGAGTAAATAAATCATCTAATAAACGAGCTTGTTGAACATATGATTTGGCAATTAAATTACCGTCTTTGAAGGACTTAATAATATTGATTGATTTAACTAATGCGTTGAAGTCTAGTTTTTCATCAAAAGTGAACGCACTAAACTGAGCTAAATGCGGATATTTTTTTTGCAGTTCAGGGTTTAATATCGTAGGCGTTAATTCAACAACAACTTCTTCGCCAAGTCTGTTTTCTGAAACAAGCTTTAACTTTTCCGCGCCATTCGCCGTCTTAATGACTAAGGTGTCGCTGGTTAGGAAGTGTGCGGCACTATCTTCAATGGGGTCGTCGCTGGTAAATATTGTATCTGGCTGGCATGCGGATAGGGCAACGGCACTAGTAATAATTAGCGCAGCTGCTATTTTATTTTTTGTAAACATGGAGACCTCTGTTGGGCTTATTTTTCGAACCAGGCTTTATGTTGTGGTTGAGGAATAAACGTCCAAGCGACAAAACGACTGATTTTGTGTCCTTGGCCCATGTCTATAATTTTATATTCCTGAACTTTTGCTTTTTGTAACTCTGATTCGATGATTTTTAAACTGTCTTTTTTAGAGACTAAACTAGAAAACCATAACACTTGCTGTTTAATCTGAATACTTTCCTTGATCATGTTGCATACGAATTCAACTTCGCCTCCGTTGCACCATAACTCACTGTTTTGTCCACCAAAGTTTAAAGATTGCGTTGCTTGAGGAGGAAGTGATTTTGACTTAGCTAAGTTTTCAACTTTCTGTGCATTGGCTGCAGACGCTTCTTCTGCAGAGCGGTGAAATGGAGGGTTGCACAGCGTGAACGCAAATTTCTGTTCCGGTTGGACTATACCGTTAAAAAAGTAGTTGGCATTGTCTTGTTTTTTCACTTTAACGTGCGACTTCAAGTATGGGTTACTTTTAATCAGTGTTGAAGCACATTGGAATGACAAAGGATTAACTTCGGAACCTACAAAAGACCATTGGTATTCGTGTCGGCCTATGATTGGATAAATAAGGTTTGCACCGGTTCCGACATCAATACCTTTGATTTTCTTGCCTGTTGGAATGACGCCATCGTTACTGCTGGCTAGTAAGTCCGCTAAGTGGTGAATATAGTCGGCGCGTCCAGGTACAGGCGGGCACAAAACATTCTCGGGAATCTGCCAAAAGTGAATGCCGTAATAAGCAAGTAACAAGGCTCTATTTAACTCTCTAACCGCATTAGGGTCGGCAAAGTCGATAGTTTGATGGCCTTTTTTACGTTCTACAATGTGTGGCTGTAAATCAGGGTTTGCCGCCATTAACTTGTCGAAGTGATAGGCAACGCCATCAACAACTTGATGGCGGTTTCTAGGGTGCAATTTAGGACCGTTTAATTTGCTCATTAAATATGAATAAACCGAGTTTGCTTGTCGTCGTAAATCTCTACATTGCCCGTTTTAATGTCATACATCCAGCCATGTACTTGAATCTCATTGGTATGTAACTTTGAGAATACTGCTGGGTGTGTCTTTAGATGATTCATTTGAAGAATAATATTCTGTTTAGTGACTTCATCTAAATGCTCATCAGCTAAATGCTCATGCTCTAATTGCACGGCTTCTTTAGCTGCTCGGCAGTGATCTAACCAAACTTTAACGTGCGGTAGACGCTTTACGGATAATGGATTCATAGCGGCTTTCATTGCGCCACAAGAGCTGTGACCACAAATAATGATATGTCTTACTTTTAGTACTGATACGGCATACTCAATTGAGGCTGTCATACCACCAGTTTCGTGAGAATGTGGCGGTACGATATTTCCTGCGTTACGGCAGATAAACAACTCGCCGGGCTCTGACTGGGTAATTAAATTAGGGTCAATTCGGGAATCTGAACAGGTAATAAATAAAACATCTGGATCTTGGCTCTGTGCTAAAGCTTCAAATCTATCTTTATGTTCTGGATAGACTTCCTCTTGAAACTTCTTCAAACCTTTTAATATCTTTTCCATTTACAAAAATACCTTCACTAATTATTGATAAGAGGAGCCAAATTTGTCGCAAGGGCGTCAGGTAAAAAATTTTTCACAGTTTTAACCGTTTTTAATAATTGTTCAGGTGTACTTCCCGTCACATTTATATGACCCATTTTGCGTTTTGGCCTAACTTGTTTATCGTACCAGTGAAGATGAACATTTGGCACTGTAAACAGGTCTGCTTTCGGTTTGCTCTGTCCTACGTAGTTAATCATAGCAACGCAAGAAGTTGGTGTTGTCTCGCCCAGAGGGTAGCCAGCAACGGCACGAATATGATTCTCAAATTGGCTTGTTACAGCACCTTGTTGAGTCCAATGTCCTGAGTTGTGTACTCTAGGCGCAATTTCATTAACGATAAGCTGATCTTTCAATTGGAAAAACTCAATTGCCAATACACCACAATAATCTAGTTGTTCCGATATTTTTTTGTAAATGTCCTGTGCTTGCTGCTCAAGCTCAAGTGTAATTTTTGGTGCCGGAGCTAGCGATAGCACGAGTTGACCATCGGCATGATGATTTTCTGTTAGTGGATAAAACTTATGGTTGCCATTTTTGTCAGTAACACCAACGAGTGAAAGTTCTCTTTCAAAGTTAATGCAACGTTCTGCTACCAAAGGCATCTTTTCAAAATTATGTTCGTCTAGCTGCGACTTAACATTAGCTAAATCTTGAGGAGAGAAAATACGCCATTGACCATAACCGTCATAACCGTCACGGCTGGTTTTTAATATGATGCGCTCACCAAGTGTTTCTGATGCTTTATCAAGATCGCTAAGTTCATTAACAATCACATTTTGACAGTGACGCACGTTAACTGAGTCTAGAAGTTTTTTCTCGACGATACGGTCTGCACCAGCATGTATGGCTTTTGCATTTGGTAAAAACTTGCCACTGAGCTCTGCTTTAGCTAATAAGTCTAACGGAAGGTGTTCAAACTCAGAGGTAATGACCGCGGCATCATCAAAAGCTTCATCAAGGGTTATATTAAGAACCGTTTTATCAACTGGGTTTACGCATTCTCGGGTATTGGCATTCACGGCAATAATATTTAGGCCAAGCTGAGTAGACTCAAGGTACATCATGCGGGCCAATTGACCATGGCCAAGAATGACAACGAGGTTGTTGTCGTCATTTAAAGAGCTATTACTAAAATATGGAGGCGCCATCACTTTTCACTTATTTGGGATAGTTGATAAAATTAAAAGTCTAATTTGTGGTTATTTAGTACGTCTTGGGTTTGTTCTAATCTGAATGCTTTAACTTTTTTAGTTACTTCAGAATCGTTTAAGCCAATGATTTGAGCCGCTAACAATCCTGCGTTTGCAGCACCGGCTTCGCCAATGGCTAAGGTTCCTACTGCAACACCTTTTGGCATTTGAACAATTGAGTATAACGAGTCTACGCCACTCAATTTGCTTGATTTAACTGGCACACCTAAAACAGGTAAATGTGTATATGCGGCAATCATGCCTGGAAGGTGAGCTGCGCCACCGGCACCGGCGATAATAACTTGAAAGCCTTTGTCGGCTGCTGTTTCTGAGAATTCTTGGAGAAGGTGGGGAGTTCGATGGGCGGAGACAACTTCAGCGTGATATTCAATGCCGAACTTTTTTAACATGTCGGCGGCGTGTTTCATTGTTGGTCCATCTGATTGTGAACCCATCACGATTGCAACTCTTTTCATCTTTCTCTCTATTTTAAGTTAAAGCTTTTTAAGTTGGCGGCCATTTTAGCAAAGCTAACTAGGTTGGTCATTAACCGATTGACGGAATTAATACAAAAATGGAAATGTAACGTATATTATTAAGATAACTAATTTAATGGATGTAAAATAAACACATGAGCAACACTGATAATAATTTTATCGTACAGTTTTTTAAAACAGAATCATCGGGCGGGATACTTCTATTCCTAGCGGCAATTTTAGCAATAGTATGTGCAAATACAGCATTAGTGACCTATTACGAAATGTTGCTATCAACACCAGTTGAGATAAGAGTAGGCGCATTGCAAATTGCCAAACCTTTATTGCTTTGGATAAACGATGGTTTAATGGCGGTGTTCTTTTTCTTGGTCGGTTTGGAACTTAAGCGTGAGCTGATTGAAGGTGAACTGTCCGATAAGCGAAACATCATTTTACCTGGTGTGGGCGCAATCGGTGGCATGCTTGTGCCCGCGTTGGTTTATGTTTATTTTAATATTGATAATGAGGTTGCTTTGAGTGGCTGGGCAATTCCTGCAGCCACTGATATTGCCTTTGCGCTCGGTGTATTAACGCTTTTAGGCTCAAGAGTCCCTGTGGCTCTAAAGGTATTTTTAACCTCGTTAGCAATATTCGATGATATAGGCGCTATTTTAATTATCGCGTTTTTCTACACATCAAAGATTTCCATTGGTGCTTTAATTGTTGTAGCCCTTTGTATCCCAGTTCTTACGTACCTTAACAAAAAGAATGTTGTGTCATACAGCCCATATATTTTTATCGGTATTATTATGTGGATAGCCACGCTCAAGTCGGGGGTGCATGCAACCTTAGCCGGTGTTTTACTAGCGATGTTCATTCCAATGCGAAGCAAAGAAAATCCCGAATTTTCGCCGGTTAAAGAGTTAGAACATGATCTGCACTCGGTTGTCGCCTTTTTTGTACTCCCTGTGTTCGCCTTTGCTAATGCGGGTTTAAATTTAACCGGCGTGGGTTTTGAACAAGTACTTCATCCGGTTCCTGTAGGTATCGCGTTAGGTTTATTTGTAGGTAAGCAGGTTGGTATATTTGGATTATGTTGGTTGGCAATTAAAATGGGACTGGCGAAGCTTCCTAAAGGCATGAACTTTGCGGCTCTATATGGGACAGCTGCGCTATGTGGTATCGGTTTTACCATGAGCTTGTTTATTGGTTCGTTAGCGTTTGAAGAAACAGGCGTTGATCTGCTGTTTGATGAAAGATTAGGCATTATTGTTGGTTCAGTGTTAAGTGGTATTGTAGGCTATTTAGTGTTGAATAAAGCGCTAAAAAAACCAGACGCTGAAGTGAAAGAGTAGGCTGCAACTAACAAAACATTCGATAGTGGCAGCTAACCTTAACGTCTATTGTTTTAAATGTGACGAATAAAAAAAGCTCTGCGATATGCAGAGCTTTTTTGTATTTTACTTTATACCTACAATAAACTTAGCACGTTCTCAAAGCGCGATGCATGTAGGAAACTGAGATAGCTAAATAAGTATTAAAGATGCGGCGCCTAAGAAAACAAAGAATCCGACAATATCTGTCACTGTGGTTAATATCACAGAGCCCGCTAAAGCAGGGTCTATCTTCATTCGGTCTAAAGTCACTGGAATAAGAATGCCGAACAAAGCAGCTACCAACATATTTACAATTAACGCACCCGCAATAATGATGGAAAGTGCGATATTCTCAAACCAAAAACCAGTGATAATAGCCACCAATAACGACCATGCAACACCATTTATCGCCGCAACGGCTATTTCCTTTCGCTTTAAAGACGAAACGTTATTGATACCCAGTTGACCCGTTGCCAATCCTCTTATTGTCAGCGTAAGTGTTTGGCTACCTGTAATGCCACCCATGCTCGCGACAATTGGCATTAGTACAGCAAGGGCCACAACTTCTGCGACAACCTTATCAAAAATACCAATTACAATAGATGCCATGAAGGCCGTTAATAAATTGATACCAAGCCAAACGGCTCTGCGTCGAGCACTGAGCGCAACTGGCGCAAACAAATCTTCATCGCTTACTTGTCCTAAGTGGGCAATTTGCGCTTCGTAATGTTCCTGAAATATCTCTAGGGCGTCATTGATATCAAAACGGCCTAGCAATTCACCGGTTTCGGTTACAACGGGTAACATCGACTTTTTAGTACTTTTTAATAAATTTGAGGCGTCGAGCAAGGGTAAGTCAGCGTTGACAATATGTACTGAGGTTTTAGCAATATTAACCACTAAGTCTTGAGGCTCAGCGCTAAATAATTCGTTTATGGTGATTTCGCCAATAAAAATGTTTTGCTCATCAGTAACTAAGAACGTATCTGTATACTCTGGTAAATCGACGCTTTTTAATTCAGATAATATGGACTCTACCGACGCCGATTTGTTTACCGTAAAGACATTGTGATTAGCATATCGCCCCACTTGATCGTCGGTGTAATTTAATGACTCACGAATGTGGTTTTGTGTTTCTTTTGATAATTTCTTAATGAACTTTTTAGCGACGCTCGTAGGTAAGACATCAAGAACTTCAATTACCTGGCTAGCGTCACTATTCGCAAGTGCCTTGTGTACACTTTTATTTGGTAATGATGATACAAGCTGTAACCTGGCGTCCTCGCGCATACCTGCTAAAACGGCGGTGGTATCAATATTTTTTAAAAACGGCCAGATTAGAATACGTTGTTCGCTAACTAAACTTTCTAATAACCATGCCCAGTCATCTTCACTAAAGTCTTTTGTCTCAGCCGGTAATGCAAAGCTTGTTTCATCTTCAATGAAAGCTCTAAGTGCAGTTTGCACTTGGTTCATTACGTCAATGCGAGAGTCTACATTTAGCATTATTTATTCCTCACAGAGCTGGTTTCATTGTTGTCAGTTATTAACGCCTTCTCATCACTTACAGAGAGACTATTAACCTCTGCGTTTTCCTGTGCTTTAAAATAGAGCGTATAAAAATCGCTAATGAGTGATTGCTCAATCTTTTTTGCTTTGCTGGTTGGACAAAAAATAGAAAAGACAAAAGATACTTTGCCAATGTCCGTTGTTTGCACCTTTATGGTTGGTGCTGGTCCTGCAATTTGTACGCCCAATCTATTCTCTATGAGTTTATTATAACGCTGAGCAACATCGGTAAATTCAAAGCAATAACCTTCAGCCTTTGCGTACATTTTAGGCACTAGGTCATATGGATTTGTTTTGATGCAATCTAACACTACGGAAAATGAGTGGTTAATATAGCGCTTCATATAATTCATGTTTTTTATTGGTAACGTCATGAGCTGGTTGTTTGGTAAAAATATGGTTTTACCTGTGTAAGCATAGGTATCTGCGCTGATTTCTAATATTGTGACTTTTGCCCAGTCAGTTTCTGCCACTTCACCAAATTGATTATTGGTTTGGATCCAATCGCCCACACGGAATGGATTGGTACTGCTTATATATAAAAAACCAATGAAACATTGAATAAGCTCACGCGTTGCTAAAACAATAGCGACTACAAAGGCTGCAATAGACAGTGCAAAGTTTTGTAATTCATTGCTCCATAACATGAGTAAGGCAATTATAAACACCATGTTGATGGCATTTTTTGCCGTATTTATATGCAAGCGACGGTTTGTTGATTTACTACCGGCGTTGCGATTAATAAGTTTGATCAATCCTATTTTTGCTAAATATGCGGCTAAAAATAGAAGGAAACTAAAAAATAATTGGCTGTTAAATAGACTCACTAAAAGAACCTAAAAGAGTAAAAGGGATTTAGAATAAGCGTAGCATGAGAGCTGATTCTGAGTTAAATAAAAATCACTATATTTGACAATTATTTAACTAAAAAAAAAGGGCCAATAAAATTAGCCCTTGAAGGTATGCAGAATTGTTGACGGTATTGTAGGTCGTCAGCTTTATTTTCTAGCAACAAAGTGAACCGTGCTGGTGGCACGTTGTAAAAATGCACCTTCACAGTAACTTAAGTAATAATTCCATAAACGACGAAAACGCTCATCAAAACCATACTCAGTAAGTTCTTGCCAATTCTTGTTAAAACGAACTCGCCACTCATTGAGCGTTTGAGCGTAATCTAAACCAATGTCATGAAGCTCATGAAGTACCATATCCGTATCTTGCCTTAAGTGTTTGCTCATAAACTCGATACTTGGCAAACAACCGCCCGGGAAAATATAACGCTGGATAAAGTCGACGTTACTTCGGTAATGATCAAAGCGTTGATCCGCAATAGTGATAGCTTGAATCAACATTTTGCCGCCAGGTTTTAACAATGCATTACACTTGCTAAAGAACTCGGTGTAATACTCAAAACCAACAGCTTCAATCATTTCAATCGAAACAAGCTTGTCATATTCGCCAGTTAGTTCTCGGTAATCACGTTTTAATAGTGTGATTTTATCTTCAAGGCCAAGCGTTTTTATTCTTGCCTCAGCGTAGTCGTGCTGAGCATCAGAGATGGTAGTCGTCGTTACGTGACAACCATAGTTTTGAGCGGCAAAAATAGCTAAGCCACCCCAGCCAGTACCAATTTCAACGAGTCTGTCATCGCTAGTAAGCTCCAGTCGCTGACAAATTAAATTAAGTTTGTTCAATTGAGCTGCGTCTAAATCAGTGGCTTCTTTGCTGTAAATGGCCGATGAGTACATCATTTCTGGGTCTAAGAAACGGGTATACAAATCATTACCAAGATCGTAATGCGCCAGTATGTTTTCTTTGGATCCTGATTGAGAGTTTTTATTACGACGGTGGAAAAGTTTATTTTTTAATTTTGTCGCCCAAGACATTTTGCTTTCTAGCTCGTCAAGTTGTTGCTGACAGACAACAAAAGCTTCAATTAAACGAGTTAGGTTAGGGCTTGACCACTGGTTATTAATAAAGGCTTCAGCTGCAGCTATACTGCCGCCGGTAGCTAGCGACTTATAGACGCCTTGGTCGTGAATATTTAACTGTGCTTGGATTTCAGCATCTCGCTGTCCAAAAAAGTGATTTCCATCGCCCTGTAACTGTGGGTCATGAATGGTCAGTCCAACACCTTCGATGCGTTCTAAAACTGCGAAAATAAGTTTCTGATATAAACCAGAAGACCAGCTTGAACTCGATTGGCTGATTGGGGTGACTAACTTTTCCATTGTTGATT
>JAOHFM010000029.1 GCA_028098005.1 Psychrosphaera sp.
CGCGGCAATCGACATAGCAATGTTTGTGCTAAATATTGCAGCTATCAGCCATTTTAAAGAGTCAATCATAAACTTTCTCCGTATTCTCATAACTCGAATCCTTTTTTGTATAAAAACTGTCCTTAACCTAGCGGAATTAATAGTAATAATAAATAACTTTCTATTGAGGATTGAAGGCTGAGATATTAACCTGTGGTTAGGAATGTTTTAAATATTGGATGACGACTGTGAATAAAAAAATAATAAACTTAGCGGCAAGTGCAATTGTAGCAACCTTTTTGGTTGGCTGTGGCGAAAAGTCGAGCGCAGAGTATGTAGTATCTGCTAACAAGTCTCTTGAAAATAAAGACTATAAAACGGCAGTAATCGAACTGAAGAACGCAATAAAACAAGAGCCAAATGAAGCAAACGCACGATTTTTATTAGGCAAAGTTTATTTAGATTTAAAACAGTATTCATTTGCTGAAAAGGAGCTAGAAAGAGCTTTAGATTATGGTTACGCGGCTGAAGATGTAATTCCACTACTGTCAAAAGTGTACCAAAAAAATGGCACTAATAAGTCGTTGTTTAAATTAACTAGCAAAGCAAAGGGTTTAAAACCAAGAGATTTAGCCGAGCTTAAGTTTTATCAAATCCAGGCTTATGTTCGAGCAGGAAATGATGCCAAAGCCAACGCCATGATCGATGAGCTAAAAGGTATTGCTGGTGGCGGACCTTATAGCAAACTGGCATTTGTTTATGATCTGATTTTAAAAACCGAATTAGACGGTGCTGTTACTCAGTTAGATGAAATATTAGAGCGTTATGAAAATCAACAAGACGCATTAAAGATCAAGGCGAATTTACTCCTTCGTTTACAAAAGCCACTATCGGCGGCCCAAACTTATGAAAAATACGTAGCGGCCTATCCAGATGAGCCGGAAGTGAAATATGTATTAGCACAGTTATATAGTGACTTGGGACAACCAGAAAAAGCCGAGCCAATTGTGGACTCACTTCTTGAGGTTTATCCTAAACAGCCCGTATTACTACAAATAAAATCAACAGCATTAATGCGCGATAAAGACTATGCGAAGGCGTTAGAATTTGCTGAACGATCATTAGCCTTAAATCCAGAAGATTCTTCCACACGCCTAGTTGCTGGCGTGAGTAGTTTTATGACTCAAAACTTTGAAAAAAGTGAGTCACATTTATCGTTGGTAGCAAGTTTACTAAAGCCGGAACATCCGGCGCTAAGAATGTTGGCAGAGTCTCAGATTAGGCTTGGTCGTTCACTTGATGCAAATGAAACGGTAAAAATGTTTGATGATATTATGCCAAAAGATGCTGGGCTTTTAGCCGGTTTAGGCCAAGCATTGCTTCGCGATGGAGAAATCAATAAAGCTAAGGAAGTACTTAATAAACAACCTGATGAATTAGAGTCCGCGGCAGCAAAAGTGGGAGTAGCAACATTAAAACTCTCGTTAAACGATGTTTCAGGTATTGTTGACTTGGAACAAGCACTCAAACAAATGAACAAAGATACAAGCCCTGACGTAAATACTGAGCAACTAAAAGTGACGTTAGTTCAAGCTTATATTTCGACAAAACAATATGATAAAGCGCTACAAATTGCACAGGAATGGAAAACATCCTCAGAAAGTGAAGTTAAAGGTTGGATGTTAGAGGCAAAGCTTAATGCACTTCAAGGTGACTTAGCCAGTGCAAGACAGTCGTTACAATCAGGCTTAAAAATAGAGCCATCAAATTCGGTAATTAAATTTCAATTAATTGAGCTATCTCCTTTAGAGACAGAACAAAACAAGCTTGATATGTTGGCGAAACTTAGTGAATTGCTCGACGAGTCTCCAGCCTTTTTACCAGCAATAACAAAACACTATTTATTGTCAAAAATAACTAAGCAGCCGCAAACAATGACGGCTCATGTTCAAAAGCTAATTGATAGAGAACCCCAAAATGCATTTTTACACATTACATTAGGCCGATTATTAACGGCGGAAAAAGACTTTAAAGGCGCTTCCAAAGCATTTGAAACGGCTAGAAGTATCACAAATGAACCTGGCCAGTATTGGGAACTGTTAGCTAATAGCTATATAAAAACAAATCGATTTGATAAAGCAAAAGCGTTATATCAAGAATGGTATGACGCACAACCTAATAATCCGAACGCTATTATTGCCATGCTTAAAATTTTTGACACAACAGGCGAGTTCAAAAAAGGAATTGACTTAGCCACTCAATATGAAAAAGAAATTGGCGGGAAGAATTTAGAGATAAAATCCCTACATGCATATTTGTTGGTAAGAATGGGGCAGTTTAAATTAGCCAAAGAGAAAGTGGCAAGTTTACCGGATGAGGTCAAAAAGCTTCCGTTACTAAAAACAGTAATAGGTGTTGTCCAGTTGGCGGAAAATGACTTAGCTAATGCGGTTAACAATCTTTCAGAAGCTTATAAATTAAACCCAAGCCCAATAAATGCAAATTGGATGATCAATGCGATTTCTAGGCACCAAGGCATTGAAGCAGCGCTTACAGCGACAAAAAATCACATTGATAATTACCCTAAAGATGAAATGAATGTTTTACGTTATGCACAAATGCAAACGTCGAGAAATGAAGGAACGGCGATTGAATATTATAAAAAAGTGATCGCGTTAAACGATCTTAACTTTGTCGCGCACAATAATTTGGCCTACCTTTACTCTCAAACCAAAGAGTATTCAAAAGCGCTTGGACATGCTGAAAAAGCAAAAGACATGAAGCCAAATGACGGTCGAGTATTGGACACTTTAGGTACAATAGAATTAAAGCTTGGTAACGCTGAAGCTGCGCTTAAACATCTTACTGCAGCAGTTTCAGATAAGAACACTCAGAATACCGACAATGTGTTTGTAAATTACATAGAAGCGCTATATGCCAATAAAGAGTTTCAATTAGCAGAACGAAAAATATCGCAATACACCTTTAAAAGTGACAAAACAAAAGCGCAACTAGAGAAAATTAAAGCTAATTATTTATGATTAAAGACAGGTCTGATTTAAAGGCAAAGCTAACCAGTATATTGAAAGCTAATGAAGCTGCTTATGCGCAAGGTAAAACGGCGGATTATATTCCTGCTTTAGCGGAGGTTCCTGCTAATTTAGCAGGAATAGCAGTGGCAACAATCGAAGGCGATGTGGTTTCCGTAGGTGATGGCAATACGCCGTTTTCTATTCAAAGCATTTCAAAAGTGTTTGGTTTGGTGCTGGCCATGAACCGCTTAGGTGACGAGCTTTGGGATAGAGTTCATATGGAGCCGTCAGGTCAACCTTTTAACTCTATTATTCAGCTTGAATGGGAAAAGGGTATACCTAGAAATCCTGTAATAAATGCCGGCGCCTTGTTAGTTTCCGATGTGTTGGTGAGTCATTATTCAGCGAGTAAATTGTCGTTTGTTAACTTCCTACGTCAACTCGCTGGTGATGAGTCCATTCATATTGACTCAAGTGTTTATGAATCAGAGATGCAACATGGTAGCAGAAACGCTGCGTTAGCGTATTTGATGAAGAGCTTTGGCAATATTGAAGCGGCCATACCCGACGTACTTAGTCACTATTTTACGCAGTGTTCTGTTGCAATGAGCTGTGAACAGTTAGCTAAAAGTTTGCTGTTTTTGGCAAACAAAGGGGTAAACCCCAAAAATAATCAAACAATTTGTACCAGAAAAGATACACATCGAGTCAACGCAATATTGTCAACAAGTGGCATGTACGACCAATCTGGTGAATTCGCCTTTTCTGTTGGTCTACCAGCAAAAAGTGGGGTTGGGGGCGGAATAGTCGCTATTGTCCCTAACTATGGCGTTATTTGCGCTTGGAGCCCACCATTGAACAGCTTTGGAAACTCTGTAGTGGGCATGAAAGTGGTTGCAAATATAGCGGAAGAACTTGGCTTATCCATCTATTAAACATGTAAAAAGTGCATACATGTGTTTATGTCCAGTTATTGTACTTCAATGATTTATCATTAAATTAGCGTCCTAGGAACGACGAGGAACAAGGATGTTCACCTAATCTCTCAAAATGGAACTGAATCGTCCATCTCTAGCATTGCTGTAGATGGTGGTTTCACTGGAGGGGGCGCAGTTTTATTTTGAGCTGAGCTTGGCGTTTCTAAACTGTGTGTTGGTTTACTGCCTAACATTTGTAGTTGGCCCGTCATGTCAACTATCACATCGGTAGAGTATTTTTCTTGGCCATTTTGGTCGGTCCACTTTTTTGTTTGTAACTTACCTTCAATATATACTTGCCCGCCTTTGACAAGGTACTGCTCAGCAATTTCTGCAAGTTTCCCAAAAATGACTACTCTGTGCCACTCTGTTTTTGTTTTTTGCTCGCCTGTTGTTTTGTCTTTCCAAGCTTCGTTTGTTGCTAAGCTTATATTGGCAACACTATTGCCATTTGTTAGTTTTTTTACGTCAGGGTCATTTCCTAACGTGCCAATGAGTATTACCTTATTTATGCCTCTAGCCATGATTACTCCATGTTATTTTGTTTGTTACTTAACCATACAAGTTGATCATGGATAAAGGCAATTTTATTAATTAAAACTATACCTTAGCTAGGTTGAACAACTTGCAGGTCCTGTTCTTTCCAGTCTTTCATTCCACCAGCCACTGACGTTACTTTGCTAAAGCCCAAGCGCTTTAATGACTCTGCTGACAAGGCTGAGCGTCCACCCGACTGGCAAATTAAGTAGATGTCTTTTTCAGCTAATTCTTTAAGTGCTGTTTCCGTGTCGCATTCATAAGCAACAGCAGGGTGAGTATGAATTTTCATTTCCAAAACACCTCTAGGAAAGTTAACTGCAGTTGGCACATGACCAGACGCAAACTCGCCAGGCTCTCTTACATCAATAACAATCACTTCACCACTGTGAAGCATCTCATTGAGTTGAGAGGTAGATACTTCATTAATAGTTTTTCTAACTTCTGCAACTAGCTCTTGTGATGTTTTCATATACTTTCCTAAAACTTATTTGATGTATTTAAAATTAATAAATTGATTTTAACGTCTTTAAAACTTTAGCAGTTTAATTGTGTGACGCTAGCATATTATGTATTAGTAATTACTTATATATGGATTTAGCGCCCGAATTCAATGGTTAGCTTTGTTAGTTAGACTAAAAACGGAGAAATTTACAAAAAAAAACAATCTAAATGCGAACCATTATCATTTACATTTATCGAGCTTTGATCTATTCTTGCCGTCGTTAAGTTAAATCAACCGCTTATGGAATGAAAAAGTGAAGAAAAAAACATATCTTTCAGAACAAATGAATTTAGGTGCTCAAACGTTAGCCGCCTCTCTGGTTTTAGGTTCAACCGCAATATATGCTGCGCCTGTTGAAGAAAAATGTGACGTTAAAAAAGACCAGCAATGTGAATCAGCAGAAGCTATTGAACGAATTGAAGTACATGGTGTAAGAAATTCTATTTACCATGTTGATAAATCTGGTGACCTACGCAGAGTTAATGATTTAGTTGATACGCCTCAGGTAATTAACATTTTAACTCAAGACCAAATTCAAGAGTCTGGTAAAACTGATCTGAAAGATATCCTATCTGCACAGTCTGGTGTTACGTTAGGTACTGGTGAGAACGGTAATGCCTTTGGTGACCGTTATATCATTCGTGGCCACGAAGCTCGCAGTGACGTTTTTGTTGATGGTTTACGTGATCCTGGCATGACAACTCGCGAAAGTTTTGCAACAGAGCGCGTTGAAATTACTAAAGGTCCAAGCTCGACTTTTGCTGGTCGTGGTTCTTCAGGTGGTGCGGTAAACAGTGTCACTAAAAAGGCATCAACGTCTTACAACTTTGGTCGTGTAGATGCAAGCTTTGGTACAGACGACTATTACCGCTTAACGGCAGACTACAATGCATCAATTAATGATGATGCAGCAGTACGAATTAACTTACTATCTGCAGAAGATACTAAGCCAGGTCGTGACGGTATTGAGCGTTCTCGTAAAGGAGCTCAATTATCAGGTGTTTACCAAGCGAATGATAAATTAAACTTTATTGCTGATTTTTACTACTTAAGTGCTGATGATCGCCCTGATTTAGGCAGTTATTTTGACCAAACTACGCGTAAACCTGTTTCAGATATTCCCGTTTATGCTCAAGATGAAGATTTCCAAGAGTCAGAGGTTTCGACATTTACGCTTCGCACTGAATATGAAATTAACGATGATTTAATGTTTTATAACTCGACTCGTTTTGGTAAAACAGAAAACGGTTACATTACTACTGGTGCTCGCGGTACAACCCGTGATGCAAGTGACACAGCAGCTCCAGGCGCAGCGTCGATAAACTTAAGCACACACCAAGGCTGGCAAGAAGTTGAGTACTTTGCGACTCAATTTAACCTAATTTCAAACATTACGGCGTTAGGCAAAAAGCACAAACTCGTTTACGGCCTAGAATTTACCGACGAAAAAGTAGACAACGGTTTTTACAACTACGAAACAATGGGTGACTCTAACTGTCGTGTAGCCGGTCGAGGAGGAGTTTCTGATTCTTACTGTTTATTAGATGCCAATGGCTCAGTGGTTCAAAATGCATCAAGCCTAATGCAACGTGCTTATACGCAAGGTGATTCGGACGCGATATTCGAAATTAACACTGTATCTGCTTACGTAATGGATACCATTGAATTGACTGACGAAACTCAATTATTCTTAGGTTTACGTCAAGACAGCTTTGACTACAGCAACGATACAAGCGGCCGTTCGGGTGACGTTTTATACGAATATGAAGACGACATGTACAACGGTCACATTGGCCTACTGCATAGCATTACTGAAGATGGCAACGTTTACATTAACTTCAGTACTGCAACCAATATTAACGGCGGTGAATCTGACTTAGGTGCTAACTGTGGTTACGGTGGTATTTGTGGTGACCCAGATCAAGCACAGAATGCCGATCCTGAAATTGTAGAAAACATTGAAATTGGTACTAAATGGCAGTTATTTGATCATAAATTTATGGCAACGGCTGCAGTTTTCCAAATGACGAAAAAAGACGTTATGGAAAGCGTAGGTGATAGTTACTCTACACTGGGCACATTAAATACCGGTAAAAACCGAGTTAAAGGTGTTGAGTTTGGTTTAGTAGGTGACATTAACGAGCAGCTAAGCATGCAGTTCTCAGCAACGTCTATGACGTCTGAAGTACTAGAATCTTACAATGAAGACAACGTTGGTTTGGCGTTAAGTAACTTTGCTGACAAGAGTTTATATCTTCAGTTACGTTACCAGCCAACTGAAACATTCTCATTTGGTGGTGACTACTCTTACCAAAGCGAAATGTTTGGTGGTCAGCCTGATACAGCAGCCGGTTACGACTCAGAAAACGATCGTTACTCTATTGTTGTTCCTAGCTACCAAGTGGTTAACTTATTTGCTAACTACAATGCCACTGAAGATGTAACCTTACGTCTTAATATTGGTAACGTGTTAGACAAAGAATATTGGACAGCAGCATACCGCTCTGGTGCATTTATGTACTTAGGCGACGCTCGCTCAGTGCGTTTCACAATGAACTACCAGTTCTAAAACTTACAGCAAACAATACGATTAAAAATGCTTACTTGTTATTGGGAGATAACAGGTAGGCATTTTTTCGTTTATATTAGATAAAATAACAAAGTTTTTAATATTGAGGTTTATATGGTTGTCATAGATCAGCTTCTTACTAGCGATGAAGTTAAAATCGTACGGGAAGCGCTTTTAAAGGCCGAGTGGGAAGATGGTGATAAAACGGCCATGGGAATGGCTTCGTCCGTCAAAAAGAACAATCAAGCTAACCCTAACAATCCAATTATAAAAGACTTAGCAAACGAGTTACTTGGGAGAATAGGCTCAGCGCCTAAAGTGGTATCGGCAGCATTGCCTCAAAAGATATTTCCACCTTGTTTTAATCGCTACTCTGAGTCTGAGGAATATGGTTATCACGTTGATGCGGCCATAATGCGTTTACCTAACAGCAATGATGTTTTACGTAGTGATGTATCCATGACTTTATTTTTAAGTGAGCCAGATGAATATGAAGGCGGTGAACTTATTATTCAAACCGAGTTTGGCGAGCAACAGGTTAAGCTTCCTGCTGGTTATGTTGTTGTATATCCGTCGAGCAGTTTGCACAAAGTGACGGCTGTTACAAAAGGTCAGCGTATAGCGGTAATTACTTGGATGCAGAGCATGGTTAGTGACGTTACAACACGTCAGTCGCTGTTTAAATTAGATCAAACCATACAGGACTTAATCAAAGAAGGTAATACGAACCGCGAACACTTAGACCAACTTCATAATGTTTATCACAACTTTATTCGTCAATTTTCGCAGGTATAAAAAGCAAGCTCAAGGGCCTGAATAAAAAAGCCGCTAGAAACAGAATTTCTAGCGGCTCAATCATTATGTAGTTAACTTTGTAGAGTTAACTACTGTGCTGTGTTTGCAGGCACTGTGGTTTCAATAGTCATAGTTACATCATAGTAGTTACGACCTTTCACACTAATATACCAGTTACCAGAGTTTGGAAGTTCAATTTCACAAACTTCTTCATTTCCGGCATTGTTAGAACGACAGTCAAATCTTCGCTTAGTGGCTCTTCTGCCTTCACGTATATATAAATCTGCGTTGCCATAACCTTCTGCTAAAGAAACTTTCAATAAGGTTGTCTCTTCAGGAACGTTAATTCTAAATACGTTTTGCGGCTGGTACCAGAACCACCAGAACCAACGTTTAAATTTATCAATATCACTAACAACTTTAGTTTTAGTGATAAAGGCAGATTCAGTATTTAGCTCAATAACAACAGGGTCATGGTCAGAAGCTCGGAACGCGTCAGTATCATAGAATGTTACTAGCTGATCTTCGCTCTTATACTCAACGTTGTAGTCTAAAACTTTAGGTTCATCAGTATTGATGTGCCACTCAGTAATATCGACAACTTTAGCCGTCAATGACTCACTCGCCAAAGCGTGATCAATGGTTCCTGATTCACCTTGGTAAGTATAAGAGTATGTTCCTGCGCCTTTTAAAGACTCAATTAAGTTTGTGTAACCTGCGTTAACAATCGTTGTAATTGGATCTTCTTTTGTATAAGCGTTTAAGTCACCAATAATTAACTTATCTTCATCTTCAACGCCAGTAGGGTTCGTTGCTAACCAAGCTGTTACCGCTTCAGCCGCTTGAACACGACGCAAGTTGTAACAGCCTTGGCCATCACCTTTGTCTTCGTTTTCAACACCGCCACTGCTTGAACAGCCTTTTGAACGGAAGTGGTTGATAGCAACAGTCAATGCATCACCAGTTTCAATACTTTCAAAAGATTGAGCTAGAGGAGGGCGATTGTGATATTCAAATGGGAAGCCTGTTAGCGTTACCGCTGTACCAACTTCTGTCACTGCTAAATCATTATAAATTAGTGCTACTTTGATTTGGTCAGTACCTAATTGATCAATACCTGGGTTAACAAAAGTATAGTGCTTGTCAGCAGGGGCAATCGCATTTAGACCATTAACAATATCTTGTATTGCACTGGTTTCGCTGTAGTCATCGTTTTCTACTTCAAGCAGGCCGATGATATCGGCATCCATTGTCGTTATCGCGTTTAATACTTTATCGCGTTGACGGTCAAATTCTTCTGCAGAATCTGCGCCACGGCTCGTAGGGAATCCTTCACCTAAACCGTCTCCATTAAAGTAATTTAAAACGTTAAAGCTCGCTACTCTAAGATTACCAGATTCAAGCGTTGGCTCTGCTTCACGAAGGTTTTCATGAACAAACGTAGGCTCAACCGTTGGCAATACTCTAAAGTTACCAAAGCTATAGTCAATTACGCCTTCTAATGCGTTTACTTTATCCCCTGAACGCAACGTATTATCTGCAGACAAACCACCAGTAGGGTATTTTACAACTTCAGGGTTTGAGCCATTTACGGCATCATCCAATAGTATTTTATTCAGTTTGTTTTGTGCTGTTAAGTTTGCCACTTCATTTGTACCAGGTAGGTATAAATTAGTAGGAACAAATAAACGCTCACTCGACAACGTCACTTCGCCATAACGACCTAAGTTGTAGTTGTCTGTTACCGTTAGGTCTTGTTCAAAACGAACAAACATGCCTTCAAGCGACTCTTGTTGTTCAGCACTGTCAAATGGTAATGCCACTGTTACAGGAACAATAATGTCTGAACCACATTCCAGCGCTACTTTGTCAGCACGCAACATTGTTTTACCATAGCTTTCTACAACGCTACCTAAAACACGTACCACAGAACCAACTGTTGGCATGCCACCATCCACTTCATAAGAAACAAAAATACCTTCAGAAGTTAATAGGTTATCGTCTTGGTCAGCTAATTGCTCTTGAACAAAAAAGCCACCTATTGCAGGAATAGAAGCCGTAACAACACCTTCAATGACGCGAGTTTCATTAAGTAATGGAGATTCAAAGTCAGGACCTTGTATAGCATGAATAAACGTTGCTTCGTCGGCACACTGTCCTAATAAATCAGGCTCTGGCTCAACTTCGCCTTCATTTGAGTAAGTTGCTATTGGGAATGGTGTATTGGCCGTTGCATTGTTAGAGCTGCCGTCCAACGCATTTTTACCGCTGAAGAACCAATTAGTTAGTTCAAAAACGCCTTCATTTGCGCTGGCTCCATTTACACGATAAGCCCAGCCGTCCATGTATTCCCATGGTTGACCTGTGCCGTCAGTACTAACATCGCCAAACACATCAATTACTTCGCCATCACAAAATAGCTCTACCGCGTCGTCACCATTTATTGCTAAAGCGCCTGACGTGAAGTCTGGTGCAAAACCAAAGAAAGTAGTGAAACCAGTTGATTCAGAAGCAACGTAGATGAAGCTACCAGCTGATGCTGATGTGCCTGCTGGGAAAGTGAATTCTTCACCGTCGGTACCGCCACCATTATTCGCAGAGCCAACACCACATTGACCTAAGTCAGCGATGTCAGAACCTACATAGATTTCAATGGCTTTTGGAATGCCGCCAGATAATGAACCGTCAACCGCACCAGTAATGAATAATGATACTGACTGAGTAAAGGTTTGTACTGGAATTGCTGTATCTGCAGTGGCATTGCTGGTGGCACCGTCAAGCGCATTTTTTCCACTAAATATCCATTCATCAGCGTTGTAAACTCCGCCATTTACCGTTGAATTAGCTTTACGCGCAGCCCAACCGTCCATGTATTCCCATGGTTGACCTGTACCATCGGTATTAATGTCACCTAAAACGTCAACAACTTCACCATTACAAAATAACTCTAGCGCGTCGTCGCCATTTATATTAGCTGCACCCGCTGTGTAGTCTGGCGCAAAGCCCATAAAGGCTTCAAACTGCGACGCTTCAGAAGCAAGGTAAATATACTCACCTTTTGCTGCGCTATCGGCTGGGAATGTGAACTCTTGACCGTCAGAGCCGCCGCCATTATTTGCTGAACCAAAGCCACAAACACTTAAATCAGCGATGTCTTGAGTGACAAATAGCTCAACGCCTTTTGGTAGTCCACCAGAAAGAGGACCATCATACGCCGCAGAAATAATTAGCGGAGCAGATGCTGGCGTTGTTGGTGTATCTGGATCAGTTGGTTCCTCAGGATCTGTTGGCTCTTCAGGGTCAACTGGATCTGTAGGCTCATCCGCACATGCCGCTTTAGGGAATACTGACTCAACCCACTCAGGGTGATCAATAAACGGGTTACGGTTACCTTGGTATTCGTATATAACGTTGTTACGGTTTGCCTCAAAAGCATCAACTGGATCTGCTTCATGCCATTCTAATAAACGACAAAGTTTACCCAACAAAGGCTCACCCGTAGAGGTGATTTGATTGACAACCGTTAAGTCTGGTGTTGAATCAAAACCTTCATATCGAGTGTCCATGTACAACACCATTCTTGCTACGTCACCTTTTACCGCATCACGAGGTTCAAAAGAGTTTGAGTCGTAACGGTTTGAAGGTGCTTCAGGAAGAGGGTTGTCACTATTGTCAAAGTCGAGGTTGCTGCGAGAGGAGTTGATAGAGATGTCAGAAGGGCGGAGGTGGTGAATATCGGAGTAGGCCTCTAAAGAGGAGGAAGGGAAGCCGTGACTCTTGGCCCAAACATGTTCTCTATTCCAATTATCGGGATTGGTACTTTGCGAACCGCTACCGTTTGAGAACTTTGGAATGGATATGCCTTTATAAAGCAACATCACATTATCCGGGTTAGATGGGTCTTCATCCGTTTTGGTTAATGCGCTCCATACTTCTGAGTAAGTAAGTCGTTTATGGTTGGCGCTAATGGCTGAGGAAAGCAACGATTTAATTTGCTGCTGACTTTGACCACTATTAATAGCATTAATAACGTCGCTGTAATAGTCACTGTCTATATAAGCTGCTGAATCAGCTACTTTATCTAGATCTGGACAGTTAAAGCACGGGGAATTTATATCGCTAGCTTGCGTATTAGCTGAGACCAAGCAAGCGAACACCGTTAAACTAAGGTATTTCATCTTATTATTTTCCTGATTTTTAGAGGAATTATTGTTATGTACAGCTTAATTTTACGGCACTTATGTTACCGTTTTTTTAAAGGTACAGGTACAGGAAATTTAGGGTTTTATAAATAAAAAGTGAGCATGAAATATAGTTTCAGCGAAGTTCTTTATTTACCAAAAAAGGTGAGTATGAGTGGTATGTGGAATGAATTTCTGTCAGATAAATACGAAACTGTTATTTTAAAATTATGCGTTGTGTAGATGAGAGTGCTGATTAGAACAAGTAGTGCTTAATTTACAAAAAGTAGGTTAGGCATTATGTAAATGTAAATTTAGATAAATATAAAACATCCCTGTTTTATATTTTACATGTGAAGTTTAAGGTTAAAAGCTAGCAACTACTTTTACAGCGCCGCCGCCGTCACCTTGAATGTAGCCAATCATATCCGGGTTCTTTGAAACCATATCAATGACAGCTGCATCACTATCTACCTTTTTAGGTGGCGTACCTTTTCCAGTAAATACTAACTTTGACCAATAAGCTTTAAGCTGACTGCCTGAGCGACTTAAAACTTTATCGTTAAACTCATTAGTGGCTGCAGACCCCTCAGCTTGATCTATAGGTGTTGCTGTGCCTCCACCTGGAAACGACTTAGCTTTACCTAGAAATATTCTAGAGATGGCGCTTTTATCAAGTGCATCTGCATTTGAAGGGTGCACTACCACGTTAACAGCTAATACATTTGAGCTGAATAAGGCCAAAACTAATGCGATTGTCGACTTTTTCATATCGCCTCCTTAAAATACAACATCAACAGCAAACGCGATGGCATCTGCATCCCAGGCATCGTTGTAGTCATTGTCAACGCTTGTGTATTGTACTTTAAATGCTGCACTCGGATGGAAGTTATAACGTACACCTACAGAAGTAGAAGTGTATTCATCACGATTTGTTGCATTAACAATTGCTTGAGTTGCCATGTTAACTGGAACGCCATCATATGCGGTACCTAAAGCCGGTATTACTGTGCCTGGCATTGCCGCTGCTATGCTTGAGTTTGCTGGAGTTTCAAATGTTTCAAACATAATGAATGGCATAGTTTTATCGCTAACGCGATAACCAAAGCTAATATAACCGCCTTTGTCTGCTTCTTGTAGAACTGAATCATCGGTATTGCTTTCTGAGTACTCAGCAATGATTGACCAGTTTTCATAGTCGATGTTAAAGCCTGCACCAATAAAGGTACCAGTATCTCCATCAATTCGCAGTTGATCAGCAGCAGATTGCGATGCACCAAGAGCTTGTGCAAGGCTGGCAAAAGATTCAATACCTTCTACTGGAATGTTAATTTCACCCGTAATATAGGTAAAATAACCGCTGAACCAGTCACGACTGAAGCTGGTTGCTAAACCAACCATATTGTTTAAAGAACCATCTGTAGGAGACGTATTTTTGAAAAACGTGTCCGACAATTCACCGAACATAAAGTTGAAAGAGAAATCCCATTCGCCAATTAATTTATTGTGTACAACACTTACGCCATCGTAGTTATTAAATGGTAAGCTGTACATTGCACCAGCAGGCCTTACCCATGGATATGCATAACCTACATCTAGGTAATCGGAATATAGATAAAAAGGAATACGCAGGCGACCAGCTCTAACTGTTGTGTAATCGCTTGCTTCATATGAAATATATGCCCAAGAAAACTTTGTATCAAAGCTTTCGTTACCTTGTGCAACTATTTGAGCGGTTGCGGATAGGCCATCTCCTAAGTCACTCATTGCTTGCAAAGCAAAAATCGACTCATTTTTGAATGAAAGGTCATTATTATAACCGAGGTAACTTTCGTTATCGCTAAGAGTCTGTCCCGCAACTATCGACGCAAATCCATTGAAGCGAATGTCGGCATTGGCATTAAAACTAGCGGTGGATAAGGCTATAAGCCCAATTGGAAAACCAAGTTGCAATACTTTTTTCATAGTACCCTGTCTCATTGTTGTTAAATACAATGAAAGTGTAGACGACACCTGATAATTTGCTTAAAAAACAGTGAATCAATTAAAAAAAAAACCTCAAAAGAGGTTTTTTTTTTAATTAACTTGAGGAATTTGGGGCCCATTAGCAGTTCAAATTTGCCCCTACAACACTTCAAATATTTAGCTTATCTAACTTGGCCTTCGCCCGTCACTACAAATTTCTCTGCCGTTAGAGACTCTAAGCCCATAGGCCCATAAGCATGTAGTTTTGTTGTCGCAATGCCTATTTCTGCACCTAAACCTAACTGAGAGCCGTCTGAGAATCGAGAGCTTGCGTTAACCATTACAACAGAAGCATCAACTGCTAGTTGGAACATTTGCGCTGTTTTTTCATTTTCAGTACAAATAACTTCCGTATGGTGGCTGCCAAATTCATCAATATGGTCAAGGGCCTGCTCAAAGTTATCAACAGTTCGGATAGCAATTTCAAGGCTTAAATATTCTTGTCCAAAGTCAGAGTAAGGTAAAAGGATAGGGCTTAAGAAAAATCCATGTGAACGCTGACAGGCGTTTATTTTCACACCTTTGTCTTGCAACATTTTTGCTGCCACTGGTAAGAAGTCATCGGCGATATCAGCATGTACAAGTAAGCCTTCTAATGCATTACAAACACCGGTGCGCTGAGTTTTACCATTTTCTAAAATTCGTAATGCTTTTTCAAAATCAGCGTCTTTATCAACATATAAATGACAAACGCCTTTAAAATGCTGAATCACTGGTATTTTACTATTATCACTTACAAACTTAATTAAGCCTTCACCACCGCGAGGAATAACTAAATCAATACTGTCTACCTGAGAAATTAACTCTAGTACTAATTCTCTAGCAGGATCATCAATAACCGCTACAAGTTCTTTTGGTAAGTTATGCTCTTCAAGCGCTTTATGCATCGCAGCGGCGATAGCCAAGCTTGAATTTAATGCTTCTTTACCGCCTCTAAGTACAACACCATTGCCTGACTTAAAGCACAGCGCGCCTGCGTCCGCAGTTACGTTTGGTCTAGATTCATAAATCATACAAATCACGCCTAACGGAATGCGCATTTTCTCAATCTCTAAACCGTTTGGTCGGGTAGTGACTGCTTTTCGGCTACCAATTGGATCATCAAGCGCAACGATTTCTTTAATGCCAGTTACCATGTCATCAATGCGTTCAGAGTTTAACGTTAAACGGTCAACAAATGAGGCTTCAAGCTCCATGTCAGCGGCATTCTTAAGGTCAATTTTGTTTGCCTCTAGGATTGCCGGTTGGGCTTCTTTGATATTTTTAGCCATAGCTAGTAATACAGTGTTTTTTTGCTCTTCTGACAAAATTGCTAGTTTTTTAGACGCAGATTTTGCAGCTTGTGAAATTGTTTTAATGTAGCTCATTAGGCCTCCTTTAATACGGCAATGTTCTTATCTTCGATAAGTGACTCAATAGTTGGGAACGAAGTTTCATTAGGCTCTTGCTGGTCAGAAATGTAAGACATTAAGCAACTGCTATAATTGGCAACGCCTTTTGCGACTCGATTGCCATTCTCAGTTTTTACTAAAACTGTATCACCAATATTAAAGTTGCCTTTTACATCAACTAATTGATCACTAGATAGCGTTTTTTCATCGTCAAGTACACATACCGCACCACTTTGGTCTACTATTATTTCACCTTGTGCTCTGGTTGTATGAGTCAACCAATGCAAATCATCCTGCATTGGGTTTTTATATGGGGTAAATACGGTTCCAGGATTCTTACCTCGAACTAGTTTAGAAAATGTTTCAGCTTCAAAGCCATTCACTATATAAGTTGTAATGCCATGTGCTGTTGCTTTTTCTGCGGCTTGAAGTTTAGTTAACATGCCACCCGTTCCAGTCGAACTGATAGCACCTCCCGCCATTTCTTTTATGTTTTCAGTTATTTCACTTACAACACTAAGTAATTCTGCATCTTCATGTATTTTAGGGTTCTTGTTGTAAAGACCGTTGATGTCAGAACACATAATTAATGCATCAGCACCAGCTGCCGCAGCAACCATTGCAGATAAATTGTCGTTATCGCCAACTTTTAGACCGTCTGTTGTAACCGTGTCATTTTCATTAACAATTGGCATTACACCGTGTTCCAAAGACGTCATTATTGTGTCTCTGATACTGTGGTAACGCTCTTGGTCTCGTAAGTCACCGTGTGTTAGTAATATTTGAGAGGTATGGAAATCAAATAATCGATCCCATGTAGATACCATCTCCGATTGGCCTGCAGCTGCCATCGCCTTTTTTAGTGCTAGAGAAGGATTGTCAGGACTTGAAAAGACATGACGGCCAGCAGCAACTGAACCCGAGGAAACTAGCACAACCTGTTTACCGTGCTTTCTGCACTCAATAATAAACTGGGCGATTGGAAATAATTGGTGTGCACTGCAACCGTTCCCGCTAGGAGCGATTAATGCGCTGCCTACTTTGAGAACTATTCGGTTCCAGTCATTCCAAGAATTTGTATTCATTACGTATATCCTATTGCTCGAATCAGGGTGTAAAGTATACGGATAAATAATTAGAAGTCTAATCATTATTGCACTAAGTATATTTTGAGTGGTTATAGTTACTATCATTGATATTTATATTTAGCGGTAGATGTATGGTTACTAATGCTGCTTAAAGCCTTTCTGGCAGGTGTGCTGAGGGATTATTGCTGGTTCTAAAAGTGAAGACCTAGTATGGACAAAATGAATAGGTAGTCATTGCAGATCAAAATTCAGGCGAAAAAAAACCGACGGTTAAGTCGGTTTAATTAGAGTTGGAAGTATTTACTTTATTTAGGCGTGATGTCACCAATATTTAGAATAGGTGCAGCGTCGAGCTCATTTGCATCCATCATATTAGCGACTCTCTGAACACTTGAAAGTAAAAGTGACTGTTCCCAGTCTTCAAGCGTACTAAACTTATCTATAAAGCTATCTTCCATTGAACGAGGCGCACTTTTAAGTGTGCTTTTACCAATATCCGTTAAATATAAAGCAATTCGTCTACGGTCAGATTCACTTCTAACCCTTTCAACCATCCCCTTACTTTCAAGGCGGTCTAAAATACTGGTTACCGTCGCTTGGCTCAGGTTTACAATATCGGATACTTGCTTAGCAGTAATGCCAGGATCTGCGCCCAACTCTTGAATAACTAAAAGTTGAGGGCCTGTGATACCAACATCTTTGCTGAGTTTTTTAGAGCGTAAATCAATAGCGCGAATAACGCGTCTTATCGCCACAAGTAATTCTTCGTACTTTTCCAAATTAAATCCTACCTACAATCTTTTTACTTATGTCTTATTCGTTAATGATGCTTCGAGTTTCTTCAAATTGACTCAATGTCTTTTCACTTGGCTCATCAGTCATTAAACTCACTGCGTATATAGCAATAGATGAAACGATAAAGCCTGGTAATAGCTCGTAAAACAGAGAGCCTAACGCGTCGCCATTAGTTAGAACCGGAGCGTGTTTCCAGAATATTACCGTAATTGCGCCCGCTAATACACCTGCAATGGCACCTTGGTTAGTCATTCGCTTCCAAAGTAATGCAAATAAGACCACAGGACCAAAAGCAGCACCAAAGCCTGCCCATGCACTAGATACAATATCCAACACGCCACTATCAGAATTAAAAGCAACACCCGTGGCAACGGCGGCAACAATGACGACACATAGTCGGCTAGCAAACAATAACTCTTTGTCCGTAGCGCCTTTGTGAATAAAAATTCGGTAACAATCTTCAACTAATGAGCTCGAAGAAACCAATAATTGTGATGAAACTGTACTCATAATGGCAGCAAGAATTGCAGCCAATAACCAACCTGCAATAAGAGGGTGAAATAGAATTTGTGATAGTAAAACAAAGATAGTTTCCGGATCATCAATAGCTACATTGTATTGTTGGGTGTAATGTAAACCCACAATACCGGTTAACACAGCACCAATAATAGTAACCGTCATCCACGACATACCAATGTTTTTTGCTGTTTTAACGTCTTTATGTGAGTTAATCGCCATGAAACGAACAATAATATGCGGCTGACCAAAATAACCAAGGCCCCATGTCATTAAGCTTAATACACCTAACCAACCAAGCGCATCTTTGCTGGCAACCTCAGTGACAAAATCGCTAGATATCATAGAGGTAATTCCCGACAAGTTATCAAGTTGTCCCATGGCAAATAATGGCACCATGGCAAGGGCGATAAACATAATACAGCCTTGCACAAAGTCCGTTAAACTCACTGCTAAAAAGCCGCCAAGTACTGTATATAGAATTACAACGGATACAGTAATTAGAACGCCAGTTTCATAACCTAAATCAAAGCCACTTTCGAAGAGCTTTCCGCCT
>JAOHFM010000003.1 GCA_028098005.1 Psychrosphaera sp.
GAAGCGGACTTTTATGGTTCGATGGATGGTGCGTCAAAGTTTGTGAAAGGTGATGCGATTGCGGGCATCATTATATTATTTATTAATATTATCGGTGGATTGTTTATCGGTATGATGGTGAAGCCGTTGAAATTTATACAATCCTTACGATTGGAGATGGCTTAGTTGCACAAATCCCTGGTCTACTGCTTTCTATCGGTACGGCCATCGTTGTAACGCGTCAAAATACTGACCAAGAAATGGGTCAACAGTTCTCAACACAGCTAGGTACAGAAAAAGTGCTTTATGTTGCTGGTGGCGTTTTATTCTCAATGGGTTTGGTGCCGGGTATGCCACACTTAACGTTCTTAGCCTTTGGCGCTATGCTCATTGGCTCAGCATACATGGTTAACAAACGCACTACAGAAGCTGCTTTCGCCGCAGAAAAAGCTGAAGCGGAAACACCGCTAGAGTCACCTCATGAAGCAGCGGAAAATAAAGATGTCAGTTGGGATGATGTGAATCACGTCGACACTATTGGTTTAGAAGTAGGTTATCGTTTAATTCCATTAGTAGATAAAGGACAGGGCGGAGAGTTACTTTCAAGAATTAAAGGCGTTCGTCGTAAGCTCAGCCAAGAGTTTGGTTTCTTAGTACCAGCGGTACATATTCGTGACAACCTAGATTTAGATCCAAATGTTTATAGAATCACTTTAATGGGTGTGACCATTGGTGAAGCGGAAATTAGGCACGACAGAGACTTAGCCATTAATCCGGGGCAAGTATTCGGAAAAGTTGAAGGTATTGAAACGGTTGACCCAGCATTTGGTTTAGAGGCGGTTTGGATAGAAAACAGCAACCGGGATAAAGCTCAAAGCTTAGGGTATACCGTTGTTGATGCTGCTACCGTTGTGGCGACACACATTAGTCAGCTATTAACGAATAATGCGGCTCAATTACTTGGTCATGAAGAAACGCAAAATCTAATTGAAATGATTCAGAAAAATTATCCAAAATTGGTAGACGGCTTAGTACCTGAAATGATGTCGCTGTCAGTGCTCACTAAAGTCCTTCAAAACTTATTGGCTGAGAATGTAACTATCCGTGATATGCGTTCCATAATCCAAACTCTTGTTGAATATGCGCCTAAGAGCCAAGACCCAGATGTTTTAACGGCTGCATGTCGAATTTCACTTCGCCGATTTATAGTTCAAGATATCGCTGGTTCAACCAACGAAATACCCGTCATTACCTTGGCACCTGAGTTGGAACAGATGTTGCAACAGTCCCTACAGTCAGCAGGAAATGAAGGTGCTGGCATAGAGCCTGGCTTAGCTGAACGAATTCAAACGTCTTTAGCTGAGGCACACAGGAATCTGGAATTATCAGGTGAGCCGTCAATATTATTGACCTCTGGAATGTTGCGAAGCGTATTATCTCGCTTTGTTAAACATAGCTTACCAGGAATGGTTATCTTGTCGTATCAAGAAATACCGGAAGAAAAACAAATTAAGATTGTCAGTTCAGTTGGTTAGAGCTGTTTGACGGAGGTTTAAAGTGAAAATTAAGCGTTATTTTGCAAAAGATATGAGAACCGCATTAACTCAAGTTAAAGAAGAGTTAGGCCCGGAAGCTGTGATTATGTCAAATAAGAAAACAGCAACGGGTGTGGAAATTGTTGCAGCTATAGACGCAGATGCGCAGCCTCAGCCTCTGTCACAAAAACCAGCGGAAGTGCCTAATGTTGCACAAAATGCGCATCAATTTGATGGTCCAAATGCAGAGGGCGCAGCAAAAATAGCAAGTTCTTTAGAGGAATTACTTAAGCGCCAGCGCGCTGATTCGTCAAGCGCGTCGTCAGAAACATATCAGCCAAACAAAGCAATGCAAGCTGCCCCTGAACCAGAAGATCTTTCTAACCAACAAAAATCTCAACTCGCCACACAAGCACTTTCACAGCAAGCTGAGTCTGAATTTGAGCAATGGTTAAATCGGGCCCGAAATACGGTACAAGATCAATCAATTCAAGCCACCAATAATTTGACGCAAGCTCAAAGTACAGCTCCACAGCAACATACAGTTGCCCAAACAACCGAGCAAACTAACGGCCTTACAAGCCAGAATGTGGTTCAAGGCCAATTTGATAAGCAAATGTCTGATTTAAAAGATGAAATGAGTTCTATTAAAGAGTTGTTGAAGCACCAAGTTTCAGAACTAATGTTGCAAGATGCGAATCGTAAGTCTCCAGTTAAGGCCATGTTAGTTAAAAAATTAAATAATATGGGTCTATCGAGTAAAGTGGCAGAACACCTTTCTCACTTTATAAGTGACGACCTAGAAGCTCAACAAGCTTGGCCAAAAATGCTCGAACTATTAACTGAGCAGCTGAATACAACGGACAATGAAATTATCAAACGTGGTGGGATTTATTCACTTGTTGGGCCTACAGGTGTAGGTAAAACAACAACAATTGCTAAATTGGCGGCGCGTTTTGCGCAGATACATGGCGCAGATAAAGTGGGTCTTATTACCACTGATAGCTTTAGAATTGGTGCGCTAGAACAATTAGCTACTTATGCAAAAATATTAGGTTGTCCGCTTAAACAAGCAAAAAATACAGAAGAACTTTCTGAAGCGATCTACCAATTACGAGATAAAAAGCTATTGTTAATAGATACAGCCGGAATGAGTCAAAGGGATATTAAATTGACAGAGCGTTTGAATCATTTATTAACAAAATCAAGAGTAAACATTAAAAACTATTTGGTACTTTCTGCAACTTCTCAAATGAGTGTTTTACATGAAAGTGTCCAGCATTTTAAAACAATTCCGCTGTCGGGCTGTATCTTTACTAAAATAGATGAGTCTTTGAGTTTGGGTGAGTTAATTAGTGTTGCAATTCATAATCGTCTGCCAATTGGCTATTTAACCAACGGTCAACGTGTACCAGAGGACATAAGGGTTGCAAATGGACAGAAAATTGTGCAAAAAGCTAATCAGCTATATGAACTTAAAGAAAAAGTTTCTAACAAAAATAATAAGGTAGTGCCAAAAGCAGTGGGCATGTATGATTAATATTACTTCTGATCAGGCTAGCGGTTTACGAAATATGTCGATGGCAAAAAAAACAAAAGTTATTGCAGTAACGGGTGGAAAGGGCGGAGTGGGTAAAACCAGCGTATCGCTAAATACAGCAATTGCTTTGGCACAATCTGGATTAAATGTTCTAGTGCTTGACGCTGACTTAGGGTTGGCAAACTGTGATGTAATGCTCGGATTAAGAGTACATAAAAACCTCTCTCATGTTTTATCTGGAGAAGCTGAATTAGATGATATTCTAGTTGAAGGCCCATCAGGTATAAAAATAGTTCCCGCAACATCAGGCTCAATCGATATGGTTGAGCTTTCTGCTGCCCAGCACGCTGGATTAATAAGAGCATTCAGTGAAATGAAAACGCCGGTGGATGTCTTTATCGTTGATACGGCTGCCGGTATATCAGATATGGTGCTATCCTTCTCTAGGGCTTCTCACGAAGTGCTATGCGTAGTCTGTGACGAACCAACTTCTATTACAGATGCATATGCATTAATTAAGATTTTAAATCGAGATCATGGCGTCGCTAAATTTAAAGTTGTGGCTAATATGGTCAGAACGTTGAAGGAAGGACAGGATTTATTTAAAAAATTGACTATGGTTACAGACAGGTTTCTAGATGTAACTTTAGAATTGACCGCTATAATTCCTTTTGATGACAATTTACGCAAAGCCGTACGCCGTCAAAAAGCGATTGTAGATGCGTTTCCTCGATCGCCTTCGGCAGTAGCGTTTAAGACATTAGCTGCTAAGATAAATAAATGGCCGACGCCATCGCATGCGTCTGGAAACTTAGAGTTTTTTTTAGAGCAACTGGTCAACTAAGAGGTTTCTGTTGAACAATAAAGTAGCAACCGCCTACGAAGCTCAACAAACATTGTCGAATGTTGTGGAAAAACATTCTGTATTGGTAAAAAGGATTGCTCACCATTTAGCAGCTCGGCTGCCTGATAGTGTTTTAGTTGATGATTTGATTCAGGCTGGCATGATAGGTCTTATTGAAGCGTCTAAAAACTTTGATCATAGCAAGGGCGCTAGTTTCGAAACGTATGCGGGTATCCGAGTGCGTGGCTCAATGTTAGATGAAATTAGGCGTGGTGATTGGACTCCAAGATCGGTTCACCGAAACTCAAGAATGGTTGCCGAACGAATTTCTAAGTTAGAGTCAACGCTAGGACGAGACGTAAAAGATATAGAAGTGGCTGAGTCTTTGGATGTTTCTATTGACCAATATCACCAGATGCTCAAAGAAGCGACTAATGGCAAAGTATTAGGCTTAGAAGACTTAGGTGTTAGCGAAGATATTATCGCACCAGTCAATAATAGCAATAAAGATTTAACGTATGGTGGTGTAGAAAAGAGCTCATTTAACAAGAGTTTATCAAATACTATTAAAACGCTGCCAGAAAGAGAGGCAATGATTTTGTCACTTTATTACGATGATGAACTAAATTTAAGAGAAATAGGCGAAATTCTTAATATAAGTGAGTCGAGAGTGAGCCAAATTCACAGCCAAGCACTTGTTCGATTAAAGTCAAGATTAAAAGATTGGTTGATTTAACTTGTATATTGCCAATTTTTATTAATAATAATTACTGTAAATTAATAATTTACCTCACTGGAGGATGCTTTGGATAAGAATATGAAAATTCTGGTTGTTGATGACTTTTCAACAATGAGAAGAATCATCAAGAACCTTCTTCGTGACTTAGGGTTTACTAATGTCTCAGAAGCAGATGATGGCAGCACTGCGTTGCCGATGTTACAAAATGGTGACTTTGACTTTGTTGTAACAGATTGGAACATGCCTGGAATGCAAGGTATCGACTTACTAAGAGAAATCCGTAAAGACGATAAACTTAAGCACATGCCAGTGATGATGGTTACCGCTGAAGCCAAAAAAGAGCAAATAGTTGCAGCGGCGCAAGCTGGTGTAAATGGTTACATTGTTAAACCGTTTACTGCAGCAACGCTTAAAGGCAAGCTAGATAAAATCTTCGAACGTTTAGAATAATCTGATAAGGGGTCATTATGTCTGAAGAGACTAACCCGCAGATTTCGTTGGAAGACGCAAAAGCGCTCGTTGTAGCGCTTGAGGCTGGAGACAATGCATCTGCTAACATGATATTGCGTGAAGTTACGAGTAAGGAGCACGGCGAGCTATTTGGTGAAGTCGGAAAGCTAACTCGTCAATTACATGATTCATTAAGCAACTTTCAATTAGATCCGAAAATTGCCAATTTAGCGTCAGATGATATCCCAGATGCAAAAGAGCGTCTAAACTACGTTATGAAAGTAACAGAAGACGCCGCGAACAAAACAATGGATGCCATTGATACAGGGCTTCCATTAACGGATAAAATAAACAGCGATATTGTAAAGCTTAAACCTGAGTGGGATAAGCTGATGCAACGTCAAATTGAGCTTGGTGAGTTTAAATCTCTGTGCTACTCCATAAACGAATTTATGGAAAGTGCGGAAGCCGATACCGCTAAGATTCACTCGATCATGACTGAGATTTTGTTAGCGCAAGATTTCCAAGATTTAACTGGTCAGGTAATCAAACGAGTTATTGAACTTGTTAAAGAAGTCGAAGAGAGCCTGATTCACTTATTAACTGTATTTGGTGAACCTAATCAAAATACAGCTAAGGAAGTGAAGAAACCAGTCGATAACAATGGTGCAGAAGGACCGATTATTGATGCAGAAACTCGTGAAGATGCAGTTTCAAATCAAGATGAAGTTGATGACCTATTGTCTAGTTTAGGCTTTTAAATTAGGGGAGATGCCGAATGGCATTGGACGTGGATCAAGAAATACTACAAGATTTCTTAATTGAAGCAGCAGAAATATTAGAGTTGCTGTCAGAAGAATTAGTTGAACTGGAGAATGATCCAGAGAACGCTGATTTATTAAACTCTATATTCCGCGGTTTTCACACTGTAAAAGGTGGTGCAGGCTTTTTAGCATTAACTAATTTAGTTGATGCCTGCCATGGCGCTGAAAACGTGTTTGATATTTTGAGAACTGGAAAGAGAAGCGTAACGCCAGAATTAATGGACGTTATTCTGCAAGCTCTTGACACTGTTAACGAGATGTTTGAACAGGTTAAAGGCGGTGAACAACCTGAACCCGCTGCCCCTGAGTTACTAACCGCTCTCCATCATTATTGTTCACCTGAAGGTGAGGAACCAGCTGCTGCACCTGAAGCAGCTGAAGATGATTTCTTTGATATTGACGCTTCCTCGGAGCCACAATCTAGTGAAAGTTCGGTGGAAGAATTCACAGAAGATGAATTTGAAGCATTGTTAGATGAGCTTCACGGTCAACCAGAAGACAAGCCTGAACCAGCCGCCAAATCTATGTTTGATAGTGGTGATGATATTAGCGATGACGAATTCGAATCACTTTTAGACGAACTTCATGGAAAGGGTTCGTTTAAAACTGAAGCAGCGTCAACGCCGAGTGCGCCCAAAGCACCAGCTGCGGGAAGCCAGTTCTCTAGCGGTGACGAAATTTCTGATGATGAATTTGAATCGTTACTCGATGATATACATGGTAAAGGTGGTGGCCCTACAGCAAAAGCACCAATTGCTAAATCAGAGCCTCCAAAGGCTGAACCACCTAAAAAGCCAGAGCCACCAAAAGCGGCTCCAAAGGCAGAGCCAAAACCAGCACAGCCGCCAAGTCCGCCAGCTAAGCCGCCGGCACCAGGGGCGAAGGCTCCATCTAAGCCTGCAGAGAAAAAAGCTTCTGCAGCTCCGGCTGAAACCACAGTTCGTGTAGATACCAAACGTCTAGATGAAATTATGAACATGGTTGGGGAATTGGTACTTGTTAGAAATAGATTAGTTAGTTTGGGCGTTAATTTTGGCTCAGATGAAGCCATGACAAAAGCGATAGGCAATTTAGATGTTGTTACAGGCGACCTGCAAGGCGCTGTGATGAAAACTCGAATGCAGCCAATCAAAAAAGTATTTGGTCGCTTCCCTCGAGTCGTTCGTGACTTGGCTAGAACTCTAAACAAAGAAATTACATTAGAGTTGGTTGGTGAAGATACTGACTTAGATAAGAATCTAGTAGAGGCGCTTGCAGATCCATTAGTGCATTTAGTAAGAAACTCTGTAGATCACGGTATTGAAATGCCAGATGATCGAGAGGCTTCAGGTAAAGCAAGAATGGGGATGGTTCGACTATCAGCGTCTCAAGAAGGTGATCACATTCTTTTAACCATCGAAGACGATGGCAAAGGAATGGATCCAGAAAAACTAAAAGAGATTGCAATCAATAAGGGCGTATTAGATCCAGACGCAGCTCAGCGTCTTTCAGATAAAGAAGCATATAGTCTGATATTCGCACCTGGTTTCTCCACAAAAGAAGAGATATCTGATATCTCAGGCCGTGGCGTGGGGATGGATGTTGTTAAAACAAAGATCACCCAACTTAACGGTTCTGTTGAAATTAATTCAGAGCTTGGGAAAGGCACAACGTTAGAGATTAAGGTACCGCTAACACTAGCAATTTTACCGACTCTAATGGTCGTGGTCGGCGAACTAATATTTGCATTGCCATTGTCAACTGTGAATGAAATCATTCATTTAGACCTGACAAAAACGAACATTGTTGATGGACAGCAAACTGTTATCGTTCGGAACAAAGCAATCCCGTTATTCTATCTAGAAGATTGGTTAATTAAATCGTCTAACAACGGTGAAAACCGAAGTGATAACAAAGGACACGTGGTTGTTATTCAAATAGGCGTTCAACAAGTAGGATTTGTAGTTGATTCACTAATAGGCCAAGAAGAAGTTGTAATTAAGCCTTTAGACGCAATGTTGCAAGGAACGCCTGGTATGGCTGGTGCAACGATAACGTCAGATGGCGGCATTGCATTGATTTTTGATGTGCCCAATTTGCTTAAACACTATGCAAAACGCTCAAACCTAAGGTTTAAATAATTAAATAATAATGACCATTAAAGTTCTAGTAGTAGATGACTCGGCGTTTTTTCGACGCCGAGTAACGGAAATATTGAACGCCCATACGGAACTGGAAGTAGTAGGAGATGCATCAAATGGTAAAGATGCAATCTCTCAAACAGCACTGTTAAAGCCGGATGTTGTAACCATGGATATAGAAATGCCGGTAATGGACGGCATTACAGCAGTTGCACAAATCATGGCCTCCACACCAACACCTATTATAATGTTTTCATCGTTAACCCATGATGGCGCTAAAGCAACCCTTAATGCACTTGAAGCCGGAGCATTAGACTTTTTACCAAAACGTTTTGAAGATATAGCTAAAAATAAAACTGAAGGCATTCAGTTACTGCAAGACAGAGTCTTACAGCTAGGTAAAAAGAAAGTAGCGTCACGTCGTACCAAAGAGTCTTTTATTTCAAGAACTTCGGCAGCTACGCCGTTATCAAGAACGCCTAACGAACCAAGAACTCTGCGGGGGCAACCAGCTTCACCAAAACAGTTATCTACTACTTTAAGGGCTAGAACCCGAGCCGCAGAACCGATTAAAAATACTGAAAAACCACAATCTTTTGCAAGAAGAGGTAGTTTTAGAGCTTCAGGTAAAGAATATAAACTGCTAGCTATAGGTACTTCAACTGGCGGTCCAGTCGCGTTACAAACAGTATTATCACAAATTCCTGCAAGTTTTCCGCTACCTATATTGATTGTCCAACATATGCCGGCAGCATTTACACCCGCTTTTGCCAATAGACTAAATAGTCAATGCAAAATTTCCGTTTCAGAAGCAAAAACAGGTGATGTACTTAAAGCTGGACACGCCTATTTAGCTCCAGGCGGCAAACAAATGTTGCTAGAAGGGCGATCCGGCAAGGCAAATATTGTAATAAGAGACGATGATTCAGAACGATTGACCTATAAACCAAGTGTAGACTTAACCTTCGGAAGTGCAGCAAAAGCGTACGGTGGAGATGTTTTAAGCATAATTTTAACTGGAATGGGTGCAGATGGGCGCGAAGGTTGCAGGATGTTAAAGCAACGAGGCGCAACTATTTGGGCCCAAGATGAAGAGACCAGTGTTGTTTATGGCATGCCGCAAGCAGTAACCGTTGCTGGAATTGCGGAGCAAAATTTTGCGTTAGACAAAATTGGTGCTGCTATTTTAAAGGAGATTTCTAGTGGATAGGTTAGCTATATCAGGCGTTATTTTAGCACTAGTAGCCGTTGTAGGCGGCTACGCAATTGAAGGGGGCGGTATATCGGCCCTTTTTCATTTCCCGGCTTTTATCATAGTGATAGGTGGGTCGTTTGGTGCAGTAATGCTACAAACTCCAACAAATTATTTTGTTAATGGATTAAAAATGTTTGGCAATGTTTGGCATAAAAAGCCTTTAGACTTTGTAAAGTCTCAGCGCATGATTGCTACTTGGGCGGACATTTCTAGACAGAAAGGCTTTTTAGCGTTGGAAGATGGCATCCACGAAATAGATGATCCCTTTGTTCAAAAAGGATTAGGTTTGTTAGTAGATGGAGTTGAGGCGGATGTTCTCAGAGCGTCGCTTGAACTTGATATTGAATTAGATAGCGACAAGCAGTATCGCTCAGCTAGAATTTATGATGCGCTAGGTGGGTATAGTCCTACAATAGGCATTATTGGAGCTGTGCTTGGCCTTATTCAAGCGATGGCTAACATTGATGATCCATCTGCATTAGGTCATGGTATTGCAACCGCATTTGTTGCGACCATATATGGTGTAGGTGGAGCTAACTTATTTTTCATTCCCGTGGCGCAAAAATTGCAATCACAAATCGACAATGAAGTTTTGTATCGAGAAATGATTGTGGAAGGGCTTTTGTGTGCGGCTAATGGTGAAAATCCAAATAGCATAGAGCGTAAACTAGAAGCTTATTCACGCGTCGCAATTTAAGGGACGGAGAAATGCCTAGAATAAGCAAACGCCTCAAAGCCAGGCAACAAGACAACCTCGACCGCTGGTTGGTTTCTTATGCCGATTATATGACTCTTATGTTCGCACTATTTGTAGTGCTTTATGCATTGTCTATCGTAAAAGAAAAGTCTTTTGACACACTTTCCCAGTCTCTAGGTCAAATATTTCATATTACCGGTGACAGAGGCAAAGGGACTGCAGGAGATGGTATTTTAACAAACCAAATTGCTCAGCAAGATGTTCTCGATGGTAATTCCCTCAATCCAGAAAAAGGCCCTGAGCTTTTGGACCAGGACTTGTTAATCAATGAATCTAAAAATAAGAAGCTAGGTAATCCGTTACAAGCATTAAAGCAAGACTTACAAACTGCGCTGGTTGACGTTGCCGACCAAGGTGACGCAAAACTACGAATAAACGATGATTGGTTAACTATTGAGTTGTCGAGTGGTGTCTTATTTGCCTCAGGTAGCGCATCTGCGAATCCACAAGCATTCCCTATTGTTCAAGAGGTTGCCAATTCCTTGGCGCAAGTAAATAATTACATTGAAGTTCGTGGGTTTACAGACGACCTGCCTATTAACAACGAAATATTTTCCTCAAATTGGGAGTTGTCAGCAGCTCGTGCTGCACTGATAACAAACCTATTGGAACAATTCGGTATAGTAAAAGATAGGTTGAGTATTAAAGCTAATGGCCCAAATGAACCAATAGCGAGCAATGAAACTGCAGAGGGGCGCTCTAGAAATCGTCGTGTAGTAATCGCGTTGTCAAAATTCTCATATTTACAGCCTCGACCAGAAGAACCAAACAAAGAACAACTGCAACAGAACTTAGCTGATAAATTCCCAAATGAGACGTCAGAAGGTAATGAATTGAGAGTAATTCAGCTTCCAGGCGGTGGAATTAGAATCACTACTCGACAAGAGGCTGAGAATGAGCAAAAATCAGATAATGATGGAAACGAATAGGTTGTAGGATGAAAGTTTGGACGGTTGCCAATCAAAAGGGTGGTGTTGGTAAAACAACCACTGTAATTTCGTTGGGTGCTATTTTAGCGCAACAAGGAAAAAAGGTATTAATGATAGATACCGATCCTCATGCTTCTTTAACCTACTACTTTGGCTTAGACTCCGAGCAGTTAGAATATGGTGTCTACGATGTTTTCACACGTTCTGAAACAATGGATCAGGAGCATTGGAATAAGTGTACCTGGCAATCACCAGTTGAAAATTTAGATATATTGCCTGCAACAATGGCGATGGCTACATTGGATGGTGTATTGAGTAAAAAGTCCGGTATGGGCTTAATTATAAAAAAAGCGCTAGAAAAGTTCGCTTTTGAATATGATCATGTCTTAATTGATTGCCCACCTATCTTGGGTGTTTTAATGGTAAATGCTTTGGCGGCTTGTAATAAAGTTCTAATTCCGGTACAAACAGAGTGTATGGCTTTAAAAGGCTTAGAACGTATGTACCGGACAATGGAACTAATACAATCTTCGCAATCCAAAGAATATGATGTATGTATTATTCCCACTATGTATGATAAGCGTACAAAAGCCTCCAAAGTTGCATACAAAGAGCTAAATCATATGTATGCTAATAAAGTCTGGCAGGGTGTTATCCCAATAGACACAAATTTTAGGACAGCAAGTATGGAACGGATACCATTACCTATATATAACAAAAACTCTCGCGGCGTATTTGCCTATCAAGAATTACTAAAACAATTAGAGAACAGCTGACGTTATGTTTGCCAGTGAAAATGTGATGAAGGATTATTTGGATCAGTTATTAACTGATGACAATGAAAATCTGGAGCATAATAATAAAAAAGAACCGTCTGAAACGGTCGAACAAATCAAAGAAATTAATCATCCCTCTGCTGATAATCTCGCAGAATCTAAATACAGTGCTAAAATTAAACAAGATTTTAGTAATGTAGAAGATTTACCTCAAAAAAATAAACTAAAACTAAAGCCTATTGAAAAAGCAATAGTTGCCGATAAAACGTTGCCAGTGAAAGAGCCTGAGCCTGAAGTTAACTCTTTAGAGCAACTTTTATTAGCGGTTAGCATGCAGCAACAAGAGGCGGCGGAAGCATTAGCTTTAAAAGAGCAGCAAGAGCTAGAAATTGAGCCGTTAGTTGATGAACTCTTGAAAGCGGAAGTTGATACGGCAGCAGAAGTTGAAGTCTCAACAGAAGTTGAAGTTTCAACTCAAGATGAAATATCGTCGGCAGTAGAAACTGAAGCGAAAGTAGAAGTTCAGCCGCAATTGCAAGAAAGTGCGTCAGAAGTATTAGTAAAATCGAGAGACAAGATTGAAGAGCCATTCCAAGCGTTGTTTTTTGAAGTGGCAGGTTTATCGTTAGCGGTACCGTTACACGAACTCGGTGGCATCCATAATTTAGAAGATGTTACTAGCTTATTTGGCAAGCCAGATTGGTTCTTGGGTGTAATGGTTAATCGAGATAAAAAAATTAATGTGGTTGAATCGGCTAAATGGGTAATGCCAGAAAAGTACGACTCACTGCAGGCCAAGCTTGATTATAAATATTTAATTATGCTTGGCGAGAGTAACTGGGGTTTAGCCGCTGAGAAATTGGTAACGACAGAGTACATAAAACCAGATGATGTTAAGTGGCGTACTCAAGCAGGTAAAAGACCTTGGTTATTAGGAACGATTAAAGAAAAAATGTGTGCTTTATTGCATGTCGATGATTTAGTTGCCATGCTTAATAAAGGCATTAATGCACGTCAAGAATAAAGTTATTCAAATTAGGAGTTGCTCACATGAGTGAAGAAAGAGCCCCAGTTAGTAAACTAACAGATGGCAACGATGAAGTGTTGCAGTGGGTTACGTTTCGTTTAGAAGATGAAACTTATGGTATCAACGTAATGCAAGTTCAAGAAGTATTGCGCTATACAGAAATAGCTCCCGTGCCAGGTGCGCCTGAGTATGTTTTGGGTATCATCAACCTTCGCGGTAACGTTGTGACTGTTATTGATACTAGAGCTCGATTTGGATTGTCTAACGGTGAAGTGAGTGATAATTCAAGAATTGTAATTATTGAGTCTGATAAACAAGTTATTGGTATTCTTGTTGATAGTGTTGCTGAAGTTGTTTACCTCAAAACATCTGAAATTGACAGTGCACCAAACGTAGGTACAGATGAAAGTGCTAAGTTTATTCAAGGCGTGAGTAATCGTAGCGGCGAGCTATTAATTCTTGTCGATCTTAACAAACTAATGACAGATGAAGAGTGGGATGAAATCTCAGACATCTAACTTTAGTAGAGACTCGAAATGATGGTGTGGAATTGGGCCCTAGCTGGATTGGTAACATTCTGTATGTTAGCAATCCTTGTGCTTTTTACACGCCATCGACAGCAGTCTTCGCATCACAAATCTGAACTCCAGCAGCTAAATAGTGTTTTTAGCTTACAAAATGAAACAATAAATCAGCTAAAACAAAAGCTAGACAGTAACCACCTTCTTTATTCAAAATCTGAACAACATAAAGAACAAATGCAACAACTGATAACCCAATTGCAGTCTAATCAACAGCAACAGCTAGATGTCATTACCGAACTCAGCAATAAAGTCTTAATGCTTGAGCAAAACCACGAACCTAATCCATTATATACCCGAGCCAAAAAAATGATTGAACTTGGGGCTGAAATGGATGAAGTCATTCAAGAATGTGAGATATCACGAGCCGAAGCTGAACTATTAATCGCCATGCAAAAACAAATTAAATCCGCGTAAAATAAAATTCCTGTTACTAATCCGCTTAACTCTTAACTCTAAAAACCCCTGTACTCCTTGATGTCGCTACGTTTTCAATCTGTGGCACGATTAATGCTTTTACTAATCAAGTAAATTTAATCGTCGAGCAATTGACGGAGGCAAAGATGGATAAGCTCCTTTATGTATCCATGTCGGGTGCAAAACAAAACCTGATTGGTGTTTCAATGAACGCCAATAACTTAGCGAATGCTAAAACGGCAGGTTTTCGTGCTGACTTTGAGCAGCAACGTTCTATGCAAGCCTTTGGTGATGGACTTCCTACTCGTGTATTTGCAATGGAAGAACGACCGGGATCAAAGATGCATCACGGCCCTATTGCAACCACTGGTAGAGACTTAGATATCGCTATATCAGGTCGAGGCTGGTTAGCTGTCCAAGATCAGAATGGCGAAGAAGCTTATACCCGAGAAGGTAATTTACAAATTACCCGTGACGGATTATTGACGACCGCCAAAGGTACACCCATTTTAGGAGAAGGTGGACCCATCGTATTGCCAGTTCCTGTTGAAAAAGTAGAGATAGGACCTGACGGCAGTGTCACTGTTCGACCTCAAGGTGCACCTGCTAATTTTTTGGAAGTGGTGGACCGATTAAAAGTAATAGAACCACCAAATGATAATGACCTCACAAAAGGTTTAGATGGCTTATTCCGCTCTAAAGATGAAGTGCTTTCCAACGACCTTTGTGGGTTTTGTGAAGCCTCACCAAATATACGTATTGTGAGCGGTGCTTTAGAAATGAGTAATGTAAATCCTGTAGAAGAAATGGTGTCGATGATTTCTCACCAACGCCAATATGAAATGCAGGTAAAAATGATGAAAACGGCAGAAGACATAGATCGCACTGAAGATTCATTGTTGAGAATAGTTTAATTAGAGTTAATTGAGGAGTCGGCCATGCATCCCGCACTTTGGATAAGTAAAACAGGCTTAGATGCCCAGCAAACAGATATTGCGGTTATTTCAAACAACCTAGCAAATGCTAGCACCGTAGGCTTTAAAAAAAGCAGAGCGGTATTTGAAGACTTGTTATACCAGAACATTAATCAGCCGGGCGGTCGTTCATCGCAGGATACCGAATTACCAAATGGTTTAATGTTGGGCGCAGGTACTAAGGTTGTCGCAACGCAAAAGAATTTTTCGCAAGGCAACATGTCAACCACAGACAATAGCTTAGACTTCATGATTCAAGGCGATGGTTTCTTTGAAATTCAACGTCCAGATGGAACGCTAGCGTATACACGTAATGGTCAGTTTTCTTTAGATGAAAACGGTCGAATTGTTACATCAGGCGCTGGTTTTGCACTGCAGCCAGAAATGAATGTACCCGCTGAAGCTAAATCCATCACTATTTCACAACAGGGTGAAGTGACGGTTCAAATACCGGGCCAGGGAGCTGGTGTTGCAATCGGTCAGCTTACTATCAGTGACTTTATTAATCCGGCTGGTCTAGAGCCAATAGGACAAAATTTATTTACTGAAACCGGTGTAAGTGGTGCGCCAGTTCAAGGTAATCCAGGGGTTAACGGGCTAGGAATCGTTGTACAAGGTGCATTAGAAACGTCTAACGTAAATGTAACTGAAGAACTTGTAAACATGATTGAGAGCCAACGTGTATACGAAATGAACTCTAAAGTAATTTCGTCGGTTGATCAGATGCTTAGCTTTATTACGCAACAACTATAACTGGTAGATGTTTGGAGTCAGATTATGAACATATCGAATTCGCTAGATCAAATAAACCAATCTACAAAGGATGTTTTAAGAGTTTTGTCTCTTGTTGGTGGTATTGGCTTGTTAAGTGGTTGTGCAGTGAATCATGATGTGGTGGAGGAAGATCCATTCTTTGCTCCAATCATGCCAGAAATTCCTTCGGAAGAAGTAGTTGCTACAGGCAGCTTGTATCACAGTGGCTGGTCAAACGGCCTATATTCAGATACTAAAGCAAGGCGTGTTGGAGACATTATTACCGTCATGTTGATGGAAAACACTCAAGCATCAAAGACGGCAAAAACCGAAACGAAAAAAGAAACCGACGCGAGTTTATCACCTCTTGTTGGTTTAAATGGCGTGGCGCCAACGATTGGCGGCAATACATTAGAGATGGGCATTGAATCAGATAGTACCTTTAAAGGTGATGCAAAGTCAGACCAAAGCAACAGTTTGAATGGCCAAATAACCGTACATGTTTTGAGAGTTTTACCAAATGGCAATCTAATTATTAGAGGTGAAAAGTGGTTAACACTTAATACCGGGCAAGAGTTTATTAGGCTCACAGGTATTGTGAGATCGGAAGACGTTTCATCGGATAACACGGTTGAATCTACTCGCGTAGCGAATGCACGCATATCTTACAGCGGCAAAGGCTCTTTGGCAGAGGCTCAAGAAACTGGTTGGTTATCTCAGTTTTTCATGAGTTCGATGTGGCCATTTTAGGAGTTACACATGAAAATTTTATTAGCTTTTTTTATTGTCTGCAGCCTCATTTTTAGCTCAAGTGTTAAAGCTGTACGTATTAAAGATGTTTCTACAGTACAAGGGATTCGTTCCAACCAATTGGTTGGGTATGGCTTAGTGGTTGGTCTGCCAGGAACGGGAGAGCAAACAACATTCACAGAACAAAGTTTTAAAGCAATGTTGGGAAATTTTGGTATCCAGCTTCCTGCGAGTTTAAAGCCCAAAATTAAAAACGTAGCGGCAGTTGCAGTTCATGCAGAGTTACCTGCGTTTTCAAAGCCTGGCCAGAATATCGACATTACCGTTTCGTCTATAGGTAGCGCTGGTAGTCTACGAGGCGGTACGCTGATTCAAACCTTTCTAAAAGGTGCCGATGGCAATATATATGCCGTAGCACAGGGCTCTTTGGTTGTTGGCGGTTTAGGAGTTCAAGGGCTAGACGGGTCTCAGGTTGTTATTAATACGCCAACCGTAGGCCGCATTCCAAATGGTGCAACTGTTGAACGTTCAGTACCAACGCCTTTTGGAAATGGCGATCATATTACCTTTAACCTAAATGAACCGGATTTTACGTCTGCAAAGCGTTTAGCGGATACGATAAACAATTTAGTAGGTCCGAATACAGCCAAACCAATGGATTCAGTTTCAGTTCGAGTTATAGCGCCAAGAGATATCTCACAACGAGTTGCTTATTTATCGGCTATTGAAAACCTAGAGTTTCAACCAGCCAGTACGAGTGCAAAAATTATTGTCAACTCAAGAACTGGCACAATTGTTATCGGTAAAGACGTAAGGTTAAAGCCTGCGGCGATTACCCATGGTAATTTGACTGTCACTATTGCTGAAAATCAGCAAGTTGATCAACCTAACCCGCTGGCAAATGGCCAAACGGTTGTAACAAATCAAACAATAATAGATGTCGCGAGAGATGATACTCGAGCGTTTGTTTTTGACCCTGGTGCGAATCTTGACGATTTAGTACGCGCCATAAACCAAGTGGGCGCAGCTCCTGGCGATTTAATGGCTATTCTAGAGGCATTAAAGCAAGCTGGGGCGATTGATGGTCAGTTGGTTGTGATTTAACTTTTACTTTAATAATAGAAGGAATAACACGATGGCATTTTCACAAGTATTGCTAAGTGACGTAACTGCAAATAAAGAAACAAACCAGGCTATCCTGGAGATGTTAGACATTAATGAAGCGCATGACCTTCAATACCATGTGTATGAAGTCGCGTTTGGCGAAAAGCAAATATTTTGCTGTTTGTCAGGCGGTGTAATTGAAAATAATGAAATTCAATTTACGCCAGTAGGATTAGCTGCATTTGAAGCGCTAACGAATATCAAAGAAATGCCAGACGCTGAGTATTTTGCTGATTTCATTAGTACTGAAGCAAATATTGCAGAACAAATTGAAACTGTGTTTACTCGCGTTCCAAACGGAGCAAAAGTATGTTTTGTAGGTGATATTACTGGTGAGTTAAAGGAAGAGTTATCTAAGTTCTTCACAATGATTCACTAGGAGTTCATATGCCTGTCGCCCAATGATGAGTCAAAACGTAGATGTTGGCTCATCGGGCAATTTCCCTTTCTCTTCTTCTTTTATTCCAATCCATTTCTCTGCTGAATAGTATCAATTGGCACGTTATTTAACCTGTTGGCACAAGACTTGAAATGCATTAAGTATTATTAAATTAGTAGCTGAGTTGGCGCACAAAAGTGTCAAAAAAACGACGATGAATAGTATTGGAAACTCAAGTAATGCTCTCGATCTGATTGGCCTTCAAGAATTGAAGTCAAAATCAAAAATGGATCCAGGCAATAAAGAAGCGCTGCATAAAGCTGCCCAACACTTTGAGTCTATTTTCATTGGAATGATGCTTAAATCAATGCGACAAGCAAATGCTGTTTTTGAAGAGGGCAATCCAATGCACTCTAATACCACTAAGTTTTTTAGAGACATGTATGACTCTCAATTGGCTACTGATATGTCAGAGCAAGGCAGTATGGGTTTAGCCGATATTATTGTTGACCAATTGAGTGGTGATAATGATAAGTATGTAAACGCTGGAGTTTTAAGGAATGATAACCGATTTGATGAGTTAGTGGGCAATATATCAAAAAATCAAAACACTCTTGAACAAACCACTCCAAACCAAAATGCAGGATTTACTTTACCGGGTGATGACCAACACATAAAGGAACGTCTATTTGCTGGTGCTGAAGCAGCTATAAATGCAAATACTACAAAACAAGAAAAATCACCAGTTATTGCTAAGAAACCAAGTATAAGCTTTGATTCGCCAGAGGAGTTTGTTGATAGTGTGTGGGAATACGCAAAACAAAATGCATCAAAAATTGGCGTTAATCCTGCTGTTATGATTGCACAATCAGCCCTTGAAACCGGCTGGGGAAAGCACGTTATAAAAGATAAAGAAGGTAACTCAAGTTTTAACTTGTTTAATGTTAAAGCACATAGAGACTGGGATGGCTCTAAAACAGCACAATCAACCCTTGAATTTGAAAACGGTGTCGCTGTTAAAAAAGTAGAACCATTCCGAGTTTATAACAACCTAAATGAATCCTTTGGCGACTTCGTACATTTCTTAAAGAGCAATAACCGCTACCAACCAGCCTTAGAGCAATCCGACAATCCGGAACAGTTTTTGCAGGGATTACAAGACGCTGGCTATGCGACCGATCCCAACTACGCAAATAAGATCCTAGGCATATTAAACAGCGATAAATTTCAAGAAATGATTGGCAAATTTTCTGAATTAAGCGATGGCGAATAGAGGAACTAAATAATGGCTGGCGGAATTTTAGGTACAGGTATTTCTGGTTTATCAGCAGCTCAACATGGGCTTGATACCACAGGTCATAACATTGCTAACGTTAATACGGAAGGTTTTAGTCGTCAAAGAGTTGAAACTATATCGACTGTTGGTTTGGCTTTTAGAAGTACGTTTTTAGGAAACGGAACTCAACTGGCCGGCATTACTCGTACTTTTAACGATTTTAACTACCAAGAAGTTATTTTTAACGCCAGCCAATATAACTCAAACAATACAAAATATGTTAATGCATCTCGAATGGATAACCTTCTTGCTGATCCTGAAACAGGGATTACCACGTCTTTTGAGGAAATGTTTGATGGCATTAATGGAATCACAGAAGAGCCTACCATTATCTCAGCGAGAAATGTTGTATTGGCAAGAGCTGAAACCGTAGCTCAGCGTTTTAACTCGTTATACGAAGAGATAGCTGGCCAGCATTTAGGTGCGGTGAATGAAGAGATAACTACAAGTGTTGAAGAGATTAACGCTATCGCTGAGGAAATAGCGAACCTAAATGGTAAAATTCAGGTAGAAAATGCGGTAAGCGGTAGTGGCTTTCCACCGAATGATTTATTAGATAAACGAGACTTGTTACTTAAAAATTTGAGCGAAATGGTTCAGGTTGACACTATCAAGCGAGATGATGGCACAATTAATGTGACCATCGGCAAAGGCATAACGTTAGTTACAAATTCTTTTTCGCTACCTCTTTCTGTTGAAAGAAATGAATTTGATTCGAGTAAACTAGAAATTGGGATAGCAACTAGAGCCGATACTGTCAATAAAACCTATATAACAAGCCAATTGTCGGGTGGCTCGCTTACGGGCTTATTTGATGCCCGTGATAATATGATTTTACCTACGCTACAAGAGCTCGGAAAATTAGCAATTGGTTTAGCAGACAGCTTTAACCGACAACAAACCTTGGGTCGGGACTTAAACGGCGAACAAGGTGAATACATGTTTAGCGATATTAATGAACCTCAACAGGTTCTGAGTCGTTCGTTAAATTCACAATTTAATGTCAATGAAACTAAATTTGAAACCTACATTCGCAATACTAATGAGCTATCTGGTGAAGATTACCGTTTAGATTATGACGGTACCAATATCGATATGACGGATATGGAAGGTAACGTTATAGCCCAATTCACACCGGCTGATATTGCAACAATGTCTGCTGGTACGGCGCTGACTGTAGAGGGCACTGGAATTGCGTTGGCAATTGACACAAATAACCTGACAGTTGGCGATAGTTTTATGATCCGCCCAACTCTTACTGGAGCAAGGGCAATAGAGCGAACGTTAGATGATCCAAAAAAGGTTGCTGCAGCGGATAACGCGTTAAGTATCTCGGCGACCAATAACCCAAATAATATTGAGCTCAAATTTTATGAGTTCACAACTGCTTCAGCTCCAGTAGCACCTTTACCTGCACCGTTACCAGATAACTCTATCTCAATAGAAATTGATGCAGGGGCGGCAAATTATATTGTTCGAGATTCAGGTGGCACTGTTATTAGCGGACCAACTGCAATTCCAGCAGATCAAATTATTGACGATTCCGTCGCTGGATTTCGTTTTGAATTAAAAGGCGTACTGGCCGGCAGTGAAGTGTTTGATATTGTTCATGCTGATAACCCTGGTTTTGACGAAACGAAAAAGTTCGGTCCAGGTGACAACACTAATATGTTAGAAATGCTTAGCTTTCAGTCACAACGCAAGTTGGATAACGGCACTAATAGTTTATCTGAAAGTTATGCAGACTTAGTTACCACCATTGGTGTTGAAACTAAAAGCAGAGAAATATCTACTGCGTCTTTTGAAACATTATTAGCTGGCTCTGAACAGAGATTAGCTGGGATTCAAGGTGTAAACCTTGATGAAGAAGCTGCAAATTTAATTCAATACCAACAAGCATACTCCGCCGCAGCAAGAATTATCACCGTTGCGCGAGATATATTCGACACCTTATTACAGGCGGCAAGGTAGGTTATTATGAGAATAGCAACAAGCAACTATTTTGAAAGAAGTCTTACAAATATGCAGAACAGACAATCTGCGTTAGACCGAGCACAAATGGAGCTTTCTACTGGTAAGAAAATTCTGAAGCCATCTGACGATCCAACGGGTGCAAATACTGCAATTCGATTGCGAAAAGAGTTAGATGTGTCTGATCGATATTTAACAGCCCAAAATACAGCGGAACGTTTTAACTTGTTAAGTGAGAACTCAATAGCAAGTATGACTGATATTATTTTTCGTGCAGAAGAGCTGTTGCTTACATCGACTAACGGTACGATGGATCAAAATAGTTTAAATGCGATAGCAGAAGAATTACAGCAAAGATTAGTTCAATTTGAAGGTTTGGCTAACACAACGAATGCGAACGGTGACTTTATCTTTTCAGGTTACCAAACGTCTACGCAGCCATATCAAAAAGATGACTTTGGTTACAATATTTATAAAGGTGATGATGGCCAACGAGACGTACTAATCGCCGCTGGATTTAAAGTAGAAGTTAATGACCCTGGTAGTCTTTTTTTAGACAATGTGCCATCTGCAACGGCTAGCTTTGTGCCAACGGCAAACCCAGCTAATCCGTCAAACAGTGAGATATCTTTGGGGTTTGTCACTAAAAAAGCGGAATTCGAAGCGACATTGCCGCCTGTTTATCCGGCGCCTTATACCGTCAACTTTGTTGCAGGCGCTGCGGCTGGTAACGTTAGGGTTGAAGTTCTAGATAGCGGGGGTGTAGCAGTTCCGATTGAACCTAATAAAAACGCGTTTTTAGACATCGCACCGGGAGACAGTGTAGAGTTTAATGGCATTGAATTTAAGACTCAAACTAATCCAGCACCAGTTGCAGGTGACTCGTTTCAATTAGACAGTTCACCAAACACGAGCATTCTCTGGACATTACAACAAGCTGTAGATGCTATGTCGATGGTTAGCACAAGTTACAATGCTTCGCGAGACGCAGGTAATGCATCCGCTGCAGAGTTAACCGTTGGTAATATTATTGACCCTTCTTCAGGTCATATATTTGATGACTACACGGTTAATATTTTAGCGGGAGGTACTTTTGAAGTTTATGACAGCAAAGGGACGTTAGTTGCTGGACCCGATGACTATTTAACAAATAATAAAGTGTCTTTTTTAGGAATTGAATTTGATATTTCAGGGGCACCAGCTGCTGGTGACGTATTCCATGTGGATCGACCAGAAAGCCAAGCTCGAGTTGACTTAGTAGGAGGGCTTTTAACTGAGTTAAAGGCTGGCTTAACAACAATCGATAATACACGCTCAGAAATGGGAGCGAGGTTAAATGCGATAGAAGTGGAAATCACGGCGCAGTATCGTTATCAAGAAATAACGAAGAGCACCTTGGCTTCAGTAGAAGAAATAGATATTTACGAAGCGATCAACAATTTAGAGAGTAATAAAGTTGGTTTGCAAGCTTCGCAACAGAGCTTTGCCAAAATACAAAACCTCTCGTTATTTAACTATTTATAGGCAAGTATTAACTTGCAGGTTTCTAACATTCGCTAAAGCGGATCTTATTAGTCAAAAAAGCGGCAATTATGATCATTTTTTATAATTGCCGCTTTTTTTTATCAAAAATTTGTCGCTCCATCTAAACAGTAAAACCTCAAATACCCCATCAAAAAAGACATCATTATCTATTTTTATGTAACCGTGGTTTTGTTTTTCCTATTGTTTTTAAAGGTTTTATTAGCTTTTTATTATTGTTTTTTGCTTACTGATAATAATTGGCATACAGAATGCAGTAGTCATTGTGAGAAAAGAACAGCAGGGGACACCCCTAGTTAAGTTCACAGGAGAAAACAATGGCTTTATTCGTAAATACTAATGTTGCTTCCATTAATGGGCAGCGTAACTTAATGGGTTCGACAAACAACTTAGAAACTTCTATGAATCGTTTGGCATCGGGCTTAAGAATTAATAGTGCCCGAGATGATGCTGCGGGTTTACAAATTTCAAACCGATTAACATCGCAAATTAATGGCCTTAATGTGGCTATGCGAAATGCCAATGATGGTATTTCAATGGCACAAACAGCCGAAGGTGCGATGCAAGAATCGACAAACATATTACAGCGTATGCGAGACTTATCTATTCAGTCTGCAAACGCAACAAACTCTACTGTTGATCGTAAAGCGCTACAAGAAGAAGTTATTCAGCTTAAGTCTGAATTAGATCGTATTGCTAATACAACTACTTTTGGTGGTCAAAAGCTAATCGACGGCTCTTTTGGTGTTCAACAATTCCAGGTTGGCTCTCAGGCTAACGAGACGATAGCTATTTCAATTAATTCAGCTCAGGTTGATGATTTAGGTAGTGCCCGATATAGCATGGGTGGAACCAATGCTGGCAGTGCCGCTAATACTGAGCTTGGTTCAGCTGTTGCAGGTTTATCTCATCCTCTTGCTGATGCCAATGGTGAAACATTAACCATTGGTGGTATTAATACTTCTCAGGTTTCTATTAACCAGAATGACTCAGCAGCCGATATGGCCGCAAAAATCAGTTCAGTTTTCAATACTACAGGTGTAAACGCGGACGCGAAGACCGTAGCTCGCATGGAAAACTTTAGTAATATGGCAGCAGATGACGGCATCAGCTTCATCTTGGCTAATGGCGATCCTACGGACTCTACCACAGGTAAGTCTATCGTTTCGTTTACGGCAAGCGGCGTGCTTGAAGATGATTTACAAACATTAGTTAATAAAGTTAATGAAAACTCAGCTGTCTCTGGAATTGGTGCAAAATATGACGCTGCAACAACTTCAGTTGTTTTAACGTCGGAAGACGGCGACAATATTGTATTACAAGACTTTACAGATAGCGGAACAGGTGCAGCAGCATCGTTTGATATGCAAGGTAGTAGCTACAATGATGACCAAGATGTTGGAGCCGCTGTTACTCTTACATCAGGTGGTATAAACGATGTTACTATAAAAGGACAGTTACAATTAGATAGTACTGTGCTGTTCAGTGTCGCGTCTGATACTGATGGTGGCGGTGCTTCTGACTTAACAGGCTTGGCTGATACAGTTACTGCGCAAGCTAGTGAAGAAAATATCCAATCTGTTGACATCACTACGTCAATAGGTGCGCAAAATGCAATTGCGATTATTGATGGTGCGTTGAGCAAAATCGATAGAAATAGAGCAACACTTGGTGCGGTTCAAAACCGATTGCAATCTACAATCTCTAACTTAGCAAACATCGTTGAAAACTCTTCAGGTGCTCGTGCACGTATTAGAGATACAGATTTTGCTACAGAAACTGCGGAGCTAACGCGTAACCAGATCCTTCAACAGGCTGGTACGTCAATATTGGCTCAGGCTAACCAGTTACCACAAGCTGCGTTATCTCTTTTAGGTAACTAATCTTAGCGTAATTTAAAAATTGTTTTCTCATTTTAAAAAAGCTCCGGAAGGAGCTTTTTTTTGTTCTATTTCTAAATGGCGGAAAATATTTGCCATTTAAAACCGCCAACAAAGAGGCACTATACTGCCGCTTCCATTGTTTTCCTTAAATTGATTTATATCATCATCTTAATGCCTAAAAATTTAAACCTTTATTGGACTATACGTACAGCGGAAGACTCATATTATCGAGTAACCCATTACTTTTTTTATTGTAATTTTAAGCTGGCACGAAAATTGGATGCTTTTATAGACAAAAGTAATATTGATATTAAACAGTCTGAAAGGAGATTGTGATGGCATTAACAGTAAATACAAATGTGGCATCGCTTAATGGCCAGCGAAACCTCATGGGGTCTTCCCAAGGTTTAGAAACTTCGATGCAACGACTTGCTTCTGGTTTGCGAATTAACAGTGCTCGAGATGATGCTGCTGGTTTACAAATTTCAAACCGTTTGACGTCTCAAATTAATGGCTTAAATGTAGCGGTTCGAAATGCCAATGATGGTATTTCCATGGCTCAAACCGCAGAAGGTGCGTTGCAAGAAAGCACAAACATCTTGCAAAGAATGCGAGATTTGTCTATTCAAGCGGCTAATGCAACCAATACAACAGTTGATCGTAAAGCACTGCAAGAAGAAGTAGTTCAGTTAAAGTCTGAGCTTAACCGAATTGCCGATACAACAACATTTGGTGGTCAAAAGCTATTAGATGGCTCATTTGGTGTTCAGCAATTCCAGGTTGGCGCTCAAGCTAACGAAACCATTGGTTTAGCAATCAACTCTTCACAGATTGATGATCTTGGCTCTGCCCGATCAACATTGGACGCTGGTTCTTTAATGGGAACCGAGAGCGTGGCGAGTGCAAATGCGACGGCAGCAGCAGGAAACTTAGACTTTACAAACTCTGATACAATGACAATTAATGGGGTAAACCCAGCGACAGTTAGTTTTGCTCAAACTGACAGTGCTGCGGATATGGCCTCTAAAATAAATGCAGAGTTCAATACTACGGGTGTTAGTGCAGACGCAAAAACCGGAGCAGTTATTGAGAATTTAACAAACCTTGATGCTGGTGATGGCTTGAGCTTTACACTTAGTAATGGTTCTGCAACTGAAATTATTTCAATTTCAGCAAGCGGCTCTGTTAATGAAGACATGCAAGCACTTGTTAATAAAATTAACGAGAAGTCTGCAGTTACTGGAATCGGTGCTAAGTTTGACTCTACAGGCGGTACAGGCGGAATTGCAGCAATAGAACTTACATCAGAAGCGGGTGACAACATCGTTATTGGTGATTTGACTGACGATTTAGCCGGTGGTGCTAACATTGCAACATTTGATGTAGATGCGACCTTATACGATGGATCTTTATCGGGCACAGCTTCAACAGTAACGGCTAACGGTACTACTGATTCGATTGCGGTTAGAGGTTCTATTCAATTGAATAGTACTTTAGGCTTTTCGCAACAAACATCGTCTACAGAGTCTGGTTCGGGCAATCTTGACCAAGCTTTAGAAGTAACGGTAGAAACCGTTGACTTAACAACAGCTCAGGGTGCACAAGACGCAATTTCTGTTATTGATGGTGCACTAGCCAAAATAGACAGAAACCGTTCTACGCTCGGTGCGGTTCAAAACCGATTGCAATCGACAATTAATAACTTGTCGTCAATCTCTGAAAACTCGTCGGCGGCTCGCTCTCGAATTCGAGATACTGACTTTGCAACAGAAACGGCACAATTAACTAAAAACCAAATACTGCAACAAGCAGGCACTACGATTTTAGCTCAGGCGAATCAGGTACCGCAGGCAGCATTGAGTCTTTTAGGCGGATAATTTCAACTTTTTTACAAAAAATTGAAAATAAATTAGGACAGCTAACATGCTGTCCTTTCTGCGTTTAAGCACTTTTTAATAAGCGTTGATCCAAAAAAGTTAAAAAAAATATTAAAGGCGTTCATAAAAGCGCCGATAACATTTTTGAACGAAATATTAACTTTCACCCGCTTAGGGGTAGGAGAATCAACATGGCATTAACAGTAAACTCAAATCCAGCCTCAATAAACGCTCAAAACAAACTGGGCATGGCGTCTGGTGGTCTTAAGACTTCAATGGAGCGTTTAGCATCTGGTCTACGTATCAACAGTGCGAAAGACGATGCAGCGGGTCTACAAATCTCAAACCGTCTTACTTCTCAAATAAACGGTCTAAACGTTGCGGTACGTAACGCGAATGACGGTATTTCAATGGCTCAAACAGCTGAAGGTGCACTTCAAGAAAGTACAAACATCTTACAGCGTATGCGTGACTTGTCTGTTCAAGCATCTAACGCAACAAATACAACAGTTGATCGTAAAGCGCTTCAAGAGGAAGTAGTTCAGCTTAAATCTGAATTAAACCGTATCGCTGAAACGACTACGTTTGGTGGCCAACAGTTATTAGATGGCTCATTTGGTAACCAAAACTTCCAAGTTGGTGCCGATGCGAACCAAACAATCGGGTTAGCTATTAACTCATCTCAAACTGATGATTTAGGCTCAACAAGATCTTCATTAGATGATGGTTCATTAATGGGTGTTGCAGGAACCGCCGTTGCGAATGCTACGGCAGCGGCAGGAAACTTAGACTTTACCAATGCTGATACAATACAGATTGATGGCGTGAACACTGCGACAGTTAGTTTCGCAGTCGATGATAGTGCATCAAGTATGGCGGCGAAAATTAATGCTGAATTTAATACTACAGGTGTTAAAGCAGATGCAAAAACAACTGCGATAATGGAAAACTTTGCCAACCTTGATGCAGGTGATGGCCTAAGCTTTACATTAAGTAACGGTACAGCTGAAGAAATCATTTCTATCACTGCATCAGGTAACAACATTGATGACATGCAATCGCTTGTTAATAAAATCAACGAAGTGTCAGCGGTAACAGGTATTGGCGCCAAGTTTGATTCTACTGGTGGTACAGGTAATATCTCAGCAATTGAATTAACATCGGAAGCAGGCGATAACATCATAATCGCTGATGTTACAGACGACTTAAGCGCGGATGCAAACGCTGCTACATTCGATGTTGATGGGGCTGGATATGACGGTACTCTAGCGGGAGCTGCTGAAACAGTTACGGCCAATGCTACTACGGACTCAGTAGCGGTACGTGGTTCAATTCAGTTAGACAGTACTTTAGGTTTCACTCAACAAACGAGTTCAGCAGAAAGTGGTTCTGGTAACGCAGACCGTTCTCAAGAAATTACAATTGATACTGTAGATTTAACTACTGCGCAAGGTGCTCAGGATGCAATTTCAGTTATTGATGGTGCATTAGCTAAAATTGACCGTAACCGCTCAACGTTGGGTGCTGTTCAAAACCGTTTATCATCAACGGTTAATAACTTAAGCTCAATTGTTGAAAACTCAACGTCTGCTCGTTCACAAATTCGTGACACAGACTTTACAGTAGAAACTGCTAACCTAACTAAGAACCAAATCCTTCAACAGGCTGGTACATCAATCTTAGCTCAGGCGAACCAGTTACCACAGGCCGCTTTGAGTCTTCTAGGCTAGTTTAAGTAGAGCCAATGGCTGACAATGATGACTAGAGCTTTCTAGTCATCTATACTAAAACCAATGGCAGTCAATGACATTGGTTTTTTTACTATCAGCAGTTACGTGAATGGTGATTAAAATGAATACATTAAATAGTACTGGTTTCTCACAATCAGTAACAACAGAAAACGCTCAACAAGCTAAGTCAAGTCAGCAAGTTGAGAGTTCTAACGTTGTTAACGTTAATAGCGCTGCGAAGATTAAAGAAACTGAAGTTAGCCAATTGACACAATCTGTAAACGCAAAAGATGAAATTAGTAAAAACCTTACTGAACAGCAACGCGCTGATGATACAGAGGTTTTAGAGGATGTGGCATCCAATTTGCAAGATTTTGTTAATCTAATTGATAAAGAATTGAAGTTTTCGGTCGATACAGATACTGGTAGGCACGTTGTTACCGTAAAAGATGGTGTTAGCGGCGAGATTATTCGTCAAATTCCATCGGAAGAAGTTTTAAAATTGGCACAAAACCTAGCAAAAATTAGCGATGTTTTTACAGTTTCAGGTAAGTTGTTAGAGACAAAAGTATAGCGCCATAAGCAGTCACTCATAGGAGGTTATCATGGCCGGATTATCATCACCAGGCATTGGTTCAGGTTTAGACGTAACCGGGATTGTTACTGGGTTAGTTCAGTCGGAACAAGCTCCATTTGAGGCTCGAATTGCGAAGCAAGAAGAACAAGCTACTTCAAAAATCACTGCATTTGGGAGCTTAGTAAGTGCAGTATCAGCATTTGAAGATGCAGCCAAAAAGTTAAATGATAAATCTAACTTTGAATTAAACACCATTTCTCCATCATCCAATTCGTACTTCAGCACCTCAGTTACTTCAGAGGCTGTTGCTGGTTCATTTAAAGTTGAAGTCGTTTCTGTAGCGCAGGGGCAAAAAATTACCTCCGGTGCTTATGCTGAAACCGATACTGTTGGTTCTGGTACCATGAGTTTAACAGTAAATGGCTCTACACTTGATTTAGATGTTGACGGAACCGAAACATTAAGAGAATTAAAAGATAAAATAAATGAGGCGGAGGCGAATCCTGGGGTTACGGCTTCAATAATTACCGATAACGATGGTCAGCACCTTGTTTTTACCAGTGATGGAATAGGCTTAGATAATGCTATCACAATAGCCGTCACAGATAGTGATGGGAATGATACTGACAGTGCAGGTTTGTCGAAGTTTGTCTTTAACGGAACTGACACTGCCGACATGACTCAATCCCAAGAGCCAGCTGATGCGGAAATCCTAATTGATAATTTTTTAAGAGTTACGCAAAGCAGTAACTTATTTACTGACGCTATTGAAGGTGTGTCTATAAATGTTAAAAAAGTTAATGACACAGGCGATAACGCTTCTGTTTCAGTAAGTAGAGATACGACAAAAGTGGGTGAAGCCCTGGCTGAATTTGCGTCATCTTATAATACCTTTCTCGAAACGTCAGTTTCTCTAGGGCGCATAAATACGGATTCGAATATTGTTGGCAAACTCGTTGGTGAATCACTATTGCGTTCATTAACTTCCCAAGTAAAAAACATTTTGAGTGATACCTCTGTTGCGGGTGGTTTAAGCCTAGCAGCTCTAGGTATTACAACTACGCGTGACGGTTTACTGGAAGTTGACGAGAAAGTATTAAAAAATGGCGTCGACACTCAATTTGACGACGTAAAATCACTATTTGTTGGTGATGATAGTGTGATGGGTAAACTAACAGATACGCTAGGCGGATACACCGGTGGTGGTGGTTTAATCCAAACAAAAATCGATAGCTATAAAACAACATTAGATCGATTAGATGATGAAAGAGTAAGGTTTGCCGAGAAAATGACTGCACTAGAGAACCGCTTATTTAGTCAGTTTAATGCCATGGACTTATTAGTTGGGCAGCTTAATTCAACCGGCAGTTATTTAGCGGCACAGCTAGAGAACTTACCAGGTGTTGTTCGAGACTCTAATTAAGGCTGTCGAATGGACTTTTTAAAAAGCATTAAATCAGAATTCTATAAAGCAAATAAAGAGCAAGATACGAATAAAATTTCTCAAGTTTTGACTGAGTTCGATGATCAGTGCAGGTCAGCAATTGAAGGTATCAAAATAGAATCTGAAAAAGAGCAGCTAATAAGAGAGTGTATTGATCTGCAAAAGGAGCTGTTGTCTTGTTTAGAAGTAAATAAAATAGCGATTAAAAAAGAAATCCATAACACAAAGTCAAACAGCACTAAAATTAACAAGTACTTAAATGTATAGTTTTAAAAAGATTTAAGAGAGAGCGAATATGCGCAAAGCGATAAAGATGTATAACCATATGAATGCTCAAACGCAACTTACTGATGCGTCGCCTCATAAAGTTATACAGTTGCTAATGGCGGGAGCCGTAGACCGATTAATTAAAGTGTCTGCAATGATGGAAAATGGTACTGGTCACTACCATGATATTTTAGCTAACGCGATTGACATTATATTGGCATTAAATAGTGCCTTAGATATGGAAAAAGGCGGTGAAATATCGGCGAACCTAAATTCACTTTATGATTACATGCAATTACAGTTAGTACATGCAAATATTGAACGAGATCACAAAAAAGTAGACGAAGTTATTGAATTAATTAAGACTATCAAAGATGGTTGGGATCAAATTTCTGACGAAGGTTAATTGTTAAAATGGTATAGTCTTTGCTGTTAAACAATATACAACATTATTGGTACGGCAAAGAATGGCACAGGAAAAGCAACATAATACTACAAACTCAATTAATGACCTCGAGAAACTAGTTTGGCACAAGAGATATACGGATGCCGAACACTGTATTATTAAGCTTATAGACTCCCATAGCAAAGGCAAAGTAAACTTTGATGTGGCTCCTTTTGATCGCCACCTATCTGATAATGATGACGATATAGAAAGTTACCAGATAATTGAGAAGTTAGCCGCTACAATTACACAGCTATTTGTTGATCCTAATTACACACCTAGCGAAATGTTTTTTAAAGTGGTGTGCTTGAAACGGGACTACCTTACAAATTTATTTTCTGCCAGTTCTTACCATTCAACAGATCATATTTTGGATAGCTGTGGTCTTATTGGCAAATCAGATTATACAAAAAGTGATTTGCAAAGAATTATGTTGGCCTACACTATTGAGTCGACTATTCAATTACCTTGGCAAGGTTTAGTTTCCTTCCTACCAAACCAAACGGCAGATTTACTCAATGGTTTGTTTGCTAATTTTGGTATTCAATTAAGCCATCGAGCGAGTCTTAATATTAAAACTATATTGGACAGTGTTGAGCACTTTCCTGTTATTCAAGCTTCAAAGCTTCAAGGGCTATCGCCTTTGATTAGAAGTTACTTTAATTGCAGCTTTTTACCTTACACTAATAAATATGAGCTCAAGAAATATATAATAAAAACCTTCGTTAACTATTTATCAAAAAGCTTATCCGACCCGATCTTTAAAAAGTTGAGTCAAGTTAAGGCGAAACTACCTAAAAATATAAAAACAAGTAATCGGTTGAAAATTGTATTTGTTCATGAGCACTATCGTAACAAGCATGCAATGTTTCGATGTTGGCACCATATGTTCTGTGCTATTTCGAGTGAATATGAAACAGTAGCATTTGGGCTTAATATTGATGAGTTGGCTGGCGCGGATTTCGATCGGTACCACAATATTGAAGAGGCTTGGGATGTTAATTTAATTATTGAAAGAGTTTTGGATGAAAAGCCTGATATTATAATCTACCCATCTATTGGAATGAGCCCTTACGTACCTTTAATGTCTATATTACGGATGGCGCCACTCCAAATAGCTTGTGGTGGGCACCCGTCAAGCTCCTACTCTGATGAAATCGATTATTATCTTTGGGAAGATAATGTTTCAGAGAAGGTAATGAACAATATATTGACCGAAAAATTCCTGCCATATAAATCTCAGTTTTCACCAGTGACTCTTGTCGAGATTGAAAAGAGAGATACCAGTTTAGAGCTTGGAAAAGTACATATTGCGATTAATGGTGTTATTCAAAAAGTATCAAATGATTTATTAAAGGCCTGCAAAAATATAACCAATGGTGTTGAGCAGCCTGTGCAATTTCACTTTTTTATGTCGAGCGCAACCCAAGACTTGGAATATTTTGCAGCCAAATCAATAATTCGTAGGTTATTGCCAAATGCTAAAGTACATCCTTATGGAGACTACAGTGAATATATGAATACATTGTCGCAATGTAGGTTTGCTATAGGGACGGTGCCTTTTGGCGGCTCTAATAGCAATATAGATTTATTACGTCTCGCTGTTCCTAAACTTTTTGTTACGGATGAAAGTGACCTTCCAGGGTTAACGGACCGTCAGCTATGGCAAAGTTTTGACATTTTGGAAGGTGAATGTAAGTCGCTCGAGGAGTTAGTAGAAAAAGCGAAACAATGGTTAGTGGACGACAATTTACTTGATTCAATTACACTTAGAATGAAAAGTGAGCGCATTTCCGAACTTCTTCATGAGTGCGAGACTCACAAAGCAACGGACAAACGCTTATTGCCAGCGTTGGCCCATGCAATTAGGGAAAAGTCATCTCGTTAAATTTGTCTCCCGAAAGCGAGGTTATTTAACCTCGCTCACAAATCAAACAAATACTTGCACAAAGATCTGGATAAACTTGACCTAACTCGTAACACCCATCCAAGTACTCATCGGATATAATATCTGTTTGAAGCAATTGGTCCCATTGAAAGTTTGCTAATGCCTTAAAAAAAACACCTTGTTTTGTTACTACTTTTAATCCAGCCTCTTTTGCAACACGCTCTAACGTATCAAATGAATAGGTTGCATGATGTCCGTGCAATGATTCCGCATCCGTTACGGCTGCATTATGACTAATTAGGCCCATTTTTACGGCAATTTGCCGAGAAGGTGCGTTTGCGTTGGGGCATACAAGGAAAAAACGACCGTTATCCTCTAGCCATTCGTTATTTACCCGCTTTAGTACCTCTACTGGGTCATCAACATGTTCTAATACATGTGTCATAACAATATTTTCAAATTTTTCTGTTAGTGTTGCTTGCTCAAAAGCGTTATTAATTATTTTTGCTTTTTTTAAATGAGATTGGGCTTTTTGAACCGCTTCAGAGGAAGCCTCAATACAGGTAATATCATCAAAGATATTTTCTAACCTTTGAGTAAAAGCACCTTCGAAACAACCGAGCTCTAATACCTTTCCTTTTTGAAAGAAAGGCTTAAATGTTTGAAGCATGTATTTATGCATAATGTCGAAATCAAAATTGTATGCGTATTTTCGACCGTCATTATCTTTCGCTTCTTTATTAAAGTCTCTGTTCATGTTTTCTCTCAGTCGTTTGTATTAATTTGTAAGCTCATTGACATTGTAATGTCATCCGATTTAGTTTCTACGCTCTCAAAACCATGTTTTGAATAGAACTGAATAGCTCTTTTATTTTCTTTGAATACGTTTAATTGGATTCTAAACATCTTTTTAGTTCGAGCTAACTGGGTTAACTCGTGCATCATTATTGTTGAAAGATTTGGCGTAGCTGTACAGTTTCTATATTCTGCCTCTACGCTAATATTTGAAATATAAAAAAATCTTTCTGCGGTTTCATAATAGGCAATTAATCCTACAAGACGGTTGTCATCCCAAAGTTCGATTAACAGAGCGTTGTCCTTGAGCTTTTTAGCATAGGACTTAAGGTCAACTCGCTCTGAGAGTGAGGGTAAATGACATTGGTCAATACGAACTAAGTGGTCATAAATATCGTGCTCTGAAGCCGTGTTTTTGAGCATTATTATTGATGTAGAGATTTCCATATAAACGTTAGACTGCCTATATATTTTTAATGAGAAAGTATTAACTTTGCAACGCCAAAACCATATTTCCCAAATTCATTTCCATTATAAAAGAGGTGCGGAACTCCATCAATAATGCAAAAGTTTGGGTAACATTGCATATTGTTATCCCAATGACTACTTTGGTCATTGCAGTCAAACTGGAGCAGGTCATCATCTCTTTGCCAAGTTGTTAAGTCTTTAGAATGAGCATACCCAATTTTGTAACCTCTATCGCCTCCAGCTCTAAAATCATTTGATTCTCGATAACAAAAGCACATATGGTATTTTCCGTTAAAGTACATAACAGAAGGAAGAGCAATGCTTTCGTTTTCATTGAGTTTGTCTGGAATAATAGATGTACCGTCATGACCTTCCCAGTGAATTCCGTCTGGTGAAGTAGAGTGGCCTATTTTATAAGTGCGTTCTGGTGTTTTAATATTGTCGTAATATTGCCAATTGGTACCAAACATGTACCACATGTGATACTGCCCTTCAAAATAACGAACAAAAGCGTCGCCTACTAAGTAAGGCTCCCTTAAACTAGCCGCAACTATTGGTCCAGGACCTAGCTTTTCAAATGTTAAGCCTGAATCTTGACTTGTCGCATAACCAATCGCTGTTTCTACTGATACGCTCTCTCTTCGACTCCAGCCACAGGTGTAAGCCGTCCAAACGTTGTCATGATACATAGGGGAGAATGGAAAAATTCCATGTTCATCAAAAGTTCCTAATCCACCAAGTTCAACTACTGGTTTACTTGACACACCTAAACATGCGGTTAAATCTTTGGTAAATTCGGCGAAGTAAGCATAACTTTTAAATGTATTATTGTTGTCTTGTTTTCGAGAACAAAAATATACTCTAACTCTGTCGTCTAGCTCTATTGCTTGAGGGGATTGTGAAAATAAAAACTTACTACTGCGCACTTCTGGGGCGTCCAAGTCGAAAATAAGACCTAATTTTTTAAATGTTAAACGGGTGGGCATAGGTTAAAAACTCCCTAGTAGTTCGGCTAAACCAAAACCAGTTTTCCCTACTCCATTTCCTAAGTAATACATAAAAGTTTTACCGTTTGCATGGAAGATATGTGGATAGCTAACTGACTCATTGTCAAAGTTAGCTAGGTTTTCATTTGTTTCATCGTCGCTTGTTAACTTAAAATTAAGCTTGTCATCATTTCGATGCCACGTGATCAAGTCGTTAGAATAAGCGTAGCCTAAACGATATCCACGTTCGCCATTTCGGTAGTCTGTGCCATGTCGGTAGCAGAATACCATGTGATATTGGCCGTTTTGAAAAAAGACATCAGGGCTCGCTTGAGCTTCATATTTATCTAATTTATCAACGATGATACTTTTGTTTGCTTTGTCCCACTTTAAACCATCACTAGACGTGGCAAATCTAATTTTATAGACAGGTTCAGGTTTACCGTTGTCTAGAATCCACTCATTCCCAGCAATGTAAAATAAATAAAAAGTATTATTGAAATACCTTATTTTTGGGCCACTGATCACAAAAGGCTCTTCCAATGAGTAGGATAGGATTGGGCCCGTACCGAGCTTTTTAAATGTTTTTCCGTCGTCGTTGCTTTTACAAACGCCAATTGCGGTATTAAAAGGAACACTAGTGCAACGATGCCATCCTGCATAGTAGCCCAACACACTACCTTCATGTTCTATAGCGGAAAATGGATAGATACCATGTTCATCAAATGAACCAATTGCTCCTAATGGTAAAATAGGTTCGTCGTGGTTATAAATAACTTTCGAAGGGTCGTCCAAGCTGACATCTAGAAAACTAGAATAGCTAGTGTACTGACCGTGCTTTTCTATAGCTGATCGAGTTGAATAATAAACTCTAATTCTATCTTTAAGTATGAGTGTAGAAGGTGCTTGAGCAAACTCTTTTCGCCAAGTATGTGTTGAGTTGTGCAATGGTGAATAGACTCGCCCATGCTTTTTCCAATTAAGAGTTTTCATGATTTTGCCCATTCATTTAGGATAATTTTTTTAGTTTTAACTACACCGAAAGTAAATAGTATATGAATGATGGATAAATAGAATTGCTCTTTATCAGTATCTTTTTCCAGTGAACTTAAAGACATTTCTAGAAAGTTTAATGAAAGCCCATGTTGCATAAACTCTTTTTTATTATAGAGCTCTCGCCCGCCAATGGGATTCAAGTAACTATTAGCTTCTAATGCTGTACATAAACTGTAAATCTTTTCTTGAGCTTTTAGAGAGGTTGTATCGATAATCTCAGAAGACATTTTTAGAGGTGTTTTTATTTCCAGTAGTAAACACAACTCTTTTATTGAATGAAATACAAAAAGATCAAGGCGCTCATGCGAGCACATTAAAATTCTCTCAACAGTGGGAAAGGCGTCTTGAAAATAGGGCGAACGTTTATATTGTTGGATGATCTGGTTGATAAGTTTATCTCTTAACTTCGGCCAATTACTTGCTAAATAGCGCTCTTTTATAATACAAAAATCGGAGTCCTTTTTAAGAGATAAAGAAATAGTTGTAGCTTTGCCGTTTATCATGAGCCTATTGCGGTTAATCCAACCTTTCTTTGTATACTCAACATCATCATAGATGACAAACATATCTGAAAGTGCAATTAACTGAAAGTACCCTAAATATGGCAGAAAATAAGGTTGCATGATTGCTACGTTCACTCGACAAATACCTTATCTATTAACTGGCAAACCTCAATGATTTCTGTTGTTTTCATCTCATGCATTAACGGTATGCAAAGTATTCTATTACTTATTAAATCGCATTGACTTAGGTTGTGTTTAGAGGTTTGTTGATCAGTCAAAAACTTATGGTTTCTAGGGTAAAAGTAACGCCGAGATAATACGTTATGAGTATGTAATAACTTTTCAGCATCGAGCAGTGTACGTTCTGAGGGAAACAAAATAGGCATATACATTGGTGGCACATAGTCATTTTCGTTAAAAGACTGGAATTTAATTAGGCTATGTAAATTCTTCTTATATAGCGCGATGCTTCGCTCTCTGGACAGTACCAATTTATTTAGATCGTCTAATACACACATTCCCATTGCGGCATGCAGTTCGCTCAATTTGGCATTTGTACCCGGGATTAAAACCTCACCACTTGACTCTATACCAAAGTTTATTAGCTTCTGAGCGGTTTGGTAATGTGCTTTATTCTTGAATATTAATGCACCACCTTCAACAGTATGAAATAGCTTAGTAGCATGAAAGCTAACACAGTGCACATCACCAAAGTTAAAAATAGATTGGTTATCATATTTACTGAGCAGGGCTTGTGCAGAGTCGTAAATGATTGGGATATTGTATTCTTTTCCAATTCTATCAAATTCGGCAAGGTCACACGGATTACCAAAAATATTGACCGGTACAATAGCGTCAATTTTTTGTTTAGCTAAAACCTCTCTAACTGATTTAGGATCTAAATTCCAAGTTTTTGGACAGATATCTGCGTGTACGACATTTGCACCGACCCATTGCAGTGCAGTTGCTGTTGCGGGAAATGTATAGGGTGACGTAATAACATTTTTGTTTTCTAAATTAAATATTTTGTAAGCGACTTGGAGCGCGGAGGTTCCATTATTAACTATAAGCAAATGTTCAGTTTGGAATTTTTGTTTTAGGCGCTCTGTTAACTCCCCTAATACAGGTCCTCCATTAGTTAGCCAACCATTTTCGTATACACGCTCAACAAGTTTTGTATAGTTTTCTATAGGCGGGAAATATGGCCGAGTTACCGGTAACTGCCTTTCTGAACTTTTTATTTGTTCAATAAGTTTTAGGTTTTTACACGTCACGTTAGTACCTTAAATATAAAGTTTTGCTTGTATGAGGCATTGCTTGCATTATAAATATAGAAAACGGCAAGTTTTAGAAAATATGCAAAATAAAAGCCATTATTTAACTACTATACACTGCGTTGTTACAAAAAGGATTGGATGTTTTTGCCATTGATTTTAATACCATCATTTATTTATCAAGAAAGGATATAGTTGCGCAGGCAGCATCATTGGCTAAAAGTGAACCGTCAGTCATTGAGATTAGTCGAGCATTAACGTTTCTATTGATGAGCTCTGAAACCTACACGAATAATTTAAAAAGCAAAGTCCACTTTGAGTATACCTATGAAGACTTTGCTTACAGTGAAGAGTTAGTCTTTTATGCAAAAGCCTTAGAACACCTGAATGTTGAGTTTAAAAATAGTGATATTTTAGGTACGTCACTCAAACCACAGTCCAACAACTATACCAGAGACAACGTTACCAAATTTAAAAATCTGATTTTAGGTCGCTAGCACTTTTTTCAGCACTTGAGTGGCTGAAAGTTAGGTTGGCGCAAATTTTGCTCTAAAAAATCTAGAAACATTTCTTTTTAGGATTTTAAAATGCAAATTGTGACCAACACGGCGGCTATCGCGCTAGGAAACCAAATTGAAACTAATACTCGGGAACTTAGTGATAGGTTTAGTAGCTTAAGTAGCGGCAAACGTTTGCAGAGTGCGGCAGATGATAGTGCTAACTTACAAATATCGAATCGTTTAAACAAACTTGGACGTGGGATGCAGGTCGCCATTCGCAATGCCAATGATGGTATATCGACCTTACAAACTGCAGAAGGGGCGTTGCAAGAAACGACCAATATTTTGCATAGAATGCGTGATTTATCAATCCAAGCAGCTAATGCGACTAATCGATATGATGACTTAAAATCTCTAAACCAAGAGTTTGGTGATCTGAAACAAGAACTCAATAGAATTGCGGAAACTACATCATATGGTGGCCAGAAACTTCTTGATGGAAGTTTAGGAATACAATCTTTTCAAGTTGGTGCAGAGTCCAATGAAATAATAGAAGCTTCTTTTATCTCGACATTTCCAGATGATTTGACGCTGGCTAAAAAAGGCCTTGATGGGCAAGCATTGTCTGCAATTCACACAGGCTCCGATTTAAATACTGCAAGAAGTAACCTTGATAACAATGGATTTGGTGTTGCAGGTCCAGTTTCTGAAATTTTAACATTGGACGGGGTTACGGAACAGTCAATACAGCTATCATCAGGTGATTCAGCAGAGAAAATGGCCGCCAAAATAAATCAAGTATTTAACTCTACCGGCGTCGATGCGCAAGCGATTAACAAAGTTACGTTGCATGTCCAAGATGGCGTAGCGACTAATCGTACTGGTTTTACCGAAGGTGAACAGGTTTCGTTTGAGTTAGGCAATGGTATGCAGCAGGAAAGTATCTCCTTTACGTCAACTGGAGAGTACAACCAAGACTTGATAAAAATGAGGGAGCGTATCAATGAGTCTGCAGCAGCAACTGGAATTTCAGCTGTATTTGACGATGACGCACAGCAGCTTATTTTAAAAAGTGACGATGGCAAAAACATTGAGGTGTCTGATTTTTATGAATCAGATGGAACAGTATTAAATCAACTTACACTTCAATCCATTGATGTAGATGGGAATGTCGCTAATTCGGTTAGCCTAGATGATGATGGTTCAGCGGTAATATTACGCGGTCATATCACCTTAAACAGCCCCAATGGGGAGTTGTTTACTGCGTCTTCTAATATCGACTTTGGAATAGTGAATAGTGGTATTGGCACTGCAAATGAACTTATTCAATCTGACCAAACAAGCTTAAGTAACAGTTCATTAAGTTCACATGAAAGTGCACAAAAAGCGATTAGTACTATTGATGCTGTTTTAGCAAAGGTAGATAGGTCAAGAGCCTCTTTTGGTGCAGTTATGAACCGTCTAGTTTCGACAGTACATAATTTATCCAATGTTCATGAAAATACTGAAAATGCCCGGAGCCAAATTGTTGATGCCGATTATTCAAAAGAAGCTGCAGAACTAACCAAACTGCAAGTTACGCAACAAGCGTCAACTGCTCTACTGAGTCAAGCAAATACGATGGGCGAGCAAGCTGTTCGTTTATTAGGTTAAAAAAACTAAAGTTTAAATTTTAACCGCCGATACCACTGTTGATAAGTAATAATCGGTGGTTTTGAATGCAAATCCAAACTAACATAAATGCATTACAGATAAGTTCGGTATTTCGAAGAAATACGGATGCTTTGAAGGACGTGTATGAAACGTTAGCTTCGGGGAGTCGAATCAACTCTGCTGGTGATGATGCTGCAGGAATGCAGATATCCAACCGCTTAAATGCCCAAATTCGTGGATATGCTGTCGCAATTCGCAATGCGAATGATGGCATATCAATGCTTCAAACTGCAGAGGGTGCACTTCAAGAGTCAACAAACATCCTGCAACGAATTCGTGATATTGCAGTGCAGTCTTCAAATGCCACCAATACAACCGTTGATCGAAAAGCATTGAACGAGGAAGTTGTTGCGCTGAAGCAAGAGCTAAATCGCATTAATGAAACTACAACATTTGGTGGCCAACGAGTTTTTGAAGACGCCCCAAATTCGAGAGTGGCCGGTGAATATAATGACAAACTCGCTTTTCTTCAAACTTGGTTGGCTGAGCCAGAAACACGTATTAGTGAATTCTTTGGCATAGACGCAAAATCCCTTCCAATGGCTGTAACCTTTACTCCGGATATCGCGTCAGGAGCATTGGCAACGGTTTCGTCAGGATCATTTGATGCGAATGGTCGGGCGACCTCGATGACGTTGGACATTTCTTTGGCTGATATAAAGTTTAACCCCAGCAACGGGCCAAGTGGTAACGATACCGGCGGTGGAGTATACGCTGATAGAATCATTGCACATGAAATGGTGCATGCAGTTCAATTTGCCAATTGGAATTTAGGCACACCAGGTGCTGTTTCTACATGGTTTGTTGAAGGTTCTGCGGAATTAATACATGGCGCTGATGAGCGTTTGTCAGCTGATGGAAAAGCCGCCGTTACTGCTGTTGATTTAACGGGAGCGTGGGGCGGGACTTCCGCAGAGTACAGTGCTGGATTCTTAGCAACAAGGTACATGCACGATACGATAAAAAGTGGCGGTGGTGATGGTATCAAAGAAATAATGCAAAACTTAGCATCAGGAAACGGTGGTAATCCAATGACTCTAAATGAAGCGTTAGCTGAAGAAGGGACATGGGACGATGAAGCCGATTTTATTGCTGACTTTAATGCAAACAAGTCTACATTTTGGGATACCGACATAAACTTAGGTAATGACGATACTGGTGCTATTGGCGGCAGAGATGCGGATAATGGCTCAACACTAAATGGTGAAGACATACTCGCAAATGCTATATCAAGTAGAGATTACAGTACGTTTATCGAAGATCTCGCAGAGCCTAGATTACGTCCTGGCTCTGGTAGTACTGTATTTACGTTTCAAGTGGGTTCCTATGCAAATGAAACTATTTCTGTTAGAACGAATGCATTTGGAACTACATCATTAGGAATTGAAGATTTAGGTGTTACAACATTTGCAGACTCTCAGCGTGCCATTACTGAAGTCGACAAAGCATTAGCTCTGATAGACTTTGAACGGTCTAGCTTTGGTGCTGTAATGAATAGGATGGAAAGTTCGATTAATAACCTTAATAACCAAAAGGAAAACCTCACAGCATCCGTTTCTAGAATAAGAGATACCGATTTTGCCTCGGCAACCGCAAAATTGTCTAAACTTCAAATTATTCAACAAGCATCTGCCTCTTTACTGTCTCAAGCAAATCAGTCGGGGCGACTCGCACTTACTCTTTTAAGCTAACTCATTTCTAAACACTTAACACTACTCTCTATAAGGTGAGGAGTGAACTCCTTGTCTATTATTTGAACTGCGCATATACTTACTAGATAACGTTGTTGTAAGGAGCGTGTAATGAAAATCAACTCTGACATCTCAAATCTAAACACAACAAACTTAAATAAAGTGAAAGAACAGCAAGAGAAGTCCCTTGAACGGCTTGCGACGGGCTTAAAGATTAACTCTGCGTCAGACGACGTTGCGGGTTTTCAAATTGCCCAACGTTTGTTTTCGCAGGCGTCAGGGATTCAAGTCGCAGTTCGGAATGCGAATGATGCATATAGCTATGCATCAGTTGCTGATTCTGCGTTCGAAAGTGTTACCGACGCGAGTCAACGAGTTAATGAGCTATCTATTCAAGCTGCTAACGGTACTTTATCTGCCGCAGATCGCAAAGCAATTCAATCTGAAATTACTCAATTGCAGCAGCAAGTATCTGATGTTCAGCAAAATACTACATTTGCAGGGCAACAAATTTTTGGTAATTCTCAAAATAAAAATTTTCAGGTTGGGGCTAATGCGGGTGAGCAAATAGGTTTTAGTACATCAAGTTTTAATGAGCAAATTGAACAGTTCAATAGTATTGACGTTACCACTCAGGCTGGTGCACAAGCCGCTATTGAAACAAGCCAAGGCCTAATTCAAGACTTTGGTGCAAGCCGCAGTCAAATCGGTGCATTTCAAAATAGAATTACTTCTACAATTAATAACCTCAATAATGTTTACGTGCAAACGGAGTCGGCTCGCAGTCGCATTGAAGACGCAGACTTTGCTCAAGAGTCTGCAAATTTGGTTCAGCAACAAATTCAGACTAACATCTCTACCGCGATGGCGGGGCAGGCAAATAGTAACCAACAAGTAGCGGCTAGTTTATTAAATTAACCTTATGTAATTAAAATTATTGTTTATTTCGGAATGTTACTTGCTTAATAACGATTAAAGATATTGGTTTTATTAGGCAAGTAATGATGAAAATTGAATTTTGGTTAAATATTCTAAGTCCATATAGTTATCTGGCTCACTTACAACTGAAGTCAGCAATTGCTGTTTCGGGCTGTCAAAATGTAGTAACCGAATACAAATGGTTTCCTGAGATATCAGACCAGGCAGTCTCTGGACAAAATATCTGGGACATAAAACAATTCTATACTCAAACGTTTGAGCAGTCGGAGGTTTGGTCGCAACTCCTTTTCGAAGACTTTAAAAAACATGCAAAAATATTAGGCAGAGACATGCAACTAGATATTTTGCACTTACCGGAAACAAGCTTATCTGAATCAATAAAAGCAGCGGAGTTAAAAGGCGTCGCTGAGCCGTTTGTTGATTTTTTATTCACTGCTTTTTGGGAGCAAGGTACAAAGATCGCTACTGAGACCATAGAAAACTTTTATAAAAACTTAAATTATTCAAATAACGCGTTGATTGAAACAAGGCAAGTGGAGACTTTACTCAAAGACGATGAGCTTCTCACTAAGGAATTAGGCATTACTGAGGCTCCTATGATGATTGTGAATGAAGAGATTGGACTTTGCGGAATCCAGCCAATTGAACATTTAGTTGAAGTAATTTCTATGGCACAATCAAATTAATAGTTAATATGATTAGGTAGTGTCCGTGTTGTTTTCGGATTTTGATTTAGAAGGTAGAGTTAAAGTGCCAGTGGGTTACTACTTGGTTACTTTGTATTTAATGCGCGGCTATTTTATTTGGTTAATGTCGCTTACCCACCGTAAAGACCCATCTCTTATTTTATCACTCATATATTCTGATAGCCGGGTGTTTGTATCTGCGCTGTTTATTGGCTTATCTGGATTGTTTGTGTATATCCTATTTTTAAGTAAAGCTCGTATTTACGAACGAGTTGAACGAATATTATGGAAATCGAGCTTTTTATTATTGTTTCTTGGCTTGTTCGCTGACTTAAGCGTACAAACTCTTGGACTTATTAACAGTAAGTTTGTAGTCCATTGGTCAGCTCCGGTGATTTTTCTAACGGGAATTTATTTAACGTGGTATTGGCTCTCTTCAAAAAAAATAAAACGCTTCTTCCATCATTGGTTGTCTAAAGGACCTGAAGAAACTATAAACGCCAAAACATGAGTAACAAAGACACGATGTTCAAACATATCATCACGCAGGCGTTACACTCTTTCTTCTAGCAATGAAGATTGTATTTTTGCATAACGAACTGATTGTTCATCGGTTAATGTTGATGTATTTACTGTTGCTTTACATTGCTAAATAAGTGACTGAACCTCTTCTGACGTTGGATCTAAAAATTGGCTTTCGGCAATGGTTTGCAATAAGTTAAGTGCAATAGCAGGGCTTTTGGGCATTATTCTAAACGCAGTTTTAAATGCTTTTAACGCTTCGTTTAACTTGCCTCTAGAATAAAAAGAAACGGCATTGTTGTTGAGTACCTTAGGTGACTCTTTTACTTCTTGTCTTAGTTGTTTTTCTGACGATATATAAAGTGAAAACAATGGATTATTAGATTGCGCAGCTAATTGTTCTATTTCGTTGAAAACATTGATAGAGTCATTGTGGAAACCAACTTCATGTAGGGCCTTTGCATAATCTAATGCATCTTCTAAGTCTTCAATAGGATAGTCCTTAGATTTATCTGCTTTTAATTTAATAAGGTGTTTTGCTTTATCGGACTCGTTTTTTAAATAATGGATTCGTGCCGTTGCGACATCTATTTGGTCTTCCAGCGGCACTTTAGGAAACTTTCGTTTTAAGTTGTCTAAAATATGCTGGCTTTGTTTAGCAAGGCGTTGCATTTCCGAGTCGTTAAAAGTAGTCAAACCATAATCAATATTAGCTCTAATTGCGTTTAAATATAAGTTAGGCGCTTCGTACATAGAATGGCGTAAGTGTTTTACTATGTAACCACTTGCCATGTATTGCGACTCAAAGTCTTGTGTGATCCTTGCTATATCAACAAGATGTTGTTGTCGCTCTATATTTCTAGGAGACAAAATACAAGCGGTTTTTAAGTGGGACAATGCTTGTTCAAACTCTTTGTTCTGTTCATAAATTGTTGAGAGAAGATCCAGCGCTTGCAGTTTAGTTGCAGGGTTTTCTAACAAGCCTTCCAGAATACGTTTTGCTTCTGCATACTTGCCTAAATGTATATAACTCTCAACTAACCCTAGTTGCGCCCAAGAGAAGTGTTTAATTTTTAGTACGGATATATAGAAGGTTTCTATACGAGACCAGTCCTTTGTTTTCTTTAGTATATTTCCTTTTAATCTTACTAAGTATGAAAGCCAACTTGGTTGCTCATTGTCACTAATTTGTTTATCAATCAAATCCAACGCGCTTGTTACATCACCCATTTCTATGCAATTGAAAATAGGCTGCAGAGCTATTTTTTTTGACAATATTCGGTTAATTCTTAGTTCGAGCTCCTTGGAGGTAAAAGGTTTTAGCAGGAAATCATCGGGCTCTAGTTCAATAATACTCTGACTAAGTGACATATCATTTTCCGAGCTCATAAAAATGAATGTGGTACTTGCGGTAATTAAGCCTTGTTTTGTGATTTTTTCAAATAGCTGAAAGCCGTCACTCCCCTTATTTAACTGGTATGCACAAAGAATAACCTGGTATTGCCTTTTTTGCAGAGCTTCGATAGCAAGGTGAGCGCGATCAACAAAGTCAATCCGCTCTAAACCTAAATGCTGAAGGGAATATTTAATATGACTCTGCGCTAGAGACTGTTGCTCTACAACCAATGCCGATAAATTGGGGCTATTCAGTTCATCCATCCCTAAAGCTTGCATACTATTTAACCTATATTCATAGTAGGAAGTTTTTTACGGAATGAAAAGATAGTTGGCCCAATTCTTATCAAAAAAGTTCAACAAAGCTGGTTTATCAACTCTATTAGTTTTATTTGTTGGTATAAGTAAGGGACTAAGCGCATAATCTTGGGTCATTAAATCAGCATAAGGGTGCGTATGTTTTTAGGTATTTCAGCTAAGTTATGGGTGGCACTTTGCGTCACTTTGCTGGCATGCATGGGACTGTCGTTGCCTTATCCAGTTTTAACGCCGCTTTTTATCGACGCACCTGCAACAGCCCTTAATTCATATGGCGGTTATAGTGGTGAAACACTGTTAACGGTTTTATTTGCTATTTACCCACTTGGTATTTTTATTGGTAGCAGCTTTATTGGAGCACTTTCGGACCGATTTGGCCGCCGCAGAGTATTAAGCCAAACTCTAATGATCTGCTTTTTTGGTTATTTAGTTTCAGCTTATGCACTCTACATTGAAGACTATTTTTTATTAATTACAAGTCGGTTTTTAACTGGAATTACTGAGGGTAATGTTGCAATAGCCAGAGCAATTGCGCTTGATATTGGTGAAGAGTCAGCTAAGGCAGCAACAAAAGATTCATCAAAGCCGCTAGCAAAATTATCAGAAGAAAAAACAAGAGCCGTATCGCTAATTAATAGTGCAGTCTTTGTGGGCTGGCTGTTAGGTCCGTTAATTGGTGGTGCGCTTGCACAGTATGGTGCGCATTCAGCTATGTTTGCAGCCGCTGTCGCTTCTATCTTATGTGTGGTTTTAGTAAAGGCCGTATTAATTGAAACTAATAGAGAAATACCCGAGTTTAAAATGAGTCTTTGGGAGTCAGCTTACAAAGAAAACTCATTAAGACTGGTTGCTCAACCGTGGATGAGAAAACTGTTTTTTATTTACTTTTTCTACGCCTTAGCGATGAACTTATTTTACGAATTTTATCCAGTATGGCTGGTGGATACGCAAAGTTATGATGCGTTAGGTATTGGTTTAGCGACAACCAATATGACGATTTTTATGACACTTACCTCAATATTTGTAGTTACCATAGTGCAACGTAAATTTGGGCTATTAAGGCCAATGACCCGAGCTATTTTAGGTTTGGCGTTGATGCTATTTATAGTGCCGTTTACGTCGGGTATTAGTACTTTAGTTATTTTCTCATTAACCGGAATTTTAGTGGCGACCTTCAACGGTCTTTTACCGGTTTACATAAGTGAAAACCAATCGGGTAAAAAGAACGGTGCTGCAATGGGCTTATTAACAACAACATTTTGTATCGCCAATGTGTTTGCCGCTATATTTGGTGGAGTGTTACTGCAACTAAGTTCACACTGGCCACTGTTTTTGTCATCAATGTTCTATATTGTTTCATTAACCTTGTTGTATCAGTTTTTTGTTTTCCCAAGCCGAAAAAAAGCATGAGTTTTTGATCAAAAAAACAGGCAGGCAAACAAACAGGCAAACAGACAGAAAAATGCCGCTTCAAAAAACGGAGCGGCATTCTATTATTTTTCGTAAAGCTCTAGAGACGTTTGTCTTACTAGTAAGCGCCAGCGGCGTAGGTAAGTTCGTAGCTGTGGCTGTATATTTCTAGAATATTACCAAATGGGTCTTCCATATAAATCATGCGATATGGCTTTTCTCCCGGGTAATAATACCTTGGTTTTTCCATACGTTTTTTGCCACCGGCTTCAACGATTTTTTCTGCCAATTCTTCCAAGTTCGGATCTTGCACACAAAAGTGAAAAATACCGGTTTTCCAATATTCAAAATTATCTTTAGGTTGCTGTTGATTTTTGAATTCAAAAATCTCAACACCCACGCGGTCGCCGGTAGATAAGTGCGCGATTTTAAATTTTTCCCACTTTGGTCCAAATACATCGGTACACATTTCTCCTATTGGTGAATTGTCTTCCGTAATTTCGGTTGGCTCCATTATTAAATACCAACCTAATACTTGTGTATAAAACTCAACGGCCTTTTCTACGTTAGGTACTGAAATCCCAATGTGCGAAAATGTTCGAGGGTAGGGTGTTGCCATAATACTCTCCTAATTAAAGTGCTAGCAGTGGGCGAAGCCACCTAACTTGATATAACAGAGCCTAGTTTAGTTACTTTTGTAGTAATGAAAAATTATCATAATTAATAGTATTGATAATAGTTTGTAATCATAATGGGTTCGGATAAAGTATATGAAATATAAAGAGCCAGTTTGGCGAGCCTCAACCCAGGAAAAGCATGATAAATCAGATGTGGTTAACAACGTTCTGTAATTTGGTCGATATAGGGCATTTTACAAAAACAGCCGAAAAACTCTATATGACTCAATCTGGAGTCAGCCAACATATTCGTAAACTAGAGGCTCATCTAGAGGTTCAATTGCTTATTCGAAGTGGGAAGTCATTTACGGTAACCAGCGCTGGAAGAGACTTATATGAATCGGGTAAAGCGTTATTGAAGTCGATGAACGAGTTAGAAGCCAGAGTTAAAGACGACAATAAAACGAGTGGGAATTTAAGTATTCGCTCCCCTGGTAGTATAGGTTTAAAGCTTTACCCTGAACTGTTAAAGCTGCAATGTGACTTTCCAAACCTGATCATTGATTATCAGTTTGCGCCGAACGACAATATTCAGCAGCTTGTTAAAGCACAAAAGGTAGATGTGGGTCTAGTGACTCATAAAAACCTAGATCCTAAACTTAGCTATAAGGCCATTGCTCAAGAGGAGTTGGTTCTTGTCGCGCCCAAAGGTGTGACGATTAACAGCTGGGAGTCGCTCAAAAAACGACAGTTTATTAATCATCCCGATGCGGCTCATCATGCCAATTTATTGTTAAGTGCAAACTTTGATGAGTTTACTTCAATCGAACAATTTCATTTGGGTGGATTCTCCAATCAAATTGCTTTGATACTAGAGCCTGTAGCACTGGGTCTTGGTTTTACAGTATTACCAAATTTTGCCGTTCAAGCGTTTAGAAGTATTAACGATGTTGAGGTGCAAAAGCTGCCAAAAACCGTATTCGAAAGCATTTACTTAGTGAGTCATTGTGACGCCGTTAAGGCTAAAAGAGTGTCTTTTGCAGAAGATGTTATTGCTGAAACACTGTATGAAGATAATAGTTCAGCAACAAACAGGCGCTAATATTAGCGCCTAATGAATAATTTCAAGTAAGAATTAAGCCTTTGATGCGAATAGAGCTTTGCGCTCATCTTCACTTAAAAAAGCCGCTTTTACGCCATTCTTTTGAATCTGACTAAGTTCATCATTGTTGAAGCCTAGAATCTCTTGAGCCACTTTATATTCGTTTAATATATCAATGTTTGATACCGCAGGATCATCGGTATTTAAGAACACATTAACGCCATGATTATAAAAAGTACGAAGAGGATGCTTTTTAATATCGTCTATTGTCGCTGTTTGATAATTTGAAGTAGGGCAAGACTCAATAGAGATGTTATTTTCTACTAAGTAATCCATTAGTTTTGAGTCTTTTATAGCTGCAACGCCATGACCAATTCGTGTTGCACCTAATAAGTTAATTGCGTCCCAAACGCTTTCAGGGCCGCGAGCTTCACCAGCGTGCACAGTAATATTTAAAGCAGCGTCACGCGCCAATTTAAAGTGGTCAACAAACATCGTTGCCGGGAAATTAAATTCATCGCCTGCTAAGTCTAACGCAATAACTTTATCTTTATGCGCTAGGATAGCTTGTAACTCTTTCATACAAGTTTCTACGCCAAATGTGCGGCTAAGAATACCAATTAGATTCGCTTTTACGCCAAAATCTCTGCTACCTGCGGCAACAGCATCAGCCACAACGTTTACAACCTCAGCCATGTCCAAGTTATAGGCCATTGCCATGTAGTGAGGAGAGAAACGCAGTTCGGTATAATCTATTTGCTGAGCTTTAGCGTCCGCCATATTTTCATAAGCAACGCGGTAGATAGCGTCATAATCAGCAAGTACAGATACGCCATAATCCAACTTTTGCAAAAAACCTAACAAATCTGATGACTGACCTTGAATTTGGGCATGCGGCGTAAACTCTTCTAAGCTATTACCAGGCAGGTCGATATTGTGTTGTTTGGCAAGTTCCCAAACTGTTTTAGGTGCAATGTTGCCGTCTAAGTGACGGTGAAGGTCAACCAAAGGAAGTTGAGTGTTGATCATGATTATCCATAAATGAGTGTTAACTAATTGCCGCATTATAACGCAATAGAATTATTTGTAATTAATAAAATTGATCCAATAGCTATAATAAATGCACGATTGGCGTTGCTTTACGAGGCAAATTTAGGTCAAATAGCGGCTTGCACAAAACCAATATAAATATAGGAATTAGCATGGCGTCGAGAACAGACCTAGCAAATGCCATTCGTGCTTTAAGCATGGATGCAGTTCAGAAAGCAAAATCAGGACACCCTGGTGCCCCAATGGGCATGGCCGATATCGCCGAAGTTCTATGGCGTGGTTTTTTAAAGCACAATCCAACTAACCCTAACTGGGCCGACAGAGACCGTTTTGTTTTATCAAATGGCCACGGCTCAATGCTAATTTATTCATTACTGCATTTATCAGGTTATGACGTTTCAATTGAAGACGTTAAAAACTTCCGTCAGTTACATTCAAAAACACCAGGTCACCCAGAGTATGGTTACACGCCAGGTGTTGAAACCACAACTGGACCATTAGGCGCGGGTGTTTCAAACGCGGTAGGTATGGCCATTGCTGAAAAAACGTTAGCGGCGCAGTTTAACCGCGACGAGCATAATATTGTTGATCACTTCACATATTGTTTCTTAGGTGATGGTTGTTTAATGGAAGGCATCTCTCACGAAGCATGTTCATTAGCTGGTACTTTAAAGTTAGGTAAGTTAGTTGCATTTTATGATGACAACGGTATTAGCATTGACGGTGAAGTAGAAGGTTGGTTTACAGAAGATACAGCAGCTCGTTTTAAAGCGTATGGCTGGCATGTAGTTGAAAATGTAGATGGCCACAATCCAGAAGCAGTTGCTAATGCCGTAACGGAAGCACAGTCTATTATCGACAAGCCCTCTATTATTATTTGTAAAACGACAATTGGTTTTGGCTCGCCTAACAAACAAGGCACCCATGATTGCCATGGCGCACCTCTAGGCGATGAAGAAATTGCTGCAACTCGTGAATTCTTAAACTGGCCACATGCGCCATTTGAAATACCTGCGGATGTGTATGAATTGTGGGACGCAAAAGAAGCGGGCCAAGAAGACGAAAACGCATGGAACGAGCAATTTGTTGCGTATAAAAATGCATACCCTGAATTAGCGGCTGAATTTGAACGTCGAGTTATTCTTGGTGAGCTACCGGAAGACTTTTCAGAAAAAGCATTCCAACTAGCATTAACAACTCAACAAAAAGCAGAAAGTTTAGCAACACGTAAAGCTTCTCAAAATACGATTGAAGCGTTTGCACCATTATTACCTGAGTTACTAGGCGGTTCAGCTGACTTAGCGGGTTCTAACTTAACGCTTTGGTCTGGTTCAAAAGGTATTCAAGACGACGCTGCCGGCAACTACATTTTTTACGGTGTACGTGAGTTTGGTATGAGTGGCATCATGAATGGTATTTCGCTTCACGGCGGTTTTATTAATTACGGTGCAACCTTCCTAATGTTTATGGAATATGCTCGTAACGCCGTTCGTATGTCTGCGCTAATGGGTATTCAAAACATTTTTGTGTATACGCACGATTCAATTGGTCAAGGTGAAGATGGTCCAACGCACCAACCAATTGAGCAAATTGCTAACTTACGCATGACGCCAAATATGCATACGTGGCGTCCAGCCGACGGTGTTGAGTCTGTTATTGCATGGAAATCAGCACTTGAGTATAACGAAGGGCCTAGCTCTCTAATTTTCTCTCGCCAAGGTCTTCCTTCGCAAGCTCGTACAGAGCAGCAAGTAGAAATGATTGAAAAAGGTGGTTACATCCTTGTTGATTCTGAAGGTGAACCAGAAGTTATTCTAATTGCGACGGGTTCTGAAGTTGAATTAGCCGTTAAAGCAGCGGCTGAGCTTAATGCAAGTGGTACAGCAACACGCGTTGTTTCTATGCCTTGTACTAATTTGTTTGACGAGCAAGATGATGACTACAAGCAGCTTGTTCTACCAAATTCAGTAACAAAACGAGTTGCTATTGAAGCAGCACACGTTGATTACTGGCATAAATATGTTGGTTTTGGTGGCAAAGTCGTTGGTATGTCAACGTTTGGTGAGTCTGCACCAGGTGGCGAACTAATGAAACACTTTGGTTTCACCGTAGAAAACGTGATTAAAACTGTACAGTCACTGTAAATTTTAATTCGAGGCTTTTAACCGAGTCTCGTTCTACAATTTAATATTGTTAAAAAAGCGAGTATTATATGTGCTCGCTTTTTTTGTTTTATTCGTAAAGCAGTTTTATTTTTAGCAGTAAATGCTTTGCAAACTTACTTAGCAGGGCTTCAGGAAATCAACGTCATGTCAGAGAACGCTCGTCCTATTAATATCGCAATCAACGGTTTTGGTCGCATTGGTCGCAATGTATTGCGTGCTATTTATGAAACAAATCGCAGTGACGAGTTTAACGTGGTGGCAATTAACGAAATTGCCGACCCGGAAGGTATTGCCCACTTATTAAAATATGATACATCGCATGGCCGTTTTGGTTTTGATGTTCATTTAAACGAACAACAAAATTTAGTGGTTGATGGTGATCATATTGAGCTTTTACATATTGAAGATCTAAATTCGTTACCTTGGAAGCTCTTGAAGGTAGACGTAGTCTTAGAATGTACTGGCGTTTTTAAATCAAGAGAAGAGGGTGCATTACACATAAAGTCTGGCGCTCAAAAGGTAATATTTTCTCACCCAGCGGATCCCGATGTAGATAACACCATCATTTTTGGTATTAACCAAGCCTCATTAACAGATGAACAAAATGTTATTTCTAACGGCTCTTGCACAACAAACTGTGTGGTACCAGTAATCCAAGCGATTGATGATGCGTTTGGCGTAGACAGTGGCACTATTACCACCATTCACTCTTCTATGCACGACCAACAGGTTATAGATGCATATCATCCAGACTTACGCAGAACTCGTGCCGCAAGCCAGAGTATTATTCCTGTAGATACAAAGTTAGCCGCGGGGATTGAACGTATTTTACCTAAATTTGCAGGACGTTTTGAAGCCATTGCGGTTCGTGTTCCTACAATCAATGTAACGGCCATGGATTTGAGTTTAACAGTTAACGCCGATGTCACTATTAATGATGTGAACCAAGCTATTGTTGCATCTTGTAACAATGGTCTGTCGGGAATATTAGGTTATACCGAAGAGCCTTTAGTATCTGTTGATTTTAACCATGATCCGCATTCTGCCATTGTTGATGGTAATCAAACACGCGTTAGCCACAAAAGGTTAATCAAGCTTCTTGTATGGTGTGATAATGAATGGGGCTTTGCGAATCGTATGTTGGATACAACCGCCTCTTTACAGCCATTTTTGAAGCGTTAAACGAGTGAGCTTATACTTTTAGTGTTCATACTAGATTAATGAGTTTGCTTGATATAAATAACTAGAACCCAATTTAAATAATTAAACTATCGATATAAACAGAGTTGAAGGATTTGAAATGACAGTAATCAAGATGATGGACTTAGATTTAGCCGGTAAAACCGTACTGATCCGTCAAGACCTAAATGTGCCAGTTCAAAATGGTAAAGTGACCTCTGCTGTTCGCATTGACGCTTCTATTCCGACTATTCAAGCTGCATTGGATAAAGGCGCCAAAGTATTAGTAATGTCTCATTTAGGACGACCAACGGAAGGTGAATACAATGAAGAATTCTCATTGCAGCCTGTTGTTGATAATTTAAATGAAAAGTTAAGCGCACCAGTATCGTTAGCTAAAGACTACCTAAATGGTGTTGATGCTAAAGAAGGTGAAGTGGTTGTTTTAGAAAACGTTCGCTTTAATATTGGCGAAAAGAAAAACTCCGACGAGTTAGCTAAGCAGTATGCTGCCTTGTGTGATGTGTTTGTAATGGACGCATTTGGTACTGCTCACCGCGCTCAAGGCTCAACGCATGGCGTGGCAAAGTATGCGCCTGTTGCTGCGGCTGGCCCTCTATTAGCCGCGGAGCTAGAAGCATTAGGTAAAGCGTTGGATAATCCAGCTCGCCCTTTGGTGGCGATAGTTGGTGGCTCAAAAGTGTCTACAAAATTAACGGTACTTCAATCGCTGTCTACAATCTGTGACCAACTTATTGTTGGTGGCGGCATTTCAAATACATTTGTTGCCGCTCGTGGCTATAACGTTGGAAAGTCATTGCACGAAGCGGACTTAATTCCTGAAGCAAAACGTTTAATGGCTGAACTTGATATTCCTAATGTTACTGACGTTAGAGTCGCTACTGAGTTTTCTGATACGGCAGAAGCTGTCATTAAAGATGTGTCTGAAGTTGAAGACAATGAGCAAATCTTAGATTTAGGTCCGGAATCAGCACAAGCATTAGCAGACGTATTAAAGAATGCTAAAACAATCCTTTGGAATGGCCCTTGTGGTGTATTTGAGTTTGATAATTTTGCAAAAGGCACGGAAGTAGTTGCACAAGCTATTGCAGAAAGTGACGCATTCTCAGTTGCTGGTGGCGGTGACACGTTAGCCGCAATTGATAAATATGGCTTATCGGACAAAATCTCATACATCTCTACAGGTGGCGGTGCTTTCTTAGAGTTTGTTGAAGGTAAAGTATTACCAGCCGTTGAAATTTTAGAGCAACGCGCTAAAGGCTAGATTGTGATGGAAAGGCACTTTTAAAACGGTGCCTTTTACTTTTAAATTACATAAGAACTTTCCACTAATCTTTTGTTGTAAAGACTAATGTTACTCTAGTACCAGGCCTTGCTTGTGCAACTTTAGAGCAACTTTCAGGAGTGAGATGACCAACTTTTGGGTATCCCCCCAAAGTTTGCCGATCAGCCATCATAATGACAGGCCGTCCGTTGGGTGGAATCTGTATCGCACCGAAAGAAATACCTTCAGATTCAATACTTATATCGTGACTCAAGTCATTTGTTTTTGTCTCCAATCTTACTCCCATTCGATCAGAGTGGGGTGAAACCACAAAGTTCATGTTTTCGATAGCCGCTAGGCCACTCGGGTAGCATTCTTCAAACAATTTAAATTGAGCGCCTAATTTAAACGTTAATGTTATGTCCGTTGAATATTGAGGGATAAAGCGCGGAGCAAGTGCACGTTCATGTAGCTTCTTTAGATTATTAATATCCTCAATGTTGTTACTTTTTGCGCTATATTGGTTGGCACTTAATATAGACTTATCTTTAATAATTGTACCAATACTTTCTCTTACACAGGTTGATGCGCTACCCCAAAAAGTATTGGCGTTAAATCCTCCCTGTATTGCCATATAAGCGCGCAGACCAGATACCGCGAATGATAAGGTGACTTTGTCATTTTTGTTCAACACTATCACTTTCCAAAGTGGTTGTTCCGCTCCGTTTATGGTCAACTTTACAGTTGCACCAGTCACACATATTAAACAATCGACAAGGCTAATAAACTCAAAATTACCCAGAGTGATCTCTAAAACGGCGTCTCGAGCCTTGTTTCCCAGTAGCCTATTCGCCCAACCTGCGGCATATGTGTCCATAACCCCCGATTGTGTTATGCCGTATTGACCAACATTAAAGCGGCCCATATCTTGAATTGTAGTTAGTGGCCCAGACTTAATAACTTGAAGCGTGGGGTTCGCTGAAGTTGCATTAGTCTTGGGATTAACTTTTTCAGAACCAGCTTTTATCGACTCAAACTCTTGTTTATCGATTTGACGAAAACGAACCGTGTCACCAACACTATATAAAAGCGGTTTGTCGGGTTTATGGATGTCGAATAACGGCAGCGGACAATTACCGATAATTCGCCAACCACCAGGAGAAGATTGCGGGTAAATGGCGGTCATTGATTCAGCGATGGCGACTGAGCCTTTTGGTACTGACGTTCTTGGCTGCTTTAATCGAGGTAAGCAAAGTTCATTAGGCAAGCCGTTCAAGTAAGCAAAACCAGGGGCAAATCCTATTGCTTTAACACTGTAATGACTATTCAGGTGCAATTTAATGGTTTCTTCTTCGCTAAGGTCCAACTCTTTCGCAATAGTGTGTAAATCTAATCCTACTTCTTCACCATAATAAATTGGCAAAGTAATGGTGTTCATTTTTTGATTTTGGTGTTCGGTCAGCGGATTTTTTAATGTACGAAGTGATTCTTTTATCAACTTTGTGACGCCGATTTCGTCACTTTTTGTTTTTATTAACAACGAAGTAGAAGCCAAGGTTACATTCAAAATTAGTCGCTGAAAATTAGATAGTAGATAATTTTGCAACCATTGAAAGTCATTATCAGGAGACTTAGATCTAAAAGTAAATTCATAGGGCGAAACAAAGTCTATATAGATATTGCTGTTTAAACTGTCCTTTATTAACTCAATTTGTCTTGCTGCAACTTGGTTGTCGCCATGCACACAAATACTTGCAGCATTGATATTTGTTAACGAGCCTTCCGAGTTTATAACTGCTTGGTGTTGGCTTATGAAATGGACTTGGTGTAAAGAAGGTAAGAAATCTAACACTGCATTAGGGTTACCAGCGCGAGGCATTAAGTTGCCATCTGGTAAATATTGGCGGTCGGCAAATGCTTCAAAAATTAAAGTAATATTAAATTGTTTAGCGAATTCTAAAACAAAATTGGGAACAGAAGATAACACCATCAGTTTTAAATATTGATCAGAAGCAGTCTGGTTTACTTCATTTATAACCGACATAACCGTTTTACAAAGTAACTTTGATTTAGCCAAATCATTGTACAGCGCACCATGTGGCTTTACATAGCTAGGAGAGACACCAAGATTTTTCGCAACGGATAAAAACTCACTTAATTGAAACAGAAGTGAATCAAATAGCTCAAGGTCGGATATATTGAGACTTTTGCGACCAAAATTATCTCGGTCTGGATAGCTTGGGTGGGCGCCAATTTCCACCTTGTATTTTATTGCGAGTTTCATGGTCGTCGCCATGACCTCTTTATTGCCAGCATGTCCACCGCAAGCGATATTGGCCATATCAATATGAGGCATGACAATATGCTCGATACTGTCACTTGTAATTAGGTCAGTTTCACCTAAATCACAGTTCAATAATAATGGTTGGTTGTTAAAGTGATTTGTCACACAACTCGTCCTATTTTAGAGGCGTTGCCTTAATTCTAAACTAGTCATGTGGCAATCTAAAATGCTACTTAAAGAAATTTGTGCTGTGTATTTTTTCTCTATCGTAATTCGCGTTGCGTCTTCTCACAACGGGTGTAATGGTTTTGTCGTTTAGAAGATCGCGAGATAAAATAATTTTATTGTTTAAAAAATAACTGTTTAATTGATCTTTTTGGGCCAAAAAGTCTTTCATTAATGAAAATTGATCCGGAAATTGCCACTTACTTACCACTAATGTTAAGTCGTCATCTCTAACGGCCGTGACTCTGGCTAAAGTGAAAGGGTGAGATAAAAACTCGCCAGTTTTATCAATGGCCTCTCTATTTAAAGAAACTAAGTCGCCTATTTTAGGCGTAAGTCGTAACTCTTGATCGTTAGGGTAGATGAATTTTATAGTCGTAATCGCCGACAATATAATAAGAGAAATTAAGAACCAACCCAGTGCTAACTGGATTTTTACTATGGATGGTGTGTTGCTTGCTTTCATAGACTCATCTGAACTTTGTTCACGCAGACATCGGTAACATTTATAATGCAAGCTTTTATTCGTCAACATAAATGGAAAGGAAAAAAAAGTGAGGAGCTTATAAGCAGTCTGAGCCTTAGCTTTAGCGCCACATTTACAAACCAAGTCTTTGCTCTGTTCGTTACTTTCATGGTAATAATTAAAGTCAAAAAATAGCATTAGTCTATACTCGCTTCGAAAGTGGTTGGTGAGACGTTTCCATTTAATTAGCTGTTCTATAATTATTTTTTACCAAATCGCTTAATTAATGAACTCTTTATACTAGGCTAACTTTTAAGCATTGGCAATCGGCACGTATACAATTGTTGTCAGGTAAATAAAAAGAAAGTTAAAAGTTGAAAGACATTTTGTAAGTCGTTATGTAGAATTACATCACAGGTTACAAAAACCGATTACAAAAACGTTCAACACGACCCAAAATCGATAGGAGTGAAATGTGGCTTTAATTTCAATGCGCCAACTTTTAGACCATGCTGCAGAGTATGGTTACGGTGTTCCAGCATTTAACGTAAATAACCTTGAGCAAATGCGCGCCATTATGGCCGCTGCTGACAAGACAAACAGTCCGGTTATTGTTCAAGCGTCAGCTGGTGCTCGCAAATATGCAGGTGCGCCATTCTTACGTCATCTAATTTTAGCTGCAATTGAAGAGTTTCCTCACATTCCTGTTTGTATGCACCAAGATCATGGTACGTCTCCAGCAGTTTGTCAGCGTTCAATTCAACTTGGTTTCTCATCAGTAATGATGGACGGTTCATTAATGGAAGATGGCAAAACGCCTTCAGACTATGACTACAACGTTGATGTTACTCGTCGTACTGTTGAAATGGCTCACGCTTGTGGCGTTTCAGTAGAGGGTGAATTAGGTTGCCTAGGCTCACTAGAAACGGGTCAAGCTGGTGAAGAAGACGGCATTGGTGCAGAAGGTATTCTAACAAAAGAACAAATGTTGACTGACCCAGAAGAAGCGGCTGACTTTGTTGCTAAAACAAACGTAGATGCTTTAGCGATTGCTTGTGGTACATCTCACGGTGCTTATAAGTTTACTCGTCCACCTACAGGCGATATCTTAGCGATTGATCGAATCAAAGCGATTCACAAAAGCATTCCAAACACTCACTTAGTAATGCACGGTTCATCTTCGGTACCGCAAGAGTGGTTAGCTATTATCAATGAGTTTGGTGGTGAAATTCCTGAAACTTATGGTGTGCCAGTTGATCAAATTGTTGAAGGTATTAAACACGGTGTTCGTAAAGTCAATATCGATACAGATCTTCGTTTAGCATCTACGGGTGCAGTTCGTAAATTCCTTGCAGAAAACCCAAGTGAATTTGATCCTCGTAAATACCTAGCTAAAACGGTAACTGCAATGCAAGATATTGTTGTTGATCGTTATGAAGCGTTTGGTACAGCAGGGCATGCAGATAAAATTAAGGTTATCTCTTTAGAAGACATGGTTTCTAAATACTAAGTACCTTTTAAAAGCTTATACATAAAGCTTTGATAAAATAAAATAAACCTCGAGGGTAAAGTGTATTGAATAAAATGCATTTTATTATCGAGGTTTTTTATATATAGGGTTATTCAATGTAAGTTGAATAACCCTTTTAATATTAGGCAGAAAACTGAATTTTATATTCAGAGTTTTAAGCTGAAAAGTATTCTTTTAACTCGTCGCTGCCACCGATTAGCTTGCCCTCAATAAATACTTGAGGCACTTTCTCACGACCTGTCATGGCTTTTAAGCTTGTAAGCGTCGCTTGTTGGCCTAGCACGATAGTTTCAAAAGGCATATTGCGTTCATTCAACATGTCTATTGCCGCTGTACAGAAAGGACAGCCAGGCTTTACAAAAAGAGACACCGGCACTGGTTTTTTAGCGTTAGGGTTTATGTAGTCCAACATAGTGTCTGCGTCAGAAACCTCAAACGGGTCGCCAGGCTTTTGCGGCTCAATAAACATTTTTTCAATTTTACCGTTTTTAACTAACATCGAGTAACGCCAAGATCGCGAGCCAAAGCCAGCTTGAGCCATGTCCACTAACATACCCATTTGTTTGGTTAATTCAGCATTGCCATCTGGCAGCATAGTAATGTTTTCAGCTTCTTGAGAACTCGCCCAGCTGTTCATTACGAATGTGTCATTTACTGAAACACAAACAATCTCATCAACACCATTGGCTTTAAAAACAGGAGCCAGCTCATTAAAACGAGGTAGATGCGTAGATGAACACGTTGGTGTAAAGGCACCTGGTAGTGCAAAAACAATAACCGTACGGTTGTTAAAAATGCTGTCGGTACTCACGGTTTCCCATTGGTTGCCTTTTTGAATAGCAACATCAACATTTTTAATGGTATAGCCTTCTTTGTTCTCAAACATAGTTTCTCTCTTTTAAATAAAGCGGGTTAAATATTCTATGTGCTTAG
>JAOHFM010000030.1 GCA_028098005.1 Psychrosphaera sp.
GAACGTAGGTACATTGGCTGCAATGAACAATTTACTTATCCCAGCTGGCATTATTGTCAATTTAATAATTTGGAATAGAGAAGCTGATTTAAGTCGTTTAAGTATCGGCGGCGGTATAATCCTATTGTCTTTGTGGTTAAGTATCAAAATACGAAAAGCGCATAAATGAAAACCAAATGTTCTTTAGGAAACCTTCTCGTTTATAAGACAATAACCTGTAATTCAATTTTTCAGATTAATAATTAGTCCAAACAAAAGGTGAAGTTCGCCCAATGAAAAAAATATATGTGCTACATGAAAACAATGAGTGGACCATTCATTTGCAACATCGCTTAGATGAACTAAAACTGCCTTATGAAATGTGGCACCTTGATGAAGGCATGATTGATCTTTCCTCTGAGCCACCTGAAGGTGTTTTTTATAACCGCATTAGTGCTTCGTCACATACGCGTAACCACCGCTTTGCACCTGAGTTTACCGAAGCTGTTTTAGCTTGGTTAGAACATCATGGCAGAACTATAGTTAATGGCAGTCGCGCTTTAAGGCTCGAAGTAAGCAAAGTAAATCAATATACCGCGTTAAATACAGCAGGTATCGAAACACCAAAAACCTTGGCGGCAGTAGGAAAAGCTCAGATTATTGATGCGGCTAACAAGCTCAATCAATCGTCGTTTATTACAAAACACAATCGCGCAGGCAAAGGGCAGGGTGTGCAACTGTTTCATTCGGTATCGGCACTATCTGACTATGTTTTCGGCCCAACTTTTGATGAGCCGGTTGATGGTATTACCCTTGTTCAACAATACATTGAAGCGCCAGAGCCGTTTATAATTAGACATGAATTTATTGGCGGTAAGTTTTTATATGCCGTAAAAGTGGATACCTCTGAAGGTTTTGAATTATGCCCTGCGGATGCCTGTTCTATTGAAGATATGTTTTGTCCAATGGATAGCGCTGAAAATACGTCGCCTAAAGCTAAATTTGAAATTTTAACGGATTACTACCCAGACTTTATTCCTCGTTATGAACAATTTTTAGCACTAAATGATATACAGGTTGCGGGTATTGAAGCAATACAAGATAGCGCAGGCAACGTATATGCCTACGATGTAAATACAAATACCAACTACAATTCTGATGCAGAGTCATTGGCGGGTACCTTTGCGATGTTTGAGTTGGCTAAATATTTACAAAGTAAACTCAACGGGCTCTAATCCGAAGTAACCGACATTAATTTAAAAATGGGTAGTAAGCGAATTGACCAAGCTAGGGTATAATTAACTATCTAAGTGCTAACTTAACTGAGAAAAAATGAAATCTTATACCAGTATTGAAGAACTAATTGAGTTGTTTGAAGCCGATATCGCAGAGCTTAATAGTAAAATTAAAACGCTTAAAACAAAACCCAAAAGCTTAAACGAAGAAATATTATTAAAATACATTGAAACGGCCAGCACAGGTAAAACAAAAGAATTTGTAAGAGCTAAAGGTGTGCAGTCTGGAAGTGGTTCTATGTTTTCATCAGCGGACGTAAGTAAGTTAGTAAAAGACGGTGCAGGTGATGTATCTGAAGGCTTATTGACGATAGCTCGCCAAGTTGGTGTTCTGACAAAACGAAAAAACAAAAGCAAAAAGTAACGCTTTTCTGAGGCTCATCTTTTGCCTAAGCTAGAGAGACAAAAAAGCCGACCAAGAGGTTAAACTCTTCAGTCGGCTTTTTTATTCTCAGCAGAAATTACTTGCTTTGAATAGGTCTATATCTAAGCTGTACACCTTGTAAAAAATTACGAAGAATCTGATCTTTGCATTCTCGGTAGTTTTTATTGCCAGGCTTTCTGAATAAAGCACTAAGCTCGTGTTTACTTAAATTAAAATCTGCGAGCGCCAAAATATCTAAAATATCATCAGCTTGTAAGTTTAAAGCGATACGGAGCTTTTGAAAAATCATATTGTTATTAAGATTTTTTTCTGGCTCAGGTTGCGCGCCTTCACGCTTTCCGCGTTTTAGGTTTATAAAACCATTCAGAAATGAGGCAAAGTCTTTATCGTGCAGACTTACATATCCTTCGTCTTCTTCTTTTTTTAACCAGTGCGTAATCTGATCATTAGTTACAGTAACGTTAGTAGAAGAAAAGATATCAATTAGCGCAGAATCTTTTAAATCAAAGGTAAAGCGAAGGCGGCGTAACACGTCATTATTTGTCAATTTAGGTAGTTCCTAGTCTTAGGCTGGGCCCGAATACCAAAATGGTGGATGGGCGATTGTGCGTATTTTAACAGAAAGAGCAGGGTAAAGAGACAAAAAAGCCACCTTATATTTTTCTCGGTGGCTTTAATTCAAAAAGCTAAGTAACTTGCTAGAGGTTAAATTGTTCCAGACTCACATTGTTCACGTCTTAATCGTTTATCAATGACTTTTGGAATTTCTAATTTTGCGGTTTTAACTTCTGACACTGCTTTTCCGCTTTCTGTGTTCTGTATCCAAATAGAAATCTGTTCATCATCGACTTTTCGGTTCAGCGTATAATTTTCGCCAGCATCAAGTTCAAGTTCAAAGTTTACGAAGGCGACTCTTTTGCTATTTGCTGTATCTCGTTTAGAAACTTCAGCCTTTACCCAAAGGTTATGTTTACCACTCAAAAACTGTTTAGGATTGCTCCACGTTGTAACGCGCTTTCTATGGCACATTAAATAAACATACTCTTTATCAGCGCCCCTATCATCCATAAAGTTTTCTATTCTAAAGTGGTTGTCTTTGATTGAACTCTTGATAGGAAAAACGGAGCAGCCTACAATTATGCTTGTAACTATCCCTAGTATTAAAATCTTTAATGGCTTCATTCTCTAAATCCCCTTTAAAATTAGTTGGATAATGCCCTGTTGATAAATAACAACGGTATAATCAGTTAAGCTCAAACTTTAAAAAAACGCAACTCAAGTTACAGTTAATAAAATAAAGCTTCGCTAGCTCATTTTTGAGATGGGGATGCCGTGCTCCCCGCTAGAATGCCGCCATCAATCATAAGCTCGGTACCAGTCACATATTTAGATTCATCTGATGCAAGATATAGAGCGGCATAGGCAACATCTTTTGGCTCACCCATCCTTCCAATTGGAATATCCCGTGCTACGTGCTCTATAGCTGACTGTTTGTCAGCACCTTCGCCAAGCATAGCGTCCCACATTGGTGTAAGGATAGCTCCAGGATGAATTGAGTTACTTCTAATAGGGTAGCCATTCTGAGCACAATACAAAGCTACAGTTTTAGAATGATTACGAATAGCCGCCTTGCTTGATGCATAAGCAGCAGCACCCGGTATCCCAACAATACCCGATCTAGATGATATATTGATAATACTGGCCGATGTTGACGACTTCATGAGTTTTATAGCCGCTTTACAACCAAATGCAGTACCGTCAATATTAACTTGATGTATTCTTTGCCAACTTTCTAGATTAAAGTTTTCTGGGTCGAAAGGACCTTCTGTTTCTATAAATCCTGTTATACCAGCATTGTTTACTAAGATATCTAAACGACCATATTTCTTAAAGATATAATCGCTAACCTGCTGCCATGATAACTCCGAGGATACATCGAGGTTTACGTACTCTGCGTTACCTCCAATTTCAGAACATACGGCTTTGCCTAAGGCGTCGTCAATGTCACTTAGAATGACGGTTGCACCTTCTTCAGCAAACAGCTCAGAAATAGATTGGCCAATGCCTTTTGCAGCTCCAGTAATGAGCGCAACTTTATGTTTGAGTCTATGCATAAGTAAATGACCTTAAAAGGTAATAGTAATTTCTTTACCGTGAGCTTATTTCAAATGGTTTAAAATAATAAGTAAGCTAGTGTCAACACTCTTTTAAACCATTCGCTATGTGCCACACCCTTCATTGTATGCTTTATTGTATAACCTGACATCACGTGCACAACTTTCTGTATTGAAATGAAAATAGCAAGAGTAAGAAACGTTTTTTAGTGACATTGCAAGTTGTGGTGGCGTCCAAGTTGGACATGATTTTGGGTTTCGGAAGAGCGTTATTGTTGATGTTTGAATACCTAAATGAGTGTACTCAGCCCTAGCAATACCGGTTCCTAAATCTAGCTCCCAAAACATTTTTTCCGTGACATTCCCCAGAACAAATAGAGATATTGCTACTATAATTAGTACTTTAAAATATTTCACTAAAACTACCTTATGTTGATAACGCCACAGTAAAATATAAAAATTAATTGGTTAGGTGCGTATTACAATTCAAGTTCGTTTCGAGAGGAAATAGCCAGTTTCCTAACTAACTCATTGGGTATAGGTTTACGTACAGAAAAGGTGACACCCGTTTTACTAGCTTTGAGGCCAGCCGCCGCAATATCTTCCGCATTAGCGCTGATAGCGTCTTTACTTACATATATGCCACACTGTTTACTAAAAGCCGCATAACCCACTATGATTGATTTTCCAAACCCAAAACCTGGCATGTCATAGGCAATTATTTCTTCGGCATCAGGGAGTACTTTACTAAGTTGCAAACGAAGTTGATTTAATAGCGAGTGAAATTCCTCTGGAGCCGCCGCAATATATGCTTCATGGTCTAAATATTTTTTCATATTAAATTTTTTTCTTTCAGGTTGTCGTTTTTTAAAAGGGTTGGTGATTGTTTTGCTAATATGTGTAATTAAACTGAGTTTGCCTAAATCCTTGCCGGTATATGACATTCACACAGAGGGAGCGCGGCAGCGAGTCTAGCCTAAGCTTTTTGTAAGCAATCTCTAATATGCTTTTTAGACATTTGTAGTTAACTCGTAGTTTGCTTTACCTGACTCACCTGATTTAAACGAACCTGAGCCTTCGATATTTTTAAGCTCAATGGTTCCCGAGTTTGGAACAACTATAAAGTCACTACTGGCAATACCATTTTCAAACCGACCATTATGTTGGATGGTAAAACTACCAGGTTTTCCGTTAACTTTACCTGTGATAACTTCAAAACCAACAAATAAAGCTGAAGCCGCGGACTGATAAGACATTAAATATTGAAGTTCACCAGAGCCTTCAATAACGCCACTATAGTTTTGTGTAATTTTCGCATGGCTTTTCTTTGAACCATCTTCATTTTCAATATATGGGGTTTCATCCCAACCAGTTATTTGAAATACATTACTCATTTTGATAGTCCGTAGTTAATTTTCTTGTTAGGTTTTTAAATGCTTTGTTAGCAGCCACGCTACAATTAATGGATATAATATCAAAGTAGCAGTTTGACTATACAATTTATAAAAAGACCAGAGCTCCTTGCTTGCTAAGATACCAACTATATAACCAATCAATGATAAGGCAATAAAAAGCAATAAAATCTTATTATTAAACTTCTTCCAAGTCTTCTCTTTTAGATTCAATCTCCAACCAAATATTAGATAAGTTAGTCCTTTACTTTGTAAACAACTAATTGAGATAAATAATACGGCTATAGCTCCCCAAAAAAATGAAGGGATTAAATTGGGATTATTGATAAATGTTGTAAAACTAAGTTTCTCATTTACATATGAAACGAAAAGTAGGGATAAAGATACTGATACCAGATAACGCCAATACACTCCTAGCAACTCAATTTACTCCAGTTAAACCATGAACCACTTGTTATGTTTTTGTTGCTGAAACTACAATGATAGAAACAACAAAATTCATAAATATAAAAAAGCCACCAACAAAAGTAATTACTTTATCACTAGAAAAGCCATTCTCTTTATTCTCTTTATTAGCGCCTACGATAAAAAATACTGTAGAAGTTGCCAATGCGAATGGAAAAAGTAATTCATAGTAGGGGGACATATATTTGAAGATTGGAAACTTGAACGAGCCAAGAAAAGCTACGCCGTGAAATAGAGGCAATAATACAATGCCAATTAGCTTTAACAAGTAATAATTTATACTCAAGTTAAACTCCCTTAAAAACATATCGCCAAGCTCAATTACACAGCGGTTGTCGTAAGTATTGTTTATACATGCTGGTCAATTAGAATTGCGTTGCCATCAGGGTCTTTAACAGAAAAACTCGAAGGGCCACTCTCACCGTTAATAGACTTTTGAATTATATTAATACCCTGAGCCTCAAACTCTTTCAGAAGCTCTCTAACGTCTGTAAATGATTCAAGTGTTTTCCGATTTTGTTCCCAACCAGGATTGAATGTCATTATATTACCTTCAAACATTCCTTGAAATAACCCTATTTTGTGATCACCGTTTTTTAGAATTAACCAATTTTGAGATTGATCTCCGCCAACTATCTCGAAGCCCAGTTTTTGATAAAATAGTTTCGACTCTTCGATGTTATTAACCGATAAGCTTATTGAAAATGCACCTAACTCCATTTGATACTCCATAGTTTGATTACAACATTAGCGCCCAAATAACGAGCTAGAATTTATTGGTTATACTTTAGCGGTGTTTGCGTTTTAAACCACTTATTCGATGCAATTAAGCATGCTTAAATTCTAATAACTCACTATACGCTAATCAATAAATTGAAATAGATTCCTGACATACCAACAATGCTAAATGCCAAAAAGCCGATGACGACAGTTCTATCAGGAATGGCATGAACGACCAACGAAGGCATCTTTTTTAAAATAGACATTGGAGGTAAGAAAAAAGCTGAATGAGATTCAAATTCGTTAAATTTATTCCAATACTTGGAAGCAATGAGCTTAATACCTGATAGATACATTAGTACAAAAGTAGACGCACCGAGTGCCTCAACCAAAGCCATTAATTCCATACTGAGCATTATTTCTGGGCCAGCTATCAATAAAACAATCACGCAGGCAAATGTATACCAACCTGTTTTCGATAATATTTCTTTTAACCGACTCAACACTTTACTCTCCTGTTAAGCAATATCATATTGCCAATTTGAAGTTCACTATAACCTTTAATATCACTAAAATAATTTTGAGTGTTCTTTGCGCTAGTCTGCTTTGAACAGTTGTCATTTTGATTATATGCCGTTTATAAATTTTGTTGGACCATTTCTTTAATTTTCTGAGCCTTAACAAAATGATCTAATTTATGCGTTTGAATCCACCATGTTGCCGCTTCCATAAGCAGTTCAGGGTTGTCGTTTTTATTTTTAAAAAATGCATAAAATGACAAACCAACATTATCACCCTTCGCCGCTATTTTCTTATCGCAAACTGCAATTATTGTAGATCTTAATTCTGGTCTCATAATTAAAAATTGTACCTAGGTTGATAAAGCGCCCGCATCTGAGTCTAAAGGTTACTTGGTCGTACTTTCACGGCCTTGTTAGATATACATACTCTCCACGAAGTACGTTGCCCCTAGCGAAATAAAAATAAAAGAAGCATTGATTAATGCCCTAACAGGCCAAGCAAAATGGCCGTATGTAATTTCTGCGCTCTTTGAAGCCATAACCATTAACCCCATTAATCCAAACCACGGCGTAAAAAACACAACGGTTCGCCACTTTACAATTGATACTGCAACATCGTGAAGTGCGCCACTGACTAGGAATGTGATGGGAATCGCTATGGGAATATTTAACAAAGTAGCCAGCGGTCGCATGACATTACGAGATAAATAATAGCCCCATATAGGATTCCAGTAGTGCCAAAATACTGGAAAAGATTCGGCACCGAAAGAACGAGAAAGCATATTTCTCATGGAGCGATTTGCCCCAAGAGGAACGCCATTTCGTTTCTTAACATATTGTGAAAGTGACAACGAGCTACGCATAAAAATTCCTTATCCCTAACGCTTCATTAAGAGGCTAGTTTTAGCCTGTTAAAAGGTTTGCCGAAGGGTCGAGCAAGCTATTACGAGACCCTCTTGAACCACTTGTTATAAGGCTATTTCAACGCCCCAATTGCTTGAATTACAGCCCCAACACCATGGTGATTAATACCTTCATTTACTTCTCGATCAAATACTTCTAAATCAGCACAAATAGTTTCAATAATTACGTTATTTTCTTTAGCAAGCTTTTCTGCTTTTTTAAGACCTACACTCGATATGTCTACTGCTGTTACTGAGTACCCTAATTTGGCAAGAAAAACCGCATTTCTTCCTTCGCCTTCAGCAAGTAATAATACTTTTCCTTTGGGAATTGAATTGTAATGACTTTTAAGAAAATCATTTGGCAATTTCCCATAAACATATTCGTCTGTATCGTATTCATTATCCCACATATTAAACTCTCTGTTTATTTACGGTGCAGTTTGCAGCCTTATAACGCTTACCTAAGCGGCAATTACTAATGGGCTAAAATTATTGAGCGCAGCGATAATAGCCCATTGTTAATTGTCCGAGCGAGTTTATGAGCCTTAATACTCTTGTTATGTGCCAGATAAACACCAAACTGCAAATTCATTACCACTAGGCTCAATAAAGTGGAATCGGCTTCCTCCAGGAAATGAAAAAATTGGAGTAGAAATATTGCCACCCAATGATTCTACAGTAGATTGAGCTTGCTCTAAATCATCAGTTAGTAATACAAGCAAGGCTGAGCCATTTGAGGCTAACGAAGATAAATCAGATTTGTAGAAACCACCATCCAACCCTTCATTAGCGAAAGAGGTATAGTCGGGACCATAATCTGTAAAGCTCCAACCAAATGCGTTCTCGAAGAACTTTTTTGTAGCAGGGATATCTTTGGCAGGAAATTCAACATAATTTAACTTTAAATTTTTCGGCATATTCTAAATCCTTTTGGCCTTGCTCTTACCCACCAAAAGTGGACACCATATTATGCGCTCTGTTGTTCATACTGCACCGGACTTAAATAGCCTAGTGTTGAATGTTGACGAACGCGGTTATAAAAAATTTCAATGTACTCAAAGATACTGGATTTTAGTTGTGGTATCGAGTGGTATTTTTCACCAAAGGTCAGCTCCACTTTCAGCCTACTAAAAAACGACTCCATTACTGCATTATCCCAACAATTACTTCTACGACTCATACTAGATACTGCACCAATCGATTGAATTAAATCAAGATATTCAATAGAGCGATATTGCACACCTCGGTCCGAATGAATGATAAGGCCTGGCTTTATATCACGTCGCTTTATCGCCATCTTTAGGGCTTCAGAAATGAGACTAACTGTCATGTTGTCGTCGATGTGCCAGCCCACAATCGCACGAGAGTACAAGTCCATTACGGTAGCAAGATAAATTCACTTACCATTAAGTCGCAAATAGGTAATGTCCGAAACCCACTTTTGGTTGGGCGCTATTGCGGAGAACTGTCGATTTAGGACGTTAATAGAGACATGATAATTTGCCTGGCTAAAGCGCGAGTACCGAAAAGCTTTGCCATTACGGGCCTTAAGATTAAGCTCCTGCATAATATTAGCTACGGTGTTTTGGCAGCACTTTACGTTGGACTGCCTCAATGCTCGAAAGAGGCTTGGGGCACCATAGCGCTTTTTGAAATGAACAAACACTTCTTCAACTTTACGCTGCAACTCGCAATGACGTCGTGCCTTCTGGCTTGGCACACGGCCAACAAATCGATAAAAGCCAGAACGAGACACCACAAGTGCTCGGCACATAATAGTGACACGGAATTGACCTCTAAAAGCGCGAATTAAGGCGTACTTTACCCTTGGTTTTTCGCAAAGTACGCTGTGGCCTTTTTTAGGAAGTCATTCTCTTCTTGTAGGTCGGCTAGCTGTCTCTTTAGCTTTTTTACTTCATCTGAGTCGTGTTTAGTAAACTGAACGTCTTGTAACTTACTGAATTGCTTGTCAGTTAGCCGATTGAACTGTCGTCGCCAATTATAAATTTGCTGTGCAGAAATGCCGAGCTCTTCGGCCACGGATGCATTGGTATTTTCCGGCAAGTCAGCACGACGAACGGCTTCTTTTCGGAATTCTTCGGTATAGGCTTGAGTTTTCTTTTTCTTGGTCATAAATCACCCCTTATCTAACTATAAGAGATGTCCACTTTTTTTGGGTAAGTTCTACATATAACGCCTAAATAACAGGCAAAAAATAGTTGGCTCAAATAGGTGAACGTAGTGAACAAAAAGCCAACTGTTTTTTGTCCTTGTTGATTTTCTTGTTAGCATTTTTATAAGCTATACATTCCAATTAATTCGTCAATTTTTCTTCTCACTGGGGCGACTACACCTGATTGATTTGCCAATATAACAACAATGAACCCGCTATCAAGGTGTATATCTAAACGTGAATCTACACCTAAATAAGCCCCTCCATGACCCACAACACGATTATTTTCCTCTCCGCTAACTGAGAAACCATAACCATACCAAAAAGCAGAATTATATTGTGTTTTCTCAGTGTAGGCATCCTCAGTTAGTTCTTTCCCAAGTAATTTGAATTCAGTCAATGCGATAGCAAATTGATGTAAATCTTCTGCTGTTGAAAAACCACCACCTGCGGGGCTCCCTTTAATTGCTCTCGTATAAATACTATCGACCCATTGATCACTATGCATTCTTTTTAAATAACCTGAAGCTAAGTTATCTGTTATAGAGTCAAGTTCAAAACTCCCCGAATTAGGCATATTAGCTTTATTGTAAATATGTTTTTGAACATAGTCATAGTAGCTTTCACCGCTAACTTTTTCAACGACCAAGCCAAGCATTAACATCCCTGAATTGCTATAGCGGTTTCGTGAACCAGGCTTAAATAATAATTCACTTTGGGATATTAAAGGTTTATATGCTTCTAAGTTTCTGTACGCCTCTTTATTACTTTGGTTAAACTCATCATTAAAGAAATTCCCCAAACCTGATGTATGCGTAAGAAGCTGCCTAATAGTAATAGAGTCAGAGTCAACCTTAGGTAGCCAGCTTTTATCAACAAACTGAATAAGTTTGTCGTCAAATTGTAATTTACCCTTCTCGATAAGTTGTAATGCAGCTATAGCCGTGAACATTTTGTTCATCGAGCCTAATGAAAATTTAGTATCTATATTATTTTTGCTCTTCCATGTTTTGTTTGCGTAACCCACAGAGTCTTTAAAAATGACATTTTTACCTATTGCAACCAAAACAGAACCAGAAAAAGCATCTTTCATACTTAGGTTATTAATAAAATTGGATAGATCTTGTGCTAGCTCTTTCGTTGATATCGATTTTTTGGAGTTATTTTCAGATTTAGAATCTTGTAAAGTAAAATAGTTAATTTTATAAGGTGCACTATTTTCTTTGTTTATTATTAGGTTGTATTTCAATTTATTATTGTTAGATATAACCTCAATTCTTTCATTGCCATTACTAGGAGGTAAAGCCTTTATTACATCTAGGTGTCCGAAGGTGTTTTGGCTATTTAAAAAGACACCAACATGCGCATCAATACCGTATGTTTCAATTCTACCTTTAGACATATTATCAGAAAGATAATTTATGACTTCAATACGTGAACCTTCATTAAAAACGTTAATGAATGATGGAGCTAGTTCTTTATTGGCTAATGTGGGGAAAGAATAAAGAAACGCGACTATGAATAAAAAAAATGTTTTCATTAAAAACCCTTTTCTTGATGGTAACTATTGTTTGAGAAAATGCTAACGCCCGCCTAAGCGGCAAATAAACAATGGGTTAAACTTATTGAGCGCAGCGACAATAACCCATTGTTAATTGTCCGAGCGAGCTTGCGAGCCTTAAGGCTCTTGTTAGGCATACTTAGCCCAAAACCTTGATTTGCTCGATTGAAGATACATTAATATGTGTTTGAAAGTAATATTTACTAGTCTTTAACCCTTTGTAAATGAGGTATATTTTTACTCGTTTAGCCTCACCTGTAACCTCTACTGTCTTATCAATGAAATAAGTACCAGGTGATGAGCCGTATTTATCGGTTAATTGCGAGACAATTTTTGGTGATATAGCAATAGTTACAGCTCTTCTGTCTCGGTAGTCTAGCTCCGTATTCAAAAAGACTTCTCCTCTTCGAATTCCTGATGCCTTGACCTGAAACTTAAAAATACCTTTTACTCCATCAGGAGCATTTTCTTCGGTTAAAGCTATTAAGTTCATAGTGTCAGCTATATTGACATTAGGGGTTGAGCTACATGCACCTAAAAATAAAGTTGATATTAAGATTAAATATTTCAATTTATGACTTCCTTGTTTAATTTCTTGTTAGCTTACGGCAACACAAAGCCTATTTTATTTGTTCTTTAACTTTATCGACAACTATTTCCACAGCACTAATTACCTCTGTAGGTTTTTCAAATTGTATATAGTGTGATGTCTTATGTAATAACTTTAAATTACTATTAGATGACCATGATGCTTGGTCATTAAACATATAACGATCCTGCTCCATTACTGCCGGAACAATATCGCGATTCAAACCAGCATTGGCAAGTTGTTGATCCGACATATCTATGTAGTTAACAATATTACCAAGAACAAACATTGGCCTTTCGCCAAAGTTTCTTAAAGAAGTAATTTGCTTTAACCCATTAGAGTAATTTGAAATTTCCTGAGCTAGTGTGGCATCAGATAATGGTGAAAAAGCTTTTATCGCGTGTTGATGGTACTTTGATTGATTAGGAAAATTATAATTATCTAGCTTATTAATAATACGAGTAAAACCCGTAATATTCATCACAGGTTTAAGTAATTGATTAACCTTATTGCTTACAGATAAAGTTAATGGCACTTCAATATCTTGAACTAAATCCATTTGTTCTGGGTGAGGTGAATCTACAAACACAATACCTGCAACTTTATCACCATAAAGTTCTGTAAACTTTGTGATGTATGGGCCGCCAAATGAATGACCGACCATAATATAGGGAGGTTTCTCATTAGATATTACTAGTGCTTTGTTCAAATCATTTGCAATAGCTTGCATAAGATTGTCGGTATGAGGTCTCGGGCTACTCCACATGATACCAGCCCGATCGTAAGCACATGTTCTCGTTTTTTTTGCTAATTGGTCATGAACGGCAGACCAACTTAACGAGCCAAAAGTATCCAACCCTGATTCAAGTATGACAATAGGACTTCCTTCTCCTCGACAATCAACATGTAACAAACGAGAACCAATATCAATCAAAGAACCATTAGCTGAATATTGTTCTAATGTACTTGCTCGGGATATTTGTTCATAAGCTATGCCGGAGCCAATAAGTGACAGTATAAATACAGCCAAACTGAGAAATATTTTATTTTTTAATATCAACGACTAATACCTGAACTGAATTTAGTAAGCTAACGCCTGGTTAAGAGGCGAGTTTAGCTTGCTAAAATGTTTGCCGAAGGCTCGAGCAAGCTATTACGAGACCCTCTTGAACCACTTGTTAGTTTACTATTTCCTCTGAACTCTTAATAATTTTTGAGTTAAGTCTTCTGCTTGCTCTAGTTGCAAAGCTGACATTTTATTCAAAAGGTTATTTTTTATGAAGCTAACTTTCAGGTAAAACTCATTATTATTAGTAGTTTGCATTGCGTATTCAGCAAAAGCAACAGCCTTTACAATGTTTGGTTGCAATGTCGCGGGGTCAACGTATAGAAACCCTTTGATTAAACGAAGCTGTGACTTTTCACCACCATTAATTGCAAGTTTTTGAGCTAGTGAATATTTCATATTCATGAATTTTACTCGATGCTCAAATACTGCTTGTTTAGAGGTTGTGTCTACTCCAGTACTTTCAAAGTACTCAATGTCAGAAACAGCCCAAAGCTCATTTAAAGCGTCATCGGAGCCTTTTTCTATTGCCAATAATAAGATTTTAATAAAATTATGCTCTTCACTTTTTAGCTCTGAACAAAGGGCGAACCTAGATGAAACATCTTCGATGAACTCATAAGGCTCACCGATACTAGTTGCCCTATCTATCCACACCGTAAGTTCATTTCTTGTCTTCGGTACACCTTTACAGCGTCTAATGTTCTTTGCTGATTCTAAAAGTTGTTGAGAGCTTAAACTTGAAGTGTTTGAAGTGTTATTATTATTTAAAGTCGCTGAGATTTTTAAGTTAGAGGGGTGAAAAACCTGAGGTTGAGCTTTTTCGATTTGTGCATTGGGAGCGACGTTGTTTTCAAAAGGGGCATTAATTAGAAGCAAAGTAATACTAATAGCAATCGTAGAAAAAATGACAATCCGTTTCACTAAACTTTCCTAGGTAAACTAACACTTTGCATAACCGGTTTGTGACGCTCTTGCACAAATCCGGCTAATGTATTTTTTATATGCGACTAAAGACAATCTGAACCAATGCCACACGCTATAAATAGTCCAAAAACCGGAAATAAACACCCTAAAACTACTGACAAAACTAGAGCGATTGCATGTTGTATTTTTATCGAACATTTTCCAATCTTAGTTAACACGAATGACATAATTACTAAAGGAACAGAATATATGATCGCGTCAACTAGCAATAACATCATTGATTGATTTTCTCTTCCAAAGTCGGAAGCTTCAAAAAAGTACGCATAACAATATAAGAGAATAAAACTGGCTAAAGCAAAAGACGCTAAACCTTTTATCTTAAATTTGTTTAAGACTAAAGAACCTATCTCCATAAAAGTAAAACATACTAATATGGCTGCAATTATCCAATGTACCAATTACTAACCTCGCTTGAGCGTATTGTTATGACCGTAATTATCACTCACGTAATCACTTTTAAAACTGCCATCAATAGTTAGAGATTTGCTAAAAGTACTTTTAGCAGCCTCTCTATCTCCTTTCGATAAATAGGCGAATGCCAAACTGTCGTAGGCCTGCGGTGCATTGGGAAACAGTGAAACTAAATATTCGAACATATCAAATGCCTCTGTCCATGATTTTGTATTAAGTAGTTCCATTCCTACTTCATTAATTGTTCTGCCTATAAATCGACTATAACCATTGTCGTTATAAACCTGTTTAAAGTGTTTATAGAATTGCTGTTTTCCCTTTGATTGGTAGTACTCAAAAGCAAAGTTTTTTTCCAATTGCCTAATTGGTTGATACTCACCATTTTTGATATAAGAGTGTATCCGACCGGAAATGCGTTCGGCAACTAGGTGATCAGTGTTTGCCAGAACAACTATTTCATAACCAGTGTCCAAATCGACTTCCACGGCTGCACTGATGCCCTGACCACCTCCATATGCGCCCCAATGGGAGCCGTCCATTGCAAATAAATTGCGATTAATCGCGTCTGAGTTTTTCAACAACTTATTGCTATAGAATAACGCTCGATAAAATCGTTGCACATCCACAACAGTCGATTCAATGCCGCCATCGGGGCTAGGGTGTTCAGTAACACCGACCTTCCTCAAGTTGCCATTGTACTGGTATGTATATCGGATTGATTGATATTCATGAGAATTAACCGGCCTGAAGGTCGTTGAAGACATCTCAACCCGATCGAAGATATTGTTTTTGAGTAGTTCGTCGAATGGCTTTCCAGTTACTTTCTCAAGAATCACTCCTAATACCACATACCCATAGTTTGAATATTTGCGATCAGTCCCAGGTGTGAATAAAAGGGGGCTTTTTATCAATATTTTTATTTTCTTGTTTAGAGTATCAAATGCGAGTTGATTCTGACGATATTCGGCGACAAAGATATCAGCAAAGCCAGCACTATGATTTAGTAGGTGTTCAATCGTGATTTTATCAGCATCAGGTTGTTTGAAACCCGGCTCGAAGGTAACTAGTTTATCACTTAACTTTAATTTGCCAGCGTCAACCTGTTGCAAGATCAAAACCTTGGTAAAGTCTTTCATAATTGAACCAAGATTAAAGCGACTTAGAGTGCTGTTCTTTATCTTTTCTTCGGCATTCTGAAAGCCATAAGATGACGCAAACACCACCTCATTATCTTTAGTTATCAGTAAGCCGCCGGAAAACCAGCCCATCTGCTGGTATTGCATGGCGATGCTGTCTGCAATCGTTGCGAGACTAGCAGATTTATCTTGCTTCAAATCCTCACTGTTGAAAGCCAATAAATAACTGGCAAAGAATAAAACAAAGATGAAAACTAAATTTCGAACCATTTGGCGGAATCCTTTCTGTCATAACTTTTAAATAATGGGCGCAGGCGCGTGGGGCACAATGGCGAAGCCGCCCCGCGTGTTTGCGTCCCAGCGAACGCAGTGAGTGTTTATTGGTTTGTTTGGCACGTGCAAATTACTACCTCGTTCTGCTAGGTTCAAAGCTATCATATTTTGGTATTTCTGCATCTAAATCATCCCAGTTCGCTCTGGATGAAACAAAGTTGTGAGATATCGGTCTTTCTACGATGTCTGTGTCTAGAATACCAAGACGAATTCTGAGTTTTGTTGGATTATCAATATTTGAGCTGAAAACTGGGGAGGCACAAACAGAGCAAAAGTGCCTTAACCTACCTTTTTTAAATTCGAAGTGGGTAAGTTTATTTTCTGGGTCATTAACGTTGAATTCATTTGCGTTTATAAAACCATTTGTCGCGTAAGCTGTGCCACTATTTTTACGACACAATGAACAATGGCAATGAATGATGCTATCTATTGAACCTGTGAGTTCGACCTTGATTGCACCGCATAAGCAAGAGCCTTTGTACATTATAAATCCTTTTAGTTTATGCTAAACAGAAAAGTGCCTAACGCCCCAATAAGAGGTTAAAAATTAATTGGTTATACTTTAGCGGTGTTTACGTTGTAAACCAATTGGTTTTTGTCCTGCTTTATTGACTTGTTATTTGCCCGTAGTTGCAATAACATTAATGCGCAATGGTTATGCGCATGAGGTGCGGTATGAAAAATGAAAGCTTTAATAAGTCATCCAAAAAAGCCACTAATCTAAGCTTAAGCAGTGATTTACTAGCTGAAGCTAAGCGATTAAACATCAATCTATCAGCGACGATGGAAAAGGCATTAAAACAAGAAGTAAGCGAAAGGTTAAGTAAAGAGTGGTTAGAGAATAACAGTGACGCTGTTAATGCGTGCAATAAGTTAACTGAAAGTTTTGGCTTATTTTCAGACTCTTACAGGAAGTTTTGATGTCTCAGTTTTTTCTATATAAGAATCAAGATAGGTCTTCATCAAAAGCATACCCTTATTTTGTTAACGTACAGTCAGACTTGTTAAGCAGCTTGGACTCAAGAATGGTTATACCATTAACTCCTTTAGAGCTAATTGAATCGAAAGCGCCGAGTTACTTGTGTCCAATTATTCATATAGAGCAAGGTGACTTTGTTATTTTGACTCAACAAATGACGAGTGTACCAGTGAAGATATTAAAAGATGAAGTAAACGACCTAAGCGCATTTCGAAATGAAATTATCGCTGCACTCGATTTCCTGATTACGGGCATATAACGCCCCAATAAGAGGCTATAAATTAATTGGTTATACTTTAGCGGTGTTTGCGTTGTAAACCAATTGATTTTAGTCCTGCTTAATTGACTTGTTATAACTCATTGCCACCATTGTAGTAAGGTGCTACATTGTGTTATCAAAGAGTGAGGATAAAAATATGGCAACGTCAAGCATAAGATTAGATGAAGATTTAGTAGAAAAGGCCGCGATAATGGCTAAAGCATTAAATAGAACAACGCCTAAGCAAATCGAACACTGGGCAAAGATTGGTGAAATGATGGAAGATAACCCGGATTTGCCTTATGAGTTTGTTAAACAGGTCATTATTGCTAAAGCTGAAAAAGAAGCTGGCAAGTTAGAGGCTTATGATTTTGGGTAAGGTAAAACAAGTTTTACAAACACCTAGCTTTAAAAAGGCAGTGAAAAAGCTTCATAAAAATCAAAAGGCCGAATTAGACAAGGCAATCAAAGTTATAATGGAAGAACCTAAGATTGGGGAGCAGAAGAAAGGAGATCTTTCATTCATGCGTGTTTACAAATTTAAAATGGTGAAACAGCTTACGTTATTAGGGTACAGCTATGAAGACGGCGCAATCGTTTTGGAGCTAATCGCTTTAGGCTCTCATGAAAATTTCTACCGCAATGTCAAAAACTTGTTCTGAGTTATAACGCTTGCCTAAGCGGCAAATTATCAATGGGTTAAAATTATTGAGCGCCAGCGACAATAACCCATTGTTAATTGTCCGAGCGAGTTTACGAGCGAATTCAGGCGTTTGTTATATTTCGTTTTTATTCACAATGTGTTCAGTACGCAGCCTGTAGTTTTCCTCGAATGCTGTGATTGCCGCTAGCAAAGAGGAGGAAACTAGAACTGATAAAGAAATAGGGAAAAGAGAAATAGCAAACTGCGCGCCGACTATAGAAACACCTGATGTGAGCGTCATATATAAAAATGATACAACTGCTACAATAAACAGAATGAAGCCAATGTAGGCAAATACTCTGGCCAAGAACAGTAATAAAGCTAGGTTTTTAGAATTAATA
>JAOHFM010000031.1 GCA_028098005.1 Psychrosphaera sp.
TATCAAGTTGTTGCTTTGCCTCTTCAAGAGGCTTAGCGACAAAAGTTGCTTGAGAATGAAGGCTATTTTTAGTTACTAACTCCATGCGCTGCAATTTCTCGAGCGCGTCTTCAACTTCAAAGTCTAACTGGCAGTTGTGGGTCTGCTCAAACCAGTTTTCTATGGTTTTATCTAATTGTGCTGCACTCATACCATCTGAGTTCTTAAGTAAAAACGTATAAGCGAGCAAAGCTTCTTTCACGTCTTCTTCTTCCGCCGAGTCAATAAGTGTATGGAAAACACCTGCATTATTGTCCAGGTTTTTAAAATACAAATTGTCCGACAAAGCTTTCATAAACTTTATTTTACGGTTTTTAAACTTACTCCATTCTTTAAACACAAAGCCGCCTAAAACGCCAAAACCCATACCTAAGGTAAACAAGTGTTGTTTTGTGATCTCAACGGGGTTGTCTTTAAGCCCTAACCAAAAGCCAAATAATGCAGCAAGAAGAATAATAGAAGGGCCTAGTTTTGTTGCTAACACAACCGAACCACCAACCGCTGCGGAAGCACCAATTAGGATTTTGTCGATACGACGCATTTTCACTTCACTGTTTGGAAATAACATTTCTAAGTCTGCTTTGGGCACGTTTTGAAACAGTTTAATTATTGTTGAGCCAGGCTCAAAACCAATAGGGGCTTTGTTTTTTTTATTAAAGTGGGACGCGTCTTTTAAGGTAATAAACACCGCAACCCGATCGTAGTTCGTAAATTCTATGGTTTGCTTTTTTAAGCCCAAAAACGAGCTCAGTGTTTCGCGCTTTTGGGATTCTCCACGGCGGTAAAAAACCACTTGTTCAAAGTCCTCAAATTCAACTTCTAATCGTACTTTGAATAGTGATTCTTCAGTTAGTGCATCTTGAAGATCTTGTTCTGTGATCTTTTCATAATTTGCGGCATTTAACACGTTGGCGAAGTTACTGGCAAAAGAGTGCTGACATTGACGCTTTTGTGCATCACTTAAGGCATTTAACAATCTGGTATCAGCATTGGGGTCAAAAGGCGCGTAGTCATTTTTTAGTGACTCTAATATACCGTGATAGCTAAAGTGGATATAACTTGAAAGAAGCTCGCTAAACTGAAGGAAAGAATCTTGGTCAAATTCGTTTCCAAGTTCACGACTACACATTTCAATAATATCTTGTTTTCTATAAGGAATAAATCGGTCGGCTTGCATTTTATGTCTCACTATCAGCGGTTGGACACATTGTAATCAACTTTATAATGAACTCAATGGTTTAGTTTAATTTCAATGGTAAAACTTAGGTGCTCAACATGATCATTGACCTAAAGGTTATGTTGTATCAAAATACCCGCATAAAGCAGATAAACATTAGTGTTGCTGATATTTACGTTATTCATATTCAATGTTATTACCAAAGGAAATAAAGATGAAAATAGGAAAGAAAATCGTTCTTTCAAACTTAACAGTAGCGTTATTAGCAGGCATGTCTCACTCTGCTTTTGCTGAAGACAATAACCAAACTGAGAAAGAGTGGCCATACGCATTAGGTTTTTATGTAGGCGGCCAAGTTGGTCAAGCTAAAACAGACGTTTCATCACAAAGCCTAGATAGCTTTTATGCAAATTCTGGAATTACACCAAATACAACATCAATTGATCGCATTGATACGAGTTATAGCCTGTTTGTTGGTTACCGCTTTAACCAGTACTTCAGTGTCGAGGGTGGTTATCAGGATTTAGGCGATCGTTCAGCAAGCTTTTCAGGCACTGCAAACAATTTACAGTCTTATTATGATTTAGCCGAGCGTGTTTATCCAGAAACGGCAGACGGTATGTCATTTAGTGTTCTTGGTACTTTGCCATTAGAAGACGGTTTCACTATAACGGGTAAGCTTGGTTATTACGATTGGGAAATGGACACTATTTCTACAAAGTTAGATGGTGTTGCTATAAAGAATATGGGAACGGGTAAACGTTCAGATTCAGGGTTCTGGGTAGGCGGTGAAGTTGGTTATCATATTAATTACAATACACAAGCTTACGTAAGCTACCAGCATATTCCGTTACAAGACGATGATGTGAGTGTTGTTTCTTTAGGTGTGCGCTATTTCTTTGATGACAATGGACCTACTTATAAGCCTGCGCCAATCGTAAAGTCTGAGCCGGCAAAAGTAAATCAACCAGCACCTGTCCAGCCAGTTGCGGCTGCACCAGCAGAGCCTAAACCAGTAGATACTGATGGCGATGGTGTTTTTGATGACAAAGACAAATGTGCAGATACACCAATTAACCATGTTGTTGATAAAGACGGTTGTTCTCAATATGTTGTTCAGCCTGTTGATAAAAGAGTAGTGGTTTTATACGACAATAATAGCGCTGAAATCAATAAACGTTATTACGGTGACTTGGCAGACTTAGCTGCGTTTATTAAAGAGTACAAAGTGGATACGCTTAACGTAGTTGGTCACACATCTGCATCTGGTTCAGCGGCCTATAATCAAAAATTGTCTTTACAGCGAGCAAAGTCAGTAGCCTCATTCTTAACTAAGCGTTTTGGTATTGACTCTTCAGTTATTAAAGCTGTAGGTAAAGGTGAATCAGAATTAGTGAGCGACGATGAAAATAAAAACCGTCGTATGGAAGTGTACATTAAGTCTGATGTACGTTTACCTCTGTTAAAAGACTAAATCTTTGACTGATAAATATACTGGTTAAGGTCAGTTAAAATAAGCAGAGTACATTAAAACAGTTTGTACTCTGCTAACGACTTAGCCAGTATGTGATTTATTTAGTTAACATCATACCTAAAACACCACACAAAAAGCCTAAAACCGCTCCTAAAGGCGGAATCCAGTGATTATTGATTTTCACTTGTGGCGCTATATCCTGAAAAATAGAATATAAAATACCGCCTGAAGCAAACAGCATAATAGCCGCGACTACCGTAGGGTAGTTAGAAAGCCACAAATAACCACTAATACCAGCAATGGGACCTAATAACGAAGCTAACGTGAATAGAAGTAGAATTCGACGAGTAGTGAGAGTTTTGCTTTTCATTAATTCTCGGTAGGCGCTAAAACCTTCAGGGATATTTTGCAATGCGATAAGGCCAGCTAGTAAAAATACCGTTTTGTTACCAGTTACAAAGGCCGCTCCTAGCGCGATTGACTCAGGCACAAAGTCTGACAGCATGGCACATAAATTACTTGCTGGTGTATTGCGCTTTGTTAGAAATATGTCGAGTAACATAAACCCAACCCCTCCAGCTAAAATACATAAACTCGCTACGGCAGGCGACACATGGTCAACGCTTTCAGGAACTAATACAAAAGCAACGGCTGAGAGTAGCGCTCCTCCACCAAATGCTAACGTTCCATGACGTACATCGTCTTTAATGGATCTATTTTTAATATGTTCGAACGCAGAAATAGCCGCGCCAAGAGGCATAGCTAGTCCGGCGAACAGAGTTATTAAGATAACTAAATGTAAGTCGTTCATGTTTTTGATTTCTTATTTTATAAAAGTGTTTAGAAAGGCAACGTATTCGCAATATTGTATTTCTTTAACTTTCGATACAAGGTGCGAGCGCTTATTTTTAATGATGCTGCCAACTCATCGAACGGGAGCGTATTCGTTTTAAGGAGTGTTTCAAGGTAGTTGGCTTCGACTTCTTCTAACGTCATTATTGGCTGCGGTAGGGCTGCAGAATGTGGGCTTTGCGATTGTTGTTCAGGAGAAGTATCGACAACGTCAGTGTTGTCATTCACTTCTTGTTTAACAACGTGCGCTGGCAAGTCTGTGTCGAGAATTAATCGGTTGTCGGCCATGAGTGCCGATTGAGCAATAATGTTTTTTAGCTCACGAATATTCCCCGGGTAGTCATAGGATTGTAGTGCTTGTAGTGCTTGCTTGCTGAGTTGTTTGTCAGGGTACTTCGCATCAAGTAAAAACTGTGACGCCAGCAGTTCAATGTCTTCGGTGCGTTGCTTTAAAGTAGGTAGCTGAATTGGAAAACCTGCTATGCGGTAGTAAAGGTCTTGTCTAAATTGCCCCTTTTTTACAAGCTCAAGAAGGTTTTTATGGGAGGCAGCAATAAACCTCAAGTTTGCTTGTTTTACTTTAATACCACCGACACTCCGGTAGCTTTGAGTTTCAATTAGGCGGAGCAGCTTGACTTGCATGGCGAGGGGTACGTCGGCGATTTCATCAAAAAAAACGGTGCCGCCATCAGCAAGGTCGACTAACCCTTTTTTACTTTGTGTTGCGCCAGTAAATGCGCCTTTTTCATGGCCAAACAGCTCAGACTCAAAGAGTGAGTCGGTTAAGCCTGAGCACTCTATGACTTCAAAGGGTTGGTCTTTACGGTCACTGCTTTCATGCAATGCTTTGGCAACGAGTTCTTTACCCGTGCCAGTTTGGCCTTGTAACAATACTGATATGTCTGATTTAGCTGCTCGATTTATGTGTTTTAACATTAATAAAAACACGTCGCTTTTACCTAACATTTTATTCTTTTTAGGGCTGCTTGCCGCAAATCTAATGTTTTCCAGAATTTCAAGAAACCCTATCGTGATCCCATCCTCATCTTTGACCGGCTTCATAACGATATCGCAAAACTCTTTTCCTGATGGCATTTGATGAATATGGACAACACTGGCTGCATTATCCGTTTTAATACATGCTTGAATTGGACAACTTTCGCCATTTTGGTCACAAGGGGTTGAGCTTGAGTGAGAAACTTCATAACAACGGCTCGTGCCAATTTTCACCGGCTTTTTGTAAGCATCAACATAGGGCTGGTTTACCGCTTTGATCACGTAGTTGGTAGAAATAAATATTGCTGGTTTTTCAATAGCGTTAATCATTGATTGCACAATTGAAATGTTCATTTTAGGCCTATGTCTTCATAAAATAGTTTAAATACGAGTAAGCAAAAATAGCACAGCTATGACGTATTTGTCACTCGGATTGTCAATTGTGTCAAATGGGTACAAATATTTTTCTTATGTAAACTCGTCGCCTAGATTAACTCTCAGCTGCATAGGTACGCTAATAGGGCGTTTAACAGATGATTCAGTATGTAATTGAGTTGGCACACTTAGTGCAAAACTGCCTTAAGATTTAGCATATTTAACATTATTTTCTGGGAGAGTTGTATGAACGAAACACTGGTGGAGCTGTCAAGACTGCAGTTTGCGATGACAGCAATGTTTCATTTTATTTTTGTTCCACTCACATTAGGGCTGAGCTTTTTGCTGGCTATTATGGAGTCTGTTTATGTCATGACAGGTAAAGAAATTTACAAACAAATGACTAAATTCTGGGGCAAATTATTTGGGATTAACTTTGCTATTGGGGTTGCAACAGGCTTAACCATGGAGTTCCAGTTTGGTATGAACTGGTCATATTACTCTCATTATGTTGGTGATATTTTTGGTGCGCCTTTGGCAATCGAAGCATTAATGGCGTTCTTTCTTGAATCAACCTTTGTTGGCTTGTTCTTTTTTGGTTGGGACAAGATGTCCAAACGTAAGCATTTAGCGACCACTTGGTTAGTCGCAATAGGTTCAAACTTGTCGGCGTTGTGGATTTTGATCGCCAATGGTTGGATGCAATACCCTGTTGGTGCTGAGTTTAATGTTGAATCAATGCGTATGGAGATGCTGAGTTTTTCTGAAATGATTTTTAATCCAGTAGCGCAAGTTAAGTTTGTTCATACTGTTTCGGCTGGTTATGTAACAGGCGCAATGTTTGTACTAGCGATATCAAGTTACTACTTGTTAAACCATAAAGAAATTGCGTTTGCTCGTCGTTCATTTGCAATTGCAGCAAGTTTTGGTTTGGCATCGGTATTGTCAGTTATCGTGCTTGGTGATGAGAGTGGTTATGAGCTTGGTGACGTGCAACAGGTTAAGTTGGCTGCGGTAGAAGCTGAATATGAAACCCATCCAGCGCCAGCGCCATTTACTTTGTTTGGTATTCCCAATGATGAAACGCAAGAGGTCGATTACGCCGTTCGTATTCCTTATCTAATGGGCATCATTGCTACACGTTCATTAGATGAAGAAGTGATGGGCTTAAAAGATCATGAAAAGCGTCACCGTGAGCGCATTATTTCAGGTATAGAAGCGCACAAGGTGCTTGACGTTGTTCGAGATGGCACTGCTACAGATGCCCAGCAGGCTCAGTTTGACGCTCATAAGGCGGATATGGGTTATGCACTATTACTTGAGCCATTTGTAGAAGACATCACCAAACCAACGCCTGAGGCCATAGAAAAAGCAGTGGATTACTCTATCCCAGCTGTGGCACCACTATTTTGGAGCTTCAGAATTATGGTAGCCAGTGGTTTTGCAATGCTACTGATTTTTGGCTTGTCATTTTATTACTCTACTAAACATCAGATTACTAAACCAAGATGGTTACTAAAAATTGCGCTTTGGGGCTTACCACTGCCTTGGATTGCAAGTGAAGCTGGTTGGTTTGTTGCAGAGTATGGTCGTCAACCTTGGTCAATTGCGGAAATACTGCCAGTTCACACCGCGGTTTCTAATCTGTCTGAAAGTGATGTGATATTTACATTGGTTGCCTACACCTCTTTTTATACTGTGATGTTTATTGTTGCCTTTTACTTGATGCAAAAATTTGCCAGAAAAGGGCCTACGCAGTTAGCAAAAGAGCAAGAAGAGATAGCAGAACGTGAACGTGAATTGATGAGATTAGATAGCGAAGGAGAAAATTCATGATTGATTATGAATCACTCAGAATAATTTGGTGGGTGTTGATTGGCGTATTGCTAATTGGGTTTGCGGTAACCGATGGTTTTGACTTAGGAGTTGGTGCTCTATTAACAATAGTCGGTCGCACTGATCAAGAACGTCGCGTCATGATCAATACTATTGGGCCTCACTGGGACGGGAACCAGGTTTGGTTTGTTACCGCTGGTGGCGCTTTATTTGCAGCATGGCCACTTATCTATGCTGCTGCCTTCTCTGGATTTTATGTGGCGTTGGCCCTGACACTAATTGCGCTTTGGATGCGACCGTTAGGGTTTGATTATCGTAGTAAACTAACTAATCCAACTTGGCGTAAAAGCTGGGATTGGGCGTTGTTTGCGGGTGGGTTCGTTCCAGCGCTTATCTTCGGTGTTGCCTTTGGGAACCTGTTTTTAGGTGTGCCATTTGAGTATGACAATATGCTCAAGCCAACTTATTCAGGCAGCTTTTGGGGACTGTTAACACCGTTCGCTATTTTAAGTGGTTTGGTGTCAGTTGCCATGATACTGAATCATGGCTCTGTTTGGTTACAGTTAAAAACAGATGGCAAATTGCAGAATAGATCGCGGTCTGTATCTGTTGTCTTGTCGATTGCGACGGCAGTACTATTTGCGCTTGCAGGTGTATATTTAGCCTTAGGAGTTGATGGCTATGTGATTACGTCAGAAATCGATACCTACGCGACCAGCAATCCAATGACTAAAGAGGTAATAGTGGAGTCAGGAGCTTGGTTACAAAACTACGCTAAGTATCCATGGATGATGATTGCTCCGGTACTTGGAATCGCTGGTGCGTTGGCATGTGCGGCATTTTCAAAAGTGAATCGCAGTGGGTTTGCGTTTGTTGCAAGCGCGCTGTCCATAGCGGGCATTATTCTCACTGCTGGCTTTTCAATGTTTCCATTTTTAATGCCAAGCAGCACTGTACCAGCAGCTAGCTTGACAATGTGGGATGCAACATCGAGCTATCTGACATTGAAGATTATGTTTGGTGTGGCTTGTGTATTAGTGCCGGTTATTTTGGCTTACACAACTTACTGTTTTTACGTGATGCGCGGCAGAATAAAAGAAGCCGACTTAAATCAATCACACACAATTTATTAAGGAGTGACTATGTGGTATTTCACTTGGATTTTAGGCGTACTGCTAGCTTGTTCGTTTGGCATTATTAACGCACTTTGGTTGGAATCAACTGAAGACTTAGACAGACCAGAAGAGAGTTAATCTTGGAATCAAAAGCACAGCAGTGGTTACGGGCTTTTATTAAACAATATCGCAACGCCTTGGTAACATTGTTAGCACTCAAAGTATTGATGATAATAAGTCAGGTGCTGTGTTTTTGGACCTTTTCACAGTTAATGTATCAGCTAATTGTTGAGCAACAAAAATTAAACGAACCCTTATTTTTTAAGTTTGTAGTCAGTATTGGTAGCTGGGCAATATTAAAGTTCTTCAGCGATTGGCTGCAGCTTCGCACCAAATTAAAAATTGAAACAGAGCTAGAGTCGCTCTGTCAGCAGCGACTGTTAGCGCATCAAAAGGTGCTCATTGGAAAAACAAGCAGTTATTACTGGCATCATATATGGCTGACTCATATTCCTTCAGTTGCAACTTACTTGAGCGAATACCAGATTCAAAAATGGTTATCAGGTTTGATTCCATTACTAGTTATTGGCTCTATATTCCCCGTTAATTACTTAATCGCTATTTTGTTAATGGTGACGTTACCGCTCATTCCTGTCTTTATGATTTTGGTTGGGCATGGCGCGGCTAAATTACACCGCCAACACTTCCTTGCACTTGAACGGTTAGGAGGCCTATTTATAGATCGGTTGAAGGGCATGACGCTCATTGCTGCATTTAAACGACATGATCACGAAACAGAGCGATTAAAGTTGGCCAGTGAGGTGGTAAATCAGCGAACCATGCGAGTGGTTAGTGTGGCTTTTTTATCAAATACGGTATTGGATTTCTTTGCAACGGTGTCGATGGCGCTGATCGCTGTATTTATTGGCTTTAACCTGCTTGGCGAAATTAATGTAGGGCCAGATATAGCGTTTAGTGACGGGCTCTATCTATTGCTTATATCGCCGTTACTGTTTTCAGAACTCAAAGCGTTAGGGCGCTTTTATCATCAAAAAGCGGAAGCAGAAGCGGCTTCTGAAGCGTTATCACCGCTTTATGATATTAAAGACACGGCCATTGCACCTCAAAGTAACAAAGATTTTCATTGGCAAAGCTTTGAAGTAACAGAGCCCGTTTTATACGCTGAATCATTATCGATAAAGCGTGGTCAGCATATCAAATTATCTGGACCGTCGGGGTCGGGTAAAACCGTGTTGCTTGAGGCGTTGATGGGGTTAAGAGCATGTACACATCGGTTGCCAGAAAACATTGCGTTTGTTGGTCAACATGCTGTTATCACACCTTTTACGGTAGCTGAGAACCTAGCGTTGGATGCCGTATTTAGTGACGCGGAATTACTGGCCGTTATTGAGCAGGTGGGGCTAACACAATGGCTATCAAACTTACCTGAGGGGCTGTATACCATGATGGGTGAATATCCACCAATGTCAGGAGGCGAAGCACATCGATTAGCCCTTGCCAGAGTGTTGCTGCGCAAACCTAACATTGTATTGCTGGATGAACCAACGGCGCATTTACCTGAGCACCTTCATATTCAATTGTCTCAGCTGATTCATACTGTGTTTGTTGAGCAAACATTAATTTGGGCCTCTCACAAAACATTACCAATGGAGTGGTTTGACAAAGAGTGGAGTGTTGATAATGGCACTATTCATGACGGCAAGCACAGTACCAGGAGTGGTCAATGAGCAGTAGTAGCAACAAGCACTCCCTTATCTGTCAGGTACCTCTGTTAGCGTTGTTTTTGGCGACGGTTCATGCGTTGTCAGGATTAGCCATATTAATGGTTTCAGCCTGGTTTATTGCAGCATGTGCAGTGTCTGGAGTTGGCTTTAATTATATGTTGCCTGCTGTTGTGATAAGAGCGCTAGCTTTAATTAGAATATCAAGCGGCTACGCAGAGATGTGGGTAGGGCACAAACACCTACTGCGTAGTCTGTCAAAATTAAGACTGACTTTATTTAGCGAAATGAAAAATAGTCCCGAGCCATCCTCTGCTGAGGAAGCTGATAAGCTCACTTTTCATACTGAAGCTGTTGCCTCGGTCTGGGTGGGCTGGGTTGCACAAAATGCCTCAGCATGGATAAGCGCAACGAGTGTTCTGTTCTTTACGCTTTGGTTTGTTCCGTTGTTAAGTGCTTTATGGATGTTTTTTGCACTGGCCAGCTTAACTATTTCCGTCATGGCTATTTGGCTGAGTATCACGCAAGCGAAACGATTAGCGTTGTTGCGGATCCAATTAGAAAGAGACATTCAATTTAAAGTTGATTCGGTGGATATTTGGCATTTGTACAACAGCAATACATTGCCAAATGCGAGTGACTTTTATCGTCAAATATCATCGATAAAAAAAATGCAAAAAGCAGCCGAGTGGGCATTGTTGATCATAAGCATTATTGGGATTGTTGTTGCAATACAGTCATTATATAAAGCGGAATATATCCAACCGATAGGATTGGTTATTCCTATGGTGTTATTGGCTGCTCCGGATTGGCTAGGCCGAATATTTGGCACTAATACCCGTTTATTAGATTATGTTGACGGTTCCAAAGTATTGGCACATAAAGGTTCAGGTAAAGACATTAGCAATACGGCTAAAGTGCCGTTAGGCCAAAATTCCGTTGATAATTTAGAAAGTGTATCTTCCTTATCTCTTATTGATTTTTTACCTTCAAATGCAAAACATCAACCCATCAGTTTCAGTATAAATTCACCGAACTTACTGTTGGTTGAAGGGGACTCGGGCATTGGTAAGTCACGTTTGCTCAAAGCTCTGTCTGGTTTTGTTCAGTTTGATGGTGAGTTGTTACTTAACCAACAAACGAGCAAGAAAGACGTCGTCACAGATCCGCATATTCTGCTTACAGAGCAGTCGCCTTATTGTTTATCCGGAACCCTAAGAGATAACTTGTTGGTTGCTAATTCTGATGCAAGTGATGAGGATTGCTTAGCGATTTTACGTTCACTGAACTTGACCTCGTTATCAAATCTAGACCAGTGGCTAGGGACAAATGGCCGGAGCTTATCAGGCGGTGAATTGAAGCGATTAGGTTTGGCTCGAGCACTTCTATCCAACGCCTCAGTTATTTTGTTAGACGAGCCGTTTGAAGGCTTAGATGAAGCAAATATTGAAAACGTCAGCAATAAGATTAATGGTCTAGCGGAAAAACGCATCGTTTTTGTGGTGAGTCACTTTCAGCCAGAACACTTAAATTTAGATAAGACCATCAGGTTAGGTAATTAAGATTTTAAATATTTATAGCTAAATTTAATTTAAAATCAGTAGTTTATAGTAATTCAGTTTTATCTAATGTAATGTTCGGTTTTCTTATATATACAAAAGTTATATGCTTATTCTATATTGGAATAGTCAATTGGACATAACTAAGGAAATAAACATGAATGACATAAATCAAAATACTTTTTCGTTTCCACAATTAAATAAACCAGCGCCAGATTTTAAAGCAAAAACAACGCACGGCGAGCGAAGCTTATCGGACTACAAAGGAAAGTGGTTGGTACTATTTTCACACCCGGCAGACTTCACGCCAGTATGTACAACAGAGTTTATAGGTTTTGCTAATGCAGCTGATGAATTTGCAAGTATGAATACCGAATTACTTGGCCTATCAATAGACAGTGTTCATGCACACATTGCATGGGTTCGTAATATTGAAGAAAAGTTTGGGGTAGTAATTCCGTTCCCGATTATTGCTGATTTATCAATGGCCGTCGCGAATGCATATGGCATGGTTCAGCCAGGTGCGAGTGATACCGCCGCAGTTAGAGCAACCTTCATTATTGATCCTGAAGGTGTTTTAAGAGCAATGGTTTACTATCCAATGAGCAATGGTCGTTCAATTGGTGAATTTGTTCGATTAGTTAAGGCGCTTCAAACTAGTGATGAAAACGGAGTCGCAACCCCAGAAAACTGGGTTGAAGGTGAACAAGTAATAGTACCTCCACCACATACAGTTGAAGACGCTGCTAGTCGTAAAGGAAAAGGGTACGACTACGTAGATTGGTACTTTAGTAAAACGGATCTGTAATTCAACAATTTTAAGTTTGATTAAGCCCAACGAAACGGTTTTCTTTGGGCTAAAAAGGAGAAAATGTATGAGCAATTCTAAATATACAATTCAAGAGTTTTTAGACCATGACAGTGAAACCTTTAGCTATGTTATATACGACAACGCTACTCGAAAGGCAGCAGTAATCGACCCTGTATTAGACTTTGATTATAAGTCAGGTCGCACATCGGAAATTAGTGTTAACAAAATAGCAGATTATATTGATGCCAATGAGTTAACACTGGAGTGGGCTCTGGAAACTCACGCTCATGCCGACCACATTAGTGGTGCTCCTTTTTTCAAGAAACGTTATAACGCAAAAATAGGCATTGGAAGTTGCATTACAAAAGTTCAAGACACCTTTAAAACTTTGTTTAATTTAGAGAAAGAATTTTTACCAAATGGCTGCCAGTTTGATCAACTTTTTAATGACGGAGACTTAATCCAATTAGGCCAATTAAGTCTTTCTGTTATGCATACACCAGGTCATACACCAGCGGATTTGGTTTACGTATTAGAGAATGAAGCAATGTTTGTGGGTGACACTATTTTTATGCCCGATGTAGGAACTGCACGTTGTGACTTTCCTGGCGGCAGTGCATCGGAGCTTTTTGATTCTATCCAACTACTTTTGTCAAAGCCTGAAGATACCTTGATTTATGTTTGTCATGATTACCCTACAGAAGGTAGAGGTCATCGTTGTAGTGTTTCTGTTAAGGAACAAAAAGAGCAAAACAAACACGTAAACACTAGTATTTCTAAAGCTGAGTTTATCAATATGCGTGAAACAAGAGATAAAGACTTGGCCATGCCTCGACTTATTCTTCCGTCAATTCAGCTAAATATTCGAGCGGGCGAAGCGCCACCAGAAGAAGAAAACGGAACTCGTTACTTAAAGATTCCATTAAATCAGCTGTAGATAGAGCTCAATTTGTCTTTTATAGGGGGCAACATGAAAAAGTTAATAATAGCGTCAGCGGTTTTGGTATTAGGTAGTTTACCAGTATCTGCAGAGACAACAGTACAACGTACAGAACTGCAGCCTGCAGAAACGCAGAGTGCAGACGTTGATGAAGCTAAGAAGCGTATACAAGTATTCTCTAAAACGCTTAAGTCAAAATTAAAAGCGGCAATCTCAGAAGGCGGATTGAGCAAAGGTATTTCAGTTTGCAAAACACAAGCGCCAAAAATAGCAGCTGATCTGTCAACCGATGGTTGGCATGTTTCAAGGACCAGTTTAAAAACCAGAAATCCACTAAATGTCCCGGATGAATGGGAACTCGAAACACTTAAATACCTAGAGAGTGAAAAGGCGTCAGGAAGTGACTTTAAAGCGCTTAACAAAACTCAATATAAGAATAACAAGTTTAGATATATGCAGGCCATTCCTACTGGAGGTTTATGCCTTTCATGCCATGGTGAGAATGTTTCTGATGAAGTAAATAAAGCATTAGCTGAGCACTATCCAAATGATCATGCCACTGGATTTAAATTGGGTGACATTCGAGGCGCATTTTCGCTAGAAAAAGAATATTTGGAATCACTATGATACTACTTGGTTATTTAATGGCTGTGATGATGGGCATTGTGCTTGGGGTTATCGGCGGCGGTGGCTCCATACTGACAGTACCCATTTTAGTTTACCTTATGGGAGTGTCTCCAGATATTGCGACAGGTTACTCGCTATTATTAGTGGGAGCGACGGCCGCTTTTGGTGCCTATCGGTATTTCAAAGATGGTCTAGTGGATATTAAAGCATCGCTGTTATTTGCTGCACCTTCTATTGTTGCAGTTTACGTGACACGTGCTTTCATCATGCCAAATATTCCAGATACGCTGTTTAGCTCTCCCTTCGAATTGTCAAAAAACACTGCGATTATGTTGCTGTTTGCAGCCTTGATGCTGGCCTCTGCGATCATGATGTTGCTTAAATCCTACAGGAGTAAAGATACATCAGAAGGCGAAAATACCGAGCTATCAAGTCAACAACCTAAACAACCTAAAGTCACCCTAATCATGTTTGAAGGTGCCGTTGTTGGTTTTGTCACTGGTATATTAGGCGCTGGAGGTGGCTTCCTTATCATTCCTGCATTGGTACTGTTTTTGGGCATGCCAATAAAGAACGCCGTGGGAGCTTCACTGTTTATTATTGCACTTAAATCGCTAATTGGATTTATTGGAGACTTACAAGCAGGGATACCTTTAGAAGTTCCGCTACTGCCTTTGATGTTAGTGGCAACGCTAGTGGGGATGGCAGTTTCAACGAAATTAGCAAAAAGATTAGATGGCGTGACCTTACAAAAGTTTTTTGCCTTTTTTACGCTAATAATTGCAGTTTTTATCATATCAAAAGAGCTTGTTTAACCTACTTAAATAAGTTTCAAGACCAGGAGAAACACTAATGGACAAGGCAATTTATAAAAATGTAACAGAAAACTTTTCGGTAAGCCCTCAAATTTCAGTTGACGACGTAGAAAAAATTAGTGCATTAGGCTTTAAATCAATAATGTGTAACCGTCCTGATGGTGAAAGCGTAGAGCAGGTTACCTTTGATGAAGTAAAACAACGAGCCACGGCTTTAGGGATGACTTGTGTTCATGTGCCTGTGCCAAGTGCTAAAGTGACTGAACAAGAAGTTGTTAATTTTAAAGCAGAACTTGAGGCTTTACCAAAGCCAACTCTAGCTTATTGTCGAACAGGTACACGGTCTATTACTTTATGGTCAATGGGCTCATACCCAAAATATTCATATGATGAAATTTTGAAACTCGGCCAGAACGCTGGTTATGACTTAGCCGGAGTGGTCAGACGCCTACAAAATAATGGTGAAACTAATGTGAATAGCTACGACGCGGCTTATTCTATTGCAATCGTTGGTGGTGGTGCTGGTGGAATTGCGGTAGCTGCGAGTATCAAGGCAAGGAGCCCGGAAGCGGATATTGTAATTATTGATCCGAGCGATATTCATTACTATCAACCAGGTTGGACATTAGTAGGCCGGGGCGTGTTTACGCCACAAGAGACGGTTCGAACCATGGCATCTATTATTCCCCAAGGTGTTAAATGGATTCAGTCTGCCGTTGCTGCGTTTTTGCCAGATGAAAACTTAGTGATTATAGATGGTTGCAGAGCAATCAAGTATGAACAGTTAGTGGTTTGTCCTGGTATTAAGCTTGATTGGAACAAAATTAAAGGTCTGACAGAAACACTAGGGAAAAATGGTGTTACCTCTAATTATCGATTTGATTTGGCTCCTTATACGTGGGAGCTGGTCCAAAACCTTAAATCAGGTAAGGCTGTATTCTCGCAACCAACTATGCCAATAAAATGTGCTGGTGCACCTCAAAAAGCCATGTATTTATCAAGCGACTACTGGTACAAAAATGACGCGTTGAGAAATATAGAGGTGGAGTTCTATAATGCTGGACCTGTGCTGTTTGGTGTAAAAGAATACGTTCCTGCATTAATGGAATATGTTGATAAATATAACGCGAGATTAAACTTTTCACAGGAGCTTGTTGAAGTAAAAGGTGAGTCGAAAACAGCAATCTTTAAAGTAACGCAAGGGGACTCAGTATTTTTAAAAGAAGTTGAGTTTGATATGTTGCATGTTGTGCCACCACAGTCGGCTCCGGACTTTATTAAATCGAGTCCACTCGTGGATAAAAGTGGCTGGATAGATGTTGATCAATCTACATTACAACATAAAAAGTACCCTAATATTTTTGGTTTAGGTGACGCTATGAATGCGCCCAATGCTAAAACTGCAGCTGCGGCAAGAATGCAAGCGCCGGTTGTAGCGACCAACCTGTTATATGAGCGTGGTGAAGCTAAAAGCAAAGCTATTTATAATGGTTACGGCAGTTGCCCGCTAACGGTAGAAGTTGGTAAAGTGGTGTTGGCTGAGTTTGGTTATGGAGGCAAGATATTAAATAGTTTTCCGTCTTGGGTTATCAATGACAAACGGCCATCTACACTAGCTTGGTATTTAAAAGAAAAAGTATTGCCCGCTGTTTATTGGCAAGGGATGTTGAAAGGTCGAGAATGGATGATCAAGCCGGAACATGTTTCTGTGTCAAACAACCATACTACCACTGAGTAGAACGTTTATTTTAATAGGGCGATAGTGACTAAGCCTTGAGCCATTGTTAAGTATTGACTACAATGGCGCACTTTTTTCGTCATCACTGCATTAGTGTGACCTCTAGCGGAATTTAATTTCATGAACGATAAAACTGACTTACCAGAATTACCGAACCACTTATCAATTAACCCTCGTAGCCCGCATTACAACGAGGAAGTTATTGAGCACCATATTGGCATTACTTTAAATGGCAAGGAACGTAATGATGTTGAAGAATACTGCATTAGCGAAGGTTGGGTAAAAGTAGCATCTGCTAAAGCTCTTGATCGTCGTGGCCAACCTTTACTTATTAAAAAGACGGGTACAGTAGAAGCGTTTTACAAGTAATTGTAATGGATAATAAATATAGCCAATGTCGAGAGGAGTATAGCGAGGTTGGCTATTTTGTTTTAAGAAATTTCTTCACACAAGCCGAAATATCTTCATTGAGAACTGTAATTTTACAATTCCATGAACGGTGGAAAGCGGATAATCATGTTTTTTACCAGGAAGAAGCGTTTAACTCTTCTCTTATTACCGGTAGCCAGTATTTAAACTCTCAAGAGAGAATCCGCTTATTTAATTTTATTTCCTGCCCCAAGTTGATGGCGGTGATCAATACAATTATTGATAACCAGCCAGCCTTTATGAATACTCAGTTGTTTTTTAATCCGGTTAGGCCTGAGCAAAAGGACTTTTGGCATCGGGATTGTCAATACGACCATGACTTGGAAGGTCAACAAAAGGCCATACAAGAAACACAGGTCGTACACTTTAGAGTTCCGCTGTTTGATGAGCTAGGCATGGAGTTAGTGCCAGGCAGTCATGCGCGCTGGGACAATGAGTTAGAGTTGAATGTTAGAGAAGAGCTCAATGGTCATCAAAGCCATGACGATTTACCGTTAGGTAAAAAGATCCCGTTGGCCGCCGGCGACTTGTTGGTGTTTTCAGCGGATATGATCCATCGCGGTATATATGGTTTGGACAGATTAGCGCTGGATATGCTTGTGTTTGATGCGACTGCGGATTTTGTTGACTACGTAGATGATGATTGTTTACCTGAATCAAAGCTCCTTAATCAGATCAAAAACCCGACTCTTTTCGAGAACACACTGAGATTGAAGTCTAAATCAGGGTGTTAAAAATACTTTTCCCGTACTAGTATTGTCAAAATGTCCTCGCATTGAAGAAATCAAAATCTTGTATTACTGTTATCGATTATAGGAACGTAATTGATCCCGTAAGTATTATCTACCGTTTTATAATTTGTCCATGTAAATCAGCACATAAGGTAGCACCCCGAATTGTTATGATAAAAAAAATGAAAGACTTTATTCACAGCGGTGTTCGACCTGAACATAAAGATGAAACGAATCGTCGAATAATGGTAGTGAATTTGTTCGCTGCCGTCGGTGTAGCCGTCACTTTATTGTTGGGTTTTAGAGCTTTGGCTGGTAACGAGCTTGTATTGGCTCTAATACTATTTACCGCAAGTACTTTGTTTTTTATATCGCACCGCATTCAAATTAAATTTGAATCATCTATGGGACGATTTATTTCTGTCAGCATTCTAATCGCTTGTTTAATGGTTTTAGTTTTGACTTTATTGGTAACGGGCGGGGCAGACAATACCGGGCCATTATGGATTTATTTGGTGGCGCCGGTCACCATGTTTTTTGCTGGATTTGTTAGAGGGGTATTAGCCCTTATTGCCTTTGTTATTATTTGTACTT
>JAOHFM010000032.1 GCA_028098005.1 Psychrosphaera sp.
TTTATTAAAAATTAAATTTTTGAATACCCAGTTTTTAATTTTCATTATTTCGTTCTAGCGGAATATCCGAACTATATTCAACAAACTCTACCTCTATGCCATCCGGATCTATAAAGTATACATTTTTTCTAAATTTGTTATCTGCACCTGGTTTTGCGATAGAAAATCCTGCCGCTTCTAGTCTAGAAATAACCTTACTAATATTTTGTGTTTCAAATGCGATATGCGCTAACCCAACCTGATGGCCAGCCAGATCTCTTCCTTCGCTATCACCGTTATCGCAGATGGCAATATAATTATAATCATCTCCAAAATGAATCCAAGTTCTAGGCTTACCTGACCATTCGCTTTGCCCTTTACTTCTTATATTCCAATGTGGGCAAGCTGCCTTATAAAAAACTAAACTTTTTTTAATATCTCTAACCACTAAATTTACATGCTCTAATCTCATTTCTAGCCTTTACGTTCAAAATTAAACTGCTTTAATCATTTTAGATGATCTTTGAGCCTAGTTAGAAAACTCGTCGCATTAATAAAAAATATTACCGGCACAACAAACTCTGATTTTGATCAGATTTCTAAACGTTGCTATAAAAAGTAAAAATATCAATACATAGACCACATAACTAATTGAGCTGTCACTCTTTATATATATGGCGGTTTCTGGCAGATTGACGTCATCTTTTATGTGTAATTATTACACCTATTTTACTGAGCAATAAATATGAACTTTTCTTTAACTGAAGAGCAACTTCTTATTCAAGACACTGCACGACAATTCGCAGAAAATGAATTGACTCCTAACGCGGCAGAATTGGATAAAACGGGAAACCGCGAAATTCTCCTGAATAACCTTAAGCAATTAGCCGAACTGGGCTTTATGGGTTTGAATACGAGCGCAGATTATGGCGGTAGTGAAGTAGGAACTGTCGCTTTTAGTATTGCTATAAAAGAACTGGCTAAGGGTTGTGCATCAACCGCTGTCACTACTTCTGTTACGAATATGGTTGCCGAAGTTATACAAGCTGTCGGAAACGAAGAACAAAAAAATAAATATCTTCCTAAAATATGTTCCGGCGAATATCCTGCAGCTGGCTTTTGTTTAACAGAAGCTAGTGCAGGTTCAGATCCAGCTGGTATGAAAACCACCGCAACAAAAGATGGCAGTGATTACATATTAAATGGCAGTAAAATGTTTATTACGAGCGCTGAATATGCAGGCGTATTTGTTGTGTGGGCTGTTACTGATAAAGAAGCTAAAAAAGGCAAAGGCATTTCTTGTTTCCTAGTTGAAAACGGGACGCCTGGATTAACAGTAGAAGCCGCTGAACACAAAATGGGGCAAAAAGCGTCAGCGACTAATGAAGTTAGATTTGATAACTGTCGTATTCCTGCAACCGCACTTATGGGTGAAGAAAATAGCGGATTTAAAGTTGCTGTTACAGAACTTGCTGGTGGTCGTATAGGTATTGGTTCTCTAGCGTTAGGTGTTGCTGAGGCTGCCATGGATTATGCTCGCCAGTATATTGCAGAGCGAGAGCAGTTTGGCCAGGCATTAATTAAGTTTCAAGGTCTACAGTGGAAACTTGCTGATCGTTATACCGAACTAGAAGCTGCAAAGTTACTTCTTATGCAAGCTGCCTATCTTAAAGAGCAAGGTCAACCTTTCTCAAAACAAGCATCGATGGCTAAACTTTTTGCTACAGAAAAAGCCAATGAAATTTGTTACGACGCTATTCAGTTGCTCGGTGGGTACGGCTACATTAGCGAGTATCCGGTAGAGCGCATGGCCAGAGATGTTCGTATCACAACAATTTATGAAGGAACGAGTGAAGTACAAAAGATTGTTATTGCTCGTGAGTTATTAAAAGAAATTTAAGGAAATACCATGGAATTAGAAAACAAAATTGCAATTGTTACCGGTGGAGCTTCTGGATTAGGTAAAGCCACCAGTCAAGGATTAGTTGCGACAGGCGTGAAAGTCGCAATATTTGATCTTAATGAAGAGTCTGGTAAACAAGCTGTGGAGGAACTTGGTGCTGAAAACGCGATGTTTATCAGTGTCGATGTGACTAATGCAGAGTCGGTTAGCCAAGCAATTGAAGAAGTAATGACCGCCTATGGCGCTATTCATATTTTGGTGAACTGTGCAGGTATCGCACCGGCCGCTAAAGTATTGGACCGAGAAGGTAAAGCAATGGCGCTTAACAAGTTCTCTATGGCCATTAATATAAACTTAATTGGCACCTTTAACGTTGCGTCACAAGTTGCAGAGCAAATGGCAAAAAATGAACCCATGGGTGAAGCACTTGAGCGTGGTGTAATAATTAATACAGCGTCTGTTGCAGGATATGAAGGCCAAATGGGTCAATCTGCATATGCAGCAAGCAAAGGCGGTATCATTGCGTTAAGTTTGCCTATGGCGCGCGACCTAGCCCGCACAGGAATTCGTGTAAATGCCATTGCACCGGGTATTATGGGTACGCCTATGTTGTTAGCAATGCCGGAAAATGTACAAGAAAGTTTAGTAGCAAACATTCAATTCCCTAAGAGAATGGGTCAACCAAAAGAATTTGCAGACTTAGTAATACATTTGACAAATAACGCGTATATTAATGCCGAGACTATACGTCTTGATGGCGCAATAAGAATGCAGCCTAGATAGAATAAACTGTTTTTTTCTTTGTAAAAAAAACGGGCCTTATGGTCCGTTTTTTATTCACGCTTTAATTAAGCTGTACACCTATATAGAACCAAACAGGCACCTAAGCATAAAAGTCTAGGTGTTCAACGCCATTTTCATCAACGTATTTACCTTTGCCCTGCTTTTTCGGTGTTAGTTCATGTTCATTATTCTGGTTATTTGTACCTGATGCTTTTATCAATTTATTCTGATTGTCGTCCGAGTGAGATGATTGTTCATCTTTAGCAGACTTCCCATCAGCGCTTTGTTGTTGCTGTTCACTCGGATCATCCTCTTCGATGCGCTTTGCCCTGGCATCTTTTGGCGTTTTATCAACATGATAAATGTCTTTTTTGTCTGGTTCATTCGCAACAGGTCTGCGAATCGCACTATACAGAAAGTCCACCATGATCTTTGTCCTTATATCCTTAGTAATGAACAGGGTTACATCGCTGAAAAAGCTTCAGTTGTGTAATTATTAACCACTTATCGACCAATATGCAAATAGATTAAGTTTTTTTGCGTTTTGTTATATATAAGCGGTTGCATTTAATTTCATCTAGGTTTATTTTGTGGACATCAACTTTACGAAATTAGAAAAAACGAAAACTTATGAACTTTACAAACGTAAATACAATTTGGTTCCATCATCACGTACCAACGGAATAGTTTTCGGCTAATTTCGCTGGAGGCTATTGTCAGTCCTCCAAGCACATAATTATTGAGCCCTGGAGGATAATATCTTCTGGGGTTTTTTCGTTTTAGGGTTTAACAATTTAATTTAATACTAAAAATTTAGTGCAAATAAAGTAGGAATACACATGACTGATAAGAATAGATTAAGAATTGCGGTACAAAAGAAAGGTCGTTTAAGCGATGAGTCTATAAAGTTACTAAAAGCGATTGGTGTAAAGCTATCAATCAGAGACAGACTGCTTATTGCACACTCTACTAACTTACCTATCGATTTATTATTAGTGCGCGATGATGATATTCCAGGCTTAGTTATGGACGGTATCGCAGATTTAGGTTTTATTGGCGAAAATGAGCTTGAAGAAAAAATGCTTGAAAGACAAGCATCTAACGAACCTGCTGAATACAAAACACTTAAACGATTAGAGTATGGCGGTTGTCGTTTATCTATTGCAGTACCTAACGAATTTGATTACAAGGGATTAGAGTCTTTAAATCAAACTAAAATAGCGACGACCTACCCGTACTTACTTAAACGCTTTTTAGTTGCAAACAATATAAATGCACAACCGGTAATGTTAACTGGCTCTGTTGAAGTAGCGCCTCGAGCTGGTATTGCGGAAGCTATTTGTGACTTGGTATCTACCGGTGCAACCCTTGAAGCTAATGGCTTAGAAGAAGCGACAGAAATATTCGTCTCTAAAGCTGTTTTAATTCAAAAATCTGAAGCACTTACTGCGGAAAAGCAAGAGTTAGTAGACACCCTTCTGCCAAGAATTAATGGCGTTATGCAAGCTAAAGAATCTAAATACATCATGCTACACGCTCCTATCGCTAAGCTAGAAGAAGTTAAAAAGCTTCTACCAGGTGCAGAAGATCCTACTGTATTACCTCTGTCAGAGAACAGCGACCAAGCCGCTATCCATGTTGTTAGTCCAGAAAATCTATTCTGGGAAACAATGGAGCAATTAAAAGCGTTGGGTTGTACATCAATATTGGTAATGCCAATTGAAAAAATGATGGGCTAATTGGTTAAGCACTAAAGGTAAATTTCCACATGATCACATGGCAAAATCTAACATTAGCAGAGCAAAAGTCGGCATTGTCTCGGCCGGCGATCGCAAATCGTGCTGATTTAACAAGTAAAGTCTTAGACATTGTAAATTTGGTCAAAGACAAAGGGGACGATGCGTTACTGACGCTGACGGAAAAGTTTGACGGTTTAATACTAGACTCAGTGGCACTGCCTTCTTCGCAAGCTGAAGATATTATTGCCACGCTTGGTGACGAGCAACGAGCTGCGATTGAATTAGCCTATGGCCAAATTAAGCGCTTTCATGAAGCACAGGTACAAGCGGACGTTAAAGTAGAAACAAGTCCGGGTGTAGTTTGTGAGTTGATCACGCAGGCTATTAGCTCAGTAGGTTTATATATTCCTGGTGGCAGTGCCCCGTTACCTTCAACTGTGTTAATGCTAGGTGTGCCAGCTCAAATAGCAGGCTGTAAAAGAACCGTTTTGTGTACTCCTCCGGATACTTCTGAGGGTAACAAAGGCGGAATTACCGCTGAGATTCTTTATGCAGCAAAACTATGTGGCATTAAAGAAATTTACCGAACTGGTGGCGCGCAAGCAATAGCAGCGATGGCATATGGTACTGACTCCATTGCCGCAGTGGATAAGATTTTTGGGCCTGGCAATAGCTTTGTTACTGAAGCTAAACAGCTGGTTGCTCAAGATCCTGCTGGTGCAGCCATAGATATGCCGGCGGGTCCTTCAGAGGTTTTAGTGCTTGCTGATGCTAATGCAAACTCAGCGTTTGTGGCCGCCGACCTTTTATCGCAAGCCGAACACGGGCCTGACTCGCAAGTTATCTTAGTGTCAGATTCACTACAGCTAATTGAAAAAACCAAACAGGATATCGAGTCACAGCTAACTTTGTTGCCTCGTGTTGACATTGCCAAAAAAGCGTTGGCGAATAGTCGTTTTATTCTAGCATCAGACTTGAACGAAGCGGTTGAAATTAGTAATCAGTACGCCCCCGAACACTTAATTGTGCAGTTTGACGATGCAAGAAGTTGGTTAAGTAAGTTAGATAATGCCGCTTCTGTATTTTTAGGTGCTTACACACCAGAAAGTGCCGGTGACTATGCGAGTGGTACAAACCATGTTTTACCTACGTATGGATACTCTAAAGTTCTAAGCTCATTAAACTTAGCAGACTTCACTCGTAAATTTACGGTGCAAGAAATAACGCCTAGTGGCCTAACAGCAATTGGACCGGCAATTATGACGTTAGCTGCTGCTGAAGGTTTAGACGCGCACAGAAACGCAGTTGGTCTTAGACTTGAGCAATTGCAAAAAGAGAAATCAAATGACTGATAATCTAAATGTAGCTTCAACACTCGTTGATAGACTTATCCGCCCAGAGCTTAAAGAGTTAAAGCCCTATGAGTCGGCTCGACGTTTATTCAGCATGTCAGGCTCTAACGATACTAATACGGTATGGCTAAATGCCAATGAAAACCCTTACAGCCCTAATGTTAGCGCTGATCCTAGTCTTTACAATCGTTACCCAGACTTTCAGCCTGAACCGCTCATTAACGCTTATAGCCAATATGCCGCGGTAAAACCGGAACAAGTATTAGCAACCAGAGGCGCTGATGAAGGCATTGAGTTACTGATACGAACTTTTTGTAGCCCTGGCCAGAATATAATAATCTGCCCTCCTACTTACGGTATGTATGCAATTAGTGCTGAAACTGCAAATGTGAATGTAACTAAAGTGCCACTTTTACCGTCTTTCCAATTGGACGTAAAAAGCATACTTAACCAAGTTGATAATGCACAAATTGTTTTTATTTGTTCACCTAACAACCCAACGGGCGATGTAATAAACCGCAGCGATCTAGTATCAGTTTTAGAGGCAACCAAAGGAAAGTCTATTGTTGTTGCTGATGAAGCTTATATAGAGTTTAGTAGTGTCGATACCGTTACAGAGTTATTGAATTCATATCCGAACTTAGTGGTGTTACGGACATTATCCAAAGCATTTGCATTAGCTGGATTACGTTGTGGTTTTACGCTGGCGTCTGAAGCTATTATTAACGCTATGAAAAAAGTCATTGCGCCTTACCCTATTCCAGCTCCAGTTGCACAAATGGCAACTCAAGCATTAAGTGAAGACGGATTATTATGGATGAGACGATGTGTTAACGAATTAAATAATCGCCGCGATGTCTTTATAGAAAAAGCAAAAACTTGGCGTTTTGCGAGTGACGTGTATCCTTCAAAGACGAATTTCGTTTTGATGAAGCTATCTGAAACGGCCCTTGTTAAAAGCGAAAATGGTTTGTCTGAAGTGCTTGACGCTAATAAGGTAATGACACTATTTACTGAACAACAAATTTTACTGCGCAATCAATCTAAACAGTTAATGCTAAATAATACCATTAGGGTAACCATTGGTAGTGAAGAAGAAATGGCCGCTGTTGAAAACGTATTTAACCTAATTGAACAAAAACTGGACTAACACAATGAGCAAGCAACAACCTATACTATTTATTGATCGCGACGGCACTCTTGTTCAAGAGCCGCCTGTAGACAAGCAATTAGACCGTTTAGACAAACTCGTATTTGAGCCATTAGTTGTGCCGGTATTAACTCGTTTACAGCAAAAAGGCTATCGCTTAGTAATGGTATCTAACCAAGATGGACTTGGTACGGACGCGTTTCCTCAAGCTGACTTTGATGCACCGCACAATCAGATGATGGCGTTTTTTGAATCTCAAGGCGTTATATTTGACGATGTTTTAATATGTCCTCACTTTGACCATGAAGATTGTAGCTGTAGAAAACCAAAGTTAGGCCTGGTAAAAGATTACCTTCAAGAAGGTAAAGTCGACTTCACTGACTCTTATGTCATTGGCGATAGAATTACGGATATTCAACTTGCTGAAAATATGGGTATTGTTGGCATTCAATATTCGCCAGAAAAAATGGACTGGTTAGCAATTGAAACGTTCTTAGCACAGCAAAAAGAGCAAAACCGCCAAGCAAAAGTGACGCGAACAACGTCTGAAACAGATATTAATGTGTTTGTAGACTTGGACAGTACTGAAAAATCAAATATTCAAACGGGTATCGGATTTTTTGACCACATGCTTGATCAAATAGCGTCACACGGTGGTTTTTACTTAGACCTGACAACCGATGGTGATTTACACATTGACGACCACCACTCAGTTGAAGATACCGCTCTTGCGCTAGGACAAGCTCTAAAAGAAGCTTTAGGTGACAAACGTGGCATTGGTCGTTTTGGTTTTGTTCTGCCTATGGATGAATGCAAAGCAGAAGCAACGCTAGACATTTCTGGTCGACCTTATTTAGTTTTTAACTCTGAGTTTACTGATAATCGTGTAGGTGATATGTCTACACAAATGGTTGAGCACTTCTTTTTCTCGTTAAGTCAGGCAATGGGACTCACCTTGCACCTGTCTACTACAAAAGGAAATGCCCACCACCAAGTTGAGAGTTTGTTTAAAGTATTTGGCCGAGCTTTACGTGCCGCTATTAAAGTTGAAGGTGATGTACTTCCGTCTACAAAAGGAGCTTTGTAATGTCGGCTGACTCTAAACCAATAAACTTGGTTATTGTTAATACCGGGTGCGCCAATATTTATTCTGTGCAATGTGCCTTTGAACGTCTTGGCGTTGAAGTAACGGTATCAGATGAGCCAGCTGTTATAAAAGCAGCCGACAAAGTATTGTTGCCCGGCGTTGGCTCAGCATTTGCGGCCATGAGAAGTATTGAGCAAAAGCAATTAACTAGCGTTATTCAGTCGTTAACTCAACCTGTATTAGGTATTTGTTTAGGCATGCAGCTTATGGCTAAAAGCTCAAACGAAAAACCCGGTTCGCACTTGGTAACGTCAAAAACAGATACCGTTGATTGTTTAGGTCTGATCCCTACCGTAATTGAAAGAATGGAAGCGGGAGATTTAGTACTGCCGCATATGGGTTGGAATGAAGTGACTCTAGATTCCCCTCACCCATTGTTTAAAGATATAGAACAAGGTGCGTTTTTCTATTTTGTTCATAGCTTTTGTGCGCCAATTTCCAGCAATACATTAGCGAAATGTAACTATCATTCAGACTTTTCAGCAGCCATTTATCACAACAACTTTTTTGGCGTGCAATTTCACCCAGAAAGAAGTGGCAAAGCCGGCGAGCAATTACTTAGGAACTTTATCGAGCTATAGAGAAAGTCACTTTTGAAGACTCGATTTAGTTATTAGTTAAAAAGATAATAAAAAATATTAGGATTAACATGATTATCCCAGCAATAGACTTAATAGATGGTTCTGTTGTTCGTTTATACCAAGGCGACTACGGACAAAAAACAGAATATAAAATTGATCCCGTTGAGTTAGTAAAACAATATGGCGCTGCAAAAGCTGAATGGCTGCATATTGTTGATCTTACTGGAGCAAAGGACACTTCCAAACGCCAACTGTCGTTAATTAAAAGCATGGTTGATTTAGATGTAATGAAGTTTCAAGCTGGTGGTGGCATAAGAACAGAGCAAGACGTAATTGACCTGTTCGATATTGGTGTTAGTCGTGTGGTTATTGGCTCATTAGCCGTTAATGATTCTGAATTAGTGTTGTCGTGGTTTGAAAAGTACGGTGCAGAAAGAATTGTACTGGCACTGGACGTTAACATTGACGAGAATGGCAACAAATATATTGCTACGCATGGCTGGCAAGAAAGCTCAGGCACAACGTTAGAGTCAGTGGTAGATAAGTTTCTGAACGTTGGACTTAAGCATGTACTGTGCACAGACATAAGTAAAGATGGAACACTTCAAGGTCCAAACCAAGAGCTTTATAGTACTCTTGCTGCACAATACCCTGAAATTAGTTGGCAAGCCTCAGGTGGCATTAGTAGCCTAGAGGACATCAAAGTCGCCTTAGAGAACATCAAAGGTTCTGGTTTAGCAAATAACAGTCCTAGCGGAGTTATTCTTGGCCGTTCATTGCTAGAAGGTAAGTTTGAACTAACTGAAGCTATGCAACTTGTTAAAAGCGCGTAGCTTTAGTTATTGTCACTAATTACTACGCTGAACTTAAACAATACTTAACGTGTTGATTTAGTTCAGCGAAGGGTTCGCAATAAACCGCTTTATTATTTTGATTCGTTCGTTGCCAATTGCTTTTCCGTTTTTATGCCTAGCTTTTGCATAACGATTGCTGCAGGGCAAAAACCTGTAAAACTTTGTTGAAATAAATTAGCCCCTACAAACACCGTAAACCAAACAAAGTTAGGGTGTACAAAAACCGTTAAAACCACAGACAACAACACCATGAAACCGGCAAAGGCCGCTACCGCTCTTTCTAATGACATAATATTTCCTCACTCTTTAAATTAAAAATACTTTCGTATAGACAGATAGCCATTTGAAGCGTCCTCAAACTGACCAAAAAATGTTGTTTTTTGTTTGCCCCAGAAGTAATTGATCCCTGCTGTTAGTTGCCAATTTTGAATTGGCTGGTAGGTGGTTTTAAACCTACTGTAACCATCATTATCTGAAGGAGAATAGAAGGTAAACCACTGTAAGCTCAAGGTATCTTGCATTAGTCTATAGTAGAGCTGAGCCGTCCAAAGTGTTCGATTTTGCTTCTCTTCCGGTGAAAGCGATAGTGCTTGATGAAAGTCATTCTTATGCTCTAGTTGAAACTGTACTGAGCCCGTTAAATTAGTCACTAACTCCTGCTGGTAACCAACAAGTAATTTAGACTCACTATTTGGTATTAGTGGATTTTGACCATTTCCATCTGCAGTATTATGTTGAGCCACTTCAAAATTAAATAACCCAGAAAACATTGGCGTCACCATACTTGCTCCAACCACATTGAGTTTGGTAAATCTAGGCTGAAAATCTGGAGTTAAACTATTAGGCGACTTATCAAAGCCCTTGTAGCCATACAAAGCGAACTCTATTGCCTCGTATTGCTTCTTAATTCTTAAGGCAAATTCTGCATCATTTGGTTTGTTTTGATCGCTCACATCAAATCCTGGTGCAACATTCTGACCACCGTTAAATTGCCCTGCTATTGGATTGTAAAATGAAAATACATCGCCATTGATATATTGGTCGGGTACAAAAGTGGGGGTTACTACCAAGTCTACATTTGCAAAGTCATAATAACCTGACGCTTTTACTGCGAGTTGTGGCGCCTTTAGGTACTCATTGTCTCTACCTGCAAAAAAGCTCTGCCAGTCCTTTGCAAACATATCGTTAAGAAACAAATAATCACCGGTTCCCCAGGTTAAAATTTGTTGACCCGCTTTTACGTCCCAACGGTCGTTAACTTTTCCTTGCCAATTTAACTCTCTAATTTGACCACGCCACTTTGATTGAACACCGTCGTAAAAAACTTGGCCTCTTAATTTAATGGTAGAGGCTTTAAGTTTGTAGTCCGCTTGCGTCTGAATTCGAATCTCGTTTAACGTACTATCTTGCTTTATAACAGGATCATCAGAGAGCCGCTGACCGAATGCCACTTCCACAAAAGAAGCGATATTACTCCAACTCGTTTCTGCTTTTTTTGCCCAAGGATCATCGCCCCAATTATCCTCTGGCCAATCTGTACTGGTTGATGCAACCGCACTAGCGCTGAACAAAAAAGCGATAATACCCAGACTATTCAAGCTCAAAAAAAACTTCATATTATTTACCCAACCTTACCTACGTAACCACTCTATAGGTGGGGTCCTTAAGCTACGCTCGGTAAATATACTGTCTGGCAAACCAATATCGTAACTAATATTACGGAACTCCATCAGTGTATAACCACCTGTTTTTACGTCAGATATTTTTGATTTAGTCACAGTGACATAACCTGATATTTGTTCCGTTTCTAGCGTTTCTACTTTTCTGTATAACGTATTAGAAGCATCATAAAACTCAATCAACATAGGTAAGTATGAAACTCTGTCTATTTGAATTTTGTAATATGAAAATTCAACGCTGTTTGCCTCTTTCGGCGTTGCTTTTAGAATATATCTTTCATCGGTTTGTTCTAAAAGTTCAAAGCTATCAACTTTTGTAGACCGCCCCGAAACATCTTCATAGAAGAAATGAGAACCGACAAATGACGTTCTTTTGTCACCTGCGGAAATTCGTTTTACCAAATCTAACCCCGGTAAATATAGCCAGCGGTCGTCATCGGTTGCTATGTCATTGTGCTTTTCTACCCTGAATACCATGCCGCTCACATCCGCCGGACGCGAGAAAAACACCAACATTTTTTGATCGCCAGCGTCTTCAACGTCCTTACGTAAAATGGTAAATTGCCTTACCTGACGTCGCTCTTGCTCATCTATGATCATCATTCGTGCTTGTGTTTTACCATCTTTGCCTGCGTAATACGCCGCTAATTCAGCTTTGGAAATAATCTGTTCAGCAGTCACTTCAGTAGACGATAACGCTGAGCTACTTGCTACTACTGATGAAATCAACGCAACTGAAGTAGTTATTCTTTTTATAAATTTAGTCATGTTTGCCTCGCTTTATTAAAGTCAGCACTGCTGGTAATAAAATTAATGTTACTAATGCAGAAATTGCCATTATGCTTGCTAAAAACACCCCAACCGTTACATACGGAACCAAAGGAGCAAATAACAAAGGTGTAAAGCCTAAAGCTACTACGGACGCATTCTTTGTTATCGCATTGGCTGGCTCACCAAACATAATGTTCATTGCTGATTTAATTGAACCCGTATCCTTTAGGGCCGTTCTAAATCGCTCTAAGAAATGAATAGCAAAGTCTACGGATAAACCTAGTGTTAGCGCAGACAATACCGCTATTGGCATGTCGTAGTCTTTACCAATCCAACCAATAAGACCGTAGATAAAGGTAATCGTGATAGTGAGAGGCAACATAGCCAACAAGCCATAAACAAAAGATCTAAATAAAAGAACCATCATAATAAATACAATGACAAAGGCACTCATTAAACTGTCTAACATGCCAGTTACCATTTGCTCCTGCCATGCTACATTCAAGTACGCTTTTCCTGCCCAACCTGTTGAAATATTCTCAGGTAAAGGGTTTTGCTTTATGTATTGCTCAACGGAGCTAATCACCGAAGACATATGCTGATTGTCACCGCTCGTTAACTGAAGCCAAACAAGGCTTTTTCTATAATCTGGAGTAACAAAATGCCATAAGTCGCCTGGTCGATGTGACGACTGATACTGAATCAACGTTTGTGCAACACCGTTGGCTGAAATAGGCAATTGGTAGTCGACTGATTCGCCACTTCGTAATTCTCTATTCACTACTTTTACAATATCTGCCAATGAGTTAGATTTACCCACCAGGCCTGTTGTTGCTAAGTAGTCTTGCAAACCTTCTATGTAGGTTAGTACTTCTGGCGACGTAAAACGTTTTGCCTTCTGTTGGGCTGTTTCAATTGACTTGAGCTTAGACTCCAACCATAAGGTAGCTTGTTTATCTGACACTTCAAATAACAAGTCTTCAATCTCATAAACAAGCGTATTTAATTGGTTAGCGACACTCTTATCACTCGACATCGAAGTGTCTATCTTGTCTATTTGCCACTGAATTAAAGTAGTAGGAACATTATTACCTTCTAATAAGCTTTTGACCGACGGTAAAACAGAGTCATCCTGTAAAACAAAATAAGCATCATAGGTGCCCGCAAACTGCTCATTTAGCGCTTTATCAGCAATACGAATTGGATGGTCTTCTTTAAACCAGCGCACAGGGTTATCGTTAATTTGTATTTTAGAAACACCAACGGCAGACCAAATAAAAATTAATACAAATATACCAATGTGCAAAGCTTGGCGTTTTTTAGCAATATTTCCAATTACATTAACAAAGGCCGCCAAACCACTTTTCTGCTCTAAACTTCGTTGATGCGAATCTTGTAATTGTTTTAATGACTTGTCACTCAAACGGCTAATATAGGCAGGGACAAATAATATAGTGGTGACAAAAGCCAAAATAATACCAAAGCCAATAAAGGCCCCAAATATTTGTACTGGCGGAATAGGTGTTAACATTAATGATAAAAAGCCAATTGTTGATGTAACAGAGGTAAATAACATTGGTTTAAATAACTCACCGACTACGGTTTTAATAACCGTTCTTTTGTCTTGACCGTCTTTATATCGATCTGCAAACTCCGACATAATATGAACTGAATCAACCACGGCTATCGGCATTAAGAAAATAGCAATCATAGAAGACATGATATGAACCGTATAACCTAATCCGATTAACAGTCCCATAGTGACTATAACTGTTGTCATAGCGACAATCATTGCTGCAGAAATAAATTTGATATTTTTAAACAGAATAATTAGCAAGATAAAAATCGCTAAACCCGCCAATGGAGCAGATATACCCATTTGAACAAACATTTCATAACCAAACCTGTCTTCAGCAACGGGCAAGCCGGTAATATGCCAATCCGCTGATGTAGAAAAAGTATCTATAGAACTTTGAATCTCTTGAGCAATTAAGTAACTTTTGTTTTTGTCTTCTAAAGGAACATATATTGCCACTGCATTCCCGTTTTCAGACGCTAACGTATTATTCAACAAAGGTAGATTTTTAATCTTTTCTAAAACAGCGCTGGCGTTTTCTTGATTCTTTGGCGCTTGTTTCATTAGCCATTCAAACCGGATTGCGTTTGAGCCAAACTGTGTTTTCTCTTGCGTTACGTTATCAACCACTGAAACTGACATAACGTCTTTTTCAATTACACCATCAATTTTTAATATATGATTGGTTAGCTGTTCTATTTCTTGCAGAGTTGATGGCGTGAATACGCCATTTTGATCAGTTTGAACCGCACCAACAACAATAGAGTCGTGCATCAAAAAGTCAGATTTTGTTTGATTATGAAAAATACGAGCTGGATTATCAGCGGGTAACATATTTTCAGGATCAGTATCTATTTGAATTGATGGCATGAATGCCAGAGCAACTATCACCATGATGATCATCACGGCATATATTTTTTTAGCGTGATCAAGGCTCAGTTGGATTGATGAATTTATTAGCCTATTCATTTAAGTCTTCTTAATTAATTAACTCTATATGACCACATTATATATTAGTAACTTCTAATACATAATACTCTTACTAGAATTAATATAACCAAACAGATACGTACATATTCCTTTTGGGTATAAAAAAAGGGCCAGTTAATACTGACCCTTCGCATTTCTACAATTTACCTATGAGCTATTTTATATAACCACGAGGTTTATTTTCTTTTGAAGTATAACGGTCACGTAGTTTGTCTTGACGAGACTCTGTCGTTACCTGCTTTCCATCAATCCAAATATTTTCGACTCTTGAACTGATTTCAAATGGGTCGCCACTCCAAAGTACTAGGTTTGCTGGTTGTCCTTCAGCCACTACGCCACCAGGTATACCAAAAACGTCTGCTACATTTTTAGTTACCGCTTTTAAAGCGCCATCGCGGCTCAAACCATTGGCTATAGCCACACCCGCATCTGTTCTTAGGTTATAACTAATGTGCGTGTCAGGCTGAGTGAGAATAAGCTTAACACCCGCCTGCTCTAATATAGCGGCATTTTCTAGCGATGCATTTAAAGAGTCAAAGCTACCAGGCAGGTTTGATAAGCTCTCCATGATCACAGGAACACCCGCTTCAGCTATTTGCTCTTTTACTCGCACAGCATCTTTTGCACCAAATAGCACAAGATTTAAACCAAACTTTTCTTTTAACTTAATTAAATGAAGAATGTCCGTTGCTCTCTCTACGTCAGCAATAAGAGGTTTTGAACCGTCTAACAAAGAAGACAGTATTTTTTCCTCTTTACTCGGCTCTTTTTTATCTTCATCTTTTTTCTTATCGGCCTTTTCCGCTTTCTCGGCTTTGTCGAGGTGTGCCTGTAGCTCTTCTTCTAAGCTAACTAAGCTAGATGCGCGTGAACCACGACGCTCTGAACCAAAGTAAGCTAATGTAGCGACATTTGACGCTACAACACTGTCATATTCACCAGACAAGTCAGCAGCAAATACTTGACCTGCCCAAATACCTTCGCTACCACGAGGCGCAACTAAGCTATGAGTAATACCACCTTTACGGGTAAAGGGAATGACGGCACTGTTTGGATTGAAAGCAATTGAAGGTTCAAATGTAATCCCACCCTTTTTAGCACCCATATCACGCGACGCAGATACAGCATCTACTTCAACTAGGCCTAATTGATTTAACGCTGAAATAAAGCCAGCTGTTAATATACGACCTTGTCCATCTACTGTTGAGTCTACGTTTAATTCCGATGGATTAATGGATATGATTTTTCCATCTTCGATAACAACACTGGCGCCTGTTAAAACACCTTGTTCAGTGCCGGTATAAACCGTGGTATTCGTAATCGCTACGGTATCAGCCAAACTAGCAAAACTAGTAGCTAGGGCAGCGAAAACCAATGATAGTTTTAAAATTTTCATGCTTTTCTCCTTATTGCTGACCTAGTAAAAAGTCACTTTTGGCTTTGTAAGTATCGTCATTTGCATCAAATACTTTTGCACCGTCTACAAAAACTTGCTCTGCTATTGCATAAGAACTAAATGGGCTTTGGTTCCAAATAACAACATCACCGGCTTTACCTTTTTCAAGTGAACCCGTTTTATTTTCAATACCTAAAGATTTAGCTGCATTATAAGTAATCCACTTAATAGCATCGGCCTCTGTGATTTCAAACCCATTTTCATTCGCTCTATACATTGACTTCGCCGCTTCTTGGTTTAAACGTTGAATAGTTGTACCAGAATCTGAGTGAACAACAGCACATGAGTTTTTAAACGAATCTACTACAGCCACGTTTTCTAAAATCATGTCGTAGGCTTCCATTTTAAAGCCCCACCAATCTGGCCACATTGCCGCACAGTTTCCGTTCTCGGCTAATAAATCACCAATTTTATAAGCTTCAATTGCGTGATGGAATGTACCTGAGTGGTAATTAAACTCTTTTCCAAGATCAATCATCATGGCCATTTCTTCGGCTTTATAACAATGGTTATGAATTTTGATATCACCATCTAGTACGCCTTTTAGCGTATCTAATGTTAAATTCCGCGACGGTGCTTCAGGGTTTTTACCCGCTTCGTAATCACGGTCATACTTTTCCCATGCTCGTTTATATTCAGCGGCGTCGGCCCAAGCTTGTCTATAACCCGCCATGTTGCCCATTCGTGTTGAAGGTGAAATATTTTTACTGCCATAAACACGCTTAGGGTTTTCACCACACGCCATTTTTAAACCATAAGGTGCATCTGGAAATTTCATGCCTTGCATAGTGTGTGAAGGTACATTTTTAAGGGTAACGCCTCTACCACCAATAAGGTTTGCTGAGCCTGGTAACAATTGTAACGTTGTAATACCACCAGCTCGTGCCGCTTCAAAACCTGGGTCTTGAGGCCAAACAGAATGCTCCGACCATACTTCAGCCGTAACTGGGGCCGTTGCTTCATTGCCATCACTATGAGACTCAACACTCGGAGAAGGATAAACACCTAGGTGCGAATGCACATCTATAATACCTGGTGTTACCCATTTGCCCTTACCATCAATGACCGTCGCACTGCCGTGCTCTAAATCTGCACCGACTGCAGATACCTTACCATTAACTAATAAAACGTCGGCATTATCTAACCTTTCACCTGTGCCCGTTAACACGGTTGCGCCTTTAATCAAGGTCGTCATTTGTGTCATTGGCTCATAAGTACTTGGATATGGGTTTGGGTTTATTTCAACTTTCGGATCTTGAGCTTCAATACCAGTACAACCGGCAATAATAGAAGAAGCAATCAAGGTCGTACTAAATGCGAGTTTACGCATGGCAGGTTCCTTTTATTGTTTTTATTCAAAAATCTGGTGATTTGCATAGATATAGCATAATTATCAGAATGATGACACGAAACAACAAAAATACGATAGATCGTAGGTTTACTAAGAAACAGAGTTTTATTTGGGAGCTGGAGTTTGGTTAGTGGGTGGCTTTTTGATTTTAACCAATGCAGGGAAAAAAGTTGGGTATTGGTATTGGTATTGGTATTGGTATTGGTATTTTAGATTAACTTTACTTAAATGGGGGAATTAAGCTTTGCTTTATTTTGGATATTGGGGTTTATCTTAAAGCAAAAAAAGTGGCGGAACGGACGAGACTCGAACTCGCGACCCCCGGCGTGACAGGCCGGTATTCTAACCAACTGAACTACCGCTCCAGCTTAGTTTACTTATTTAGCATTGCACAAGTGATGATGGCGGAACGGACGAGACTCGAACTCGCGACCCCCGGCGTGACAGGCCGGTATT
>JAOHFM010000033.1 GCA_028098005.1 Psychrosphaera sp.
GCACTTGTTATGTTTATTTAACCATTGCATCTATCAATTTATATGACTTTGAATTTTTGTCTTTTAGAATTGAAATAGTGTCAGTCATTATGTACTGCTCCCACGATTTAGCATTAGTGACATGATCGGCAAAATACTTGATATCTTGAACACGACGAAAGTGCCTAAACCAAACACCAATTTCAGGCTCTGTTCTTCGAATATAATTATATTCACCAGAGACTGTCACAACAGCAACAGGGTAATGATGGGATATAATTAAGACTTTATCTCCAACCTTCATATCTTTAGCAAAATACAAATAGTCTTTTTGAGATGACAATATATGTTTATGCTCACTTGCTAATAAATCACCAACTTCAGTGGCAAAGTCTAGTCCAATTAATCCTGCGGCGAGGCTTTGCTGAGAATAGAAGGCTGAGTTTTTTGCATCATCAGGGTGAAGCTGCATTCTCCAATATTGCATAAATACTCCTGTAAACATAACGCCTGGTTAAGAGGCGAGTTTAGCTTGCTAAAATGCTTGCCGAAGGCTCGAGCAAGCTATTACGAGACCTTCTTGAACCACTTGTTATGCGCCAAGTTCTATATCCAATTTATAACATTTACTGCCCAATCTCCCCAAGACTGTGTACGAAAGACTGTATTCATTGCTAAGGCGAGAGCGCAAAACAAGGCAAACGATAATAAAGTACTCGCGTAAATGCGACCAGCTGACTTCCAGTCATAAACCATTAGCACAGCGTAAATTAGAAACATAAAAGCAAACATAGAATAACCTGGAATCGCAAGTAAATGAATAATGCGATTAAGTCCCTCGGGCATCATTTGGATAGCCGCAGCAATCATGAATCGTTTATGATTAGCCGAACTTTTAATGTTAAGAATACCCAAAACATAAAGAGTTAAGAAAATTAACCATTGAAGGAAAGTCCCTCCTAAGAAACCACCGGCTCTAATTCTAGCTTGGGGGTCTTCAGTGCCGAATACACCAAAACCAGTTAGCCTATGATAGAATTCAAACGCCATTATCGAACCTGTAATCAAGATCCCAACGACTAAAAAAACGCTTAGTTTCCCCAAAGTGCTGTGTGCAGTGTAGTTTCCTTTAGCAGATAACCTAATTTGATTTAAAAGCAATACATACCACGCGGCACTAAATACACCATGTAACCCAATCCATAGAGTTATTCGGCTTAAGCTGTCAGGTTTAGAAAACCAGCTCAATGCAAATCCGCCAAAAACAATGAATGTAATAAAAAGTGATAATAAATAAAAAAATCTTGTATCACCACAGTATATATTTGAGGTATTAACTTTCACTTAGATAGACTCCATTCACTAAAATAGTCCAATGATGCAATTTTTATAAATTTTTAAAGACGCATAACGCTTCAATAAGAAGCAAAAAAACTTGTTGCCTATACTTTAGCGACGTAGGAGCAAGAGGCAACAGTTTTTTGTCTTTCTTGATTGCCTTGTTATGTTTGTCGAACTATAATCAGACCTATTAAAAGACCTTTAAATGGTGCTAGTAAAAGTATGACAAATAGAATTTTAACTGAAACAGCCGCGAGCATAAGTGAATTGAAAGCTAATCCTATGAAAGTTGCGTTAAGTGCAGACGGTGAAGCAAATGCCGTTTTAAATAGGAATGAGCCTGCGTTCTATTGTATTCCAGCGGAAACTTATGAACAAATGATTGATCATTTAGAAGACTTGGAATTACTAAGAATCGTCGAGCAGAGACGAGGTGAAGAGTCTATTAAGGTCGGTCTCAATGACCTATGAGTTAGAGTTTAATAAATCTGCCTTAAAAGAATGGAAAAAGTTAGGTTCGACAGTAAGAGAACAATTCAAAAAGAAGTTAATGGCTGTTCTCGATGGGCCTCATATAACTAGTGCAAAGCTATCCGGCGCAAATAACCTTTATAAAATTAAGTTGAGGCAAGCGGGTTACATACTGGTTTATGAAGTGCTAGACGAGAAAGTAACCGTCAAAGTGATAACAGTTGGCAAAAGGGACAAAGGCGAAGTTTATAAAATTGCACAGCACCGAATTAGCTGACAAACATAACGCCCGGTTAAGTGGCGAAGTTTAGCTTGCTAAAATGTTTGCCGAAGGCTCGAGCAAGCTATTACGAGACCGTCTTAAACCACTTGTTAGGCGCTCCTCAATAGACTTCTGAGGAAGTTCAGTTACTTACACTAAACCAACCGTTAACGTAATGTCCACTAAAGCCAACCAATTTTAACGATTTACTTGTATCAATTGCACTTCATAATTCAATTTCTGTTTTACAAAACCAATTGCGATACAAAGCGATGACTTGAGGAGTTTCGAAAACTTGATTGATTAAAAATAGACAAGTTGGATTTCACAGCCGGATGAAAGTATGGGGTTTCGAGATTGAGATTTGGACTAATTCAAATCAACTTTTTAAGGACGTAACGAACGTGCAGACACTTTGTTTTTCAAGTTAGGCTAACCCAAAGTGTGGACTAAACTCTGCAACTTCAAATGTCCTCAGTCAAATAAACCAAAGAACGAATGATGCGCCTAACGCCAGGTTAAGTGGCGAAGTTTAGCTTGCTAAAATGTTTGCCGAAGGCTCGAGCAAGCTATCACGAGACCGACTTGAACCTCTTGTTAGGCCTTACCTACACCAAAAATTGATCTTAGTTTTTTGCCCCATGTGCGCTCATAAAATGGTGCTGTACTAATAAGGTATTGGCTAATACCTTCCTCATCTAAATTAATTTTAAATAAATCTACCGCTTCACCTTTCGGCGCCGTATCTCCAGCAACATAACCAGCTTCACGAATTGCTAGTTCCAGATCTCCGTCTCCTTGAACCCCAATAAGTAACTGAGGCTTTTCATCAATAGACTTATCATGCATCAAAGCAACATAAGCTTTTTTTACTTGTTTATGTTTAACAAAAAGTTGAGTTAAAGAGTCTATCATTTCAGTAGGATAATTTGATGGTTGACCAAGTAAAACAGTCGTTTCTTTTTCTACTACCCTTTGAGAAGCAGTTTGACTAATTCCATTATTTAAAAGTTGTTCGACTTCTTGAGGGACAAACTCTTTCCCGTAATCAGATTTGGGATTAAGAAAAAGAACTGAGCCCATAGTCATTTCAAAAAGCGACCTTACTGGTAATTCTAAATAAGATTGTTCACTATCAAGAGCTTTAGATAAAACATCTAAGGACGTGAAAAAAGGAATTACTGGGCTACCATCTTGCTTTTCCCAATTTTGTATATTGATTTTACTTCCAGCAAGTAAATCTACTTCACCTGATTCTGTAGGTATCTCTCCAGTATCACCAAGTACAAAAACTGTTGATTGTAATAAAACAGAGCAAAACTCTGGGCGATGAGCTGGCTCATCAGCAGCCAACCTCAATAATTCTTCTAATTTATTTTCTACGTTGATATCCATTTTATCCTCGGAAGGCCTAACGCCTGGTTAAGAGGCGAGTTTAGCTTGCTAAAATGTTTGCCGAAGGCTCGAGCAAGCTATTACGAGACCTTCTTAAACCACTTGTTAGGCTTATTTTACTACGATTCATGTTTACTAAAGTAAAACACAACAGTACCTTCTTCAGTATCTGAACTCATCTTTAAAGAGTGATGCTTAATGCCTACCTCTTCAAGAGCCAAAAGAACTAGTACTGATTGGTGAAATGTATCTTCCTGCCCCTTAGGCATTCTAACTTCACATGTAGACGAACGACACTCCACATTTTCTAATGTGAAATTCTCTAATATTTCACTCGTTATAAAAACATCACTAACCGCTGTTTCAATTGTTGTTGCCCATTCATAATCTATTTCTTGATCTTCAAAAGGAACCGTTTTGATATTTCGATTTTCTTGGGTTGTTTCAAATTCAGTACTTCCTTCTTCATTAACTACAACAGAGTCACTTTCGATTATTTCAGTAGTAACTTCACTGTTGTTAATAGGGGCATTTTCGATTATTGCATTAGTAACTTTACTGCTGTTAATAGGGTTATTTTGATAATCTTCGGAACAATTGTCATCAATGGCAATAATTGATTTAGAAGTATCTTTTAAAACAACTAGTCGTTCAGATAATTTTATTTTTAAAAGTGAATTTTCATCTACAATTTTTTGATGTTGATAGAACAATGCTATCGATATAATTGATAGCAAAATAATAAGAGGTACTTTGAACTTTTCCATGTACTAATTATTCCTTAAGTAATTTTTTTTGTAAAATGCCGCCGCGAGACAATAAGCCTAACGCCGCCATAAGCGGTGAGTAAAAGTTGGCTAAAATGTGTAGCGAAGCGGAACCGAGCCAACTGTTACGAATCCGACTTAATGGCCTTGTTAGCTACCCTTTACTCAAACGCATCTGCAGAGTACATTGCCATTTCTATGCCCAAATTTAATTTACCAGCAAGGCTAATTAACTCCTTAGGCAGATGATCATTTTGATTTACAATATTGTCATTTAACCTTGAGTAGATTGGAAAGTCCAAGTAACCGTCTGAATCTGGAACTTTTGTAATCAGTTGATTTAACTCGTCGAAATTTTTGATTAGAAAGTTAATAGCGTCATTTACTTGTTCAGTGAACTCATCCCATTCTGCATCTGAAACATCAAAAGAAACCACAAATGTTTCACTAACCCCTGTTTTACCGCGCAACTCTCCTTTCTCTGTGACGCTAAAAACAGGAATCTTAGTTGTTTCACAGAATTTCTTAAATGAGGTTGTTTCACTGTGAATTTTAAGGACACACATATTCTTCCTTGGGTAGCTAACGCCCCAATAAGGGGCTAAAAATTGTTGGCTAAAATGTTGAGGAACGAAAACAGCCAACTGTTTTTAGTCCCGCTTAATTGGCTTGTTAGCACTATGATTTTAACAGTAATGTGTTTTCACTGATGTACACACATTTGTCGCCACTTTTGCTTGTAATGAGGCTATCACTTGAGTATTTGCCCCCATCAATCTCAAACGATACACCATTATGCATTAAACCAGATTTACTTATCGAACCTATATGAGACACATTGATATTGCAATTTTTAGTAGTGAACTTAACTTTACCCATTAGTACACCTTTATCAGTTGGTGCGAACTTTTCATGCGATACATCTGTAGCTAGAACTACTGAAGGGAAAAGAGATAATAAAAAAATAGATTTATAAAATTTCATCAAACAACTCCGTGTTACGATTTTAGGTTGTAGTGCTAACGCCTGGTTAAGAGGCGAGTTTTAGCTTGCTAAACTGTTTGCCGAAGGCTCGAGCAAGCTTTTACGAGACCCTCTTGAACCACTTGTTAACTATCACTAGCCAACGTTTAATATTCAGAAAACCACTTTACCTAAATTCCTTTCTAAATCAACTCGCTAATTGTTCAGAAAACCGAAGGCCTACTACTCGAATAGTTGAGAAGCCAAGCCATGAGCGCGGCGATAGTAAGTACTAAAAGATAAAAGCTCCAAAACCCTTAGTAACCAAAGCGACCTTTGTTGAAACTAATTCAAGCCTTGCTGAACGTTCTTATGGATTTGAACTTTCAATAGCCAAGCGGCTAGGCTTGGCGTCTAGTGATTCCGGCAAATAACTTTTTAAAGCAGACTCAAAAATTCAGAATAAAGAGAAAAGGGGACTTTAATTTAATGACACCTATATATAGCGGCAGATTAATTATATTGCAGAATTTTATGTGAAGTTAACGCCTGGTTAAGAGGCGAGTTTAGCTTGCTAAAATGTTTGCCGAAGGCTCGAGCAAGCTATTACGAGACCTTCTTAAACCACTTGTTAGGTTACTTTATAACCTCTAAGAGCTCGTTTATCTGCTCTTTTGTACATTCAGGAAAAATATGATTATTTTTACATGATGTAATTAGCAAAGGAATAATGTCATCTAACTCTTGCTCAGTAGATGACTTTTTATAAAAGAGCATAGCTGACAAAAACACTTCCTTTTTTATATCTAAATCTTGTAAAGTCATGGAGTTTAACAACATAGTAGATACAAGTAATGTACGAGCTAGTTCTATATTTAACTCGTCAGGCTCACTATCCATAATGCCACGAATAGCTATATTATTTGATTTGATAACAGGAAGAGCTTGATCACTAAAACTCGCCTTGTATAAGCTCATGTTTCTTTGGAAATCACTAGCTATCAACTCATTCTGTTCGCTAATTATTTTCGAAAAATAATTAATACTTAGTAGAGTTGCAACTGATACCCCAATTAAAAAATATATTACTTTAGTTGCCATAAACATCCATGCTTGAGAAGTAACCTAACGCTTGCCTAAGCGGCAATTATTAATGGGCTAAAATATTGAGCGCAGCGACAATAGCCCATTGTTAATTGTCCGAGCGAGCTTGCGAGCCTTAAGGCTCTTGTTATATTTCTTTTTGCAATGTACTAACCTGAGCTTCAAGACTGTTATCAGGAATACGTTTACTCAGAATATCTAATAACTGGTCGTAACTTGCTGACTTATAACGATAGTTGTGAGAAACAGTTGCAATAATAAGAGCAAATGCCGCATAAGCAAACTCCTTTGAGTCAATGTAACCCAAATACATACAAATAACAGTTATGAGCATAAGTGCTAGCAGGAAGAGTTGAATAAGATGTTTGGACTTCCGCTCTCGAATAGCTGATTTAACTAATCCAATCTCTTTGTCTGATAATTCCATTTTTGATAAAACTCCTCTGGAAATATAACGCCTGGTTAAGAGGCGAGTTTAGCTTGCTAAAATGTTTGCCGAAGGCTCGAGCAAGCTATTACGAGACCTTTTTGAACCACTTGTTATGTTTCTATTTGAACAAAGCACCTAATAAATCAAAGATACCTACTGAAGCATTTGGAATATCAGCAAAAGCTGCACCTTCTCTTTTAGTTTGGTAGTTATTAAGCATACTCTTCAAAGCTTTGGACTCGAACCATACACCCAAACAAGAAGGACAATAACTAACACCATTAAAATCAGTTATAGAATTTAAAACTCCGCAATTCACTGGACATTTAAAGCTGGTAGTTTCATGCTCTGAGTTTTTTAATATACTAAAGAATTTTTGTGGTTCAAATTCTTTAGTATATTGGATTGAATCAATGTAGCTTTTTGGTAGCCATGAACCCTTGCATGATTCGCAGCCATAACCAGTATGAGCTTCGGCTTTATCGGCACTTAAAACATTTCCATCGTCTGGACACTTCATTTCGACTCCTTGAAACATAACAGCATATTATGTGCAGGTCTTATTAATCTGCACGTTTTTGATGATTAAATAATCGCATAAAAATCTCCCTATATCAAAACGTTATGTGAAGCAAAATCAAGGTACAGAACTAAAGTCTGTAACTACCTGTACTTCTCAGTAACTCAAGCCCCAGGGTTCTATCAAAAGGGCTATTAAATCAGTGGATTACACAATGCCCATTCAAGTTTTGAAAGTTATGTAGCGAGTGCAGTAAAAACAAAGGACAGTCTAGAATTGTTTGAAACTCACATATTTTCGCTAACACTGAATTATAAATCAGCGGGGTGAAATATGGGACAGTCTCCTTTTTTAGAGAGCATTAGAGCGGTACTAAGAACTAGGCATTACAGCCTACAAACCGAAAAAACCTACCTGCTTTGGATTAAGCGTTTTATTTTGTATCAGAATAAACGTCATCCAAAAGATATGGGAGAGCAGGAAGTAACAGAGTTTTTAACGCACCTAGCGTTGGAAAGAAAAGTGACGGCGGCTACACAAAATTTAGCGCTTTGTTCAATCGTATTTATGTATAAGCATATTTTTGATCGTGAGCTGACTCTGTTAGATGATGCCGTAAGAGCAAGAAAACCCAGACGAGTGCCAACGGTACTAACCGACGAAGAGGCTATGAGCTTGATTTCGGTAATGAAGCCGCCGTATTCACTCATGTTTTCTATGTTGTATGGCTGTGGTCTAAGAAAGGCAGAGCTCCTGTCATTAAGAGTCAAGGATATTGATTTTGGAGGAAACTCAGTGTTTGTGTTTAGAGGCAAAGGAGCAAAGGACAGAGTAACACTATTACCTAAGTCACTAGTCTCAGACATAGAAAAGCAAATCCAAAAAGTCGCCGATATTCATGAAATGGATCTTATTGAAGGAGAGGGCAGAACGAGCCTTCCCCAGAGTCTTGCCCGAAAGTACCCATCTGCAATTAAGGCATTAAAATGGCAATACCTGTTCCCTTCTAAAGTGCGCTGTATTCACCCCTACGACAACTATGTATGCCGCCATCATGTACATTGGTCAAGTTTAGCTAAAGTATTGCGCGTAGCTGTTAATCAGACCGGCATTCGCAAACATGTTACAGCACATACATTTAGGCATAGTTTTGCAACCCAACTGCTTCTAGCGGGCACTGACATAAGAACCGTACAAGAGTTACTGGGGCATTCAGACGTGCGAACAACACAAATCTATACTCATGTAGTTGGACAGCATCAATCGGGAGCGATAAGTCCTATTGATCAAAGGTATGTGTCAATGAGTGTTCGCAAATTGTGGTCTAGGTAACGAGTCCATAATATGGTAGAGATAGATGACCACAAAGGTGAGAGCGCCGACAAAAATATACAGCCAGAAACCACCATATAAGTCTAGGATAATACCACCACCAAGTGGTGCAAGTGCGTAGCCGAAGTCATAAATAGAGGCTGCACCAAAATAGGCACCTCGTAAATGAGAAGGCGCTATTCGATCAATATGCACATTCATCGTTGGAAACAAAATTGCCTCCGCCAAGCTCATTACCACCGTTGCGCCAATAAAGCCCCAGAACAAGGTAAGTGGGTTAAAGGCAATCCAAAATTGAGAAGCGGCCAACAATAGCAAGCCTATTTTTACGCGAGTCACTAATGTTTGCTTAGCCATTATTTTTAAAAGTATAAACTGACAACTAATGATGACTAACGCATTGGTAAATATCATTGAGGATATCAACTCAAGTAAGTTAGGAACGTCGGCACGAGTTAAATATTGCACAAGCGAGCTGTCCATTTGAGCATAAATAAACATACAAATAACATTGGCCAAAATTAAACATTGAAACATCTTGTCTTGCCTAAGCACGGATAACGTGGTTCTAAAACTTTTGTCTGGACTTCCACTGTCAACGTCGGAATCATCACTAGCATGACCCTTTTCATTGCCATTATCATCATATTGGCCACGGCTTTGATTCGCGTTATCTAACCGCTGCTGGCCGCGAAAGCCCAAAAACAGCAGAATCAATAACAAGAAAAACGCATAGGTAGTGATATAGAAACTCGACTGTTCACCGGTTAATCCTAAAAACACCCCAGCAATAGGGCCTATGGCGCAACCCACATTTACAATAAAGTACATGGCTTGCATAGCAAGCTCTCGGGTTTGGCTATCTTTAATAATATCGCCAATAAGCGCAGACGTTAAAGGCCTCCATAAAGCCGTTGCAATTGAACAGAGGGTAATAACGATGATAAAACTAGTGATACTGTTGGCTTCAGCAAGCAACGCAAATGAAATAATATACAGAATGCCTGTACCATACATCATTAAATGTCGGCCAAACTTATCTGAAAGAGCACTGCCAATGAAGGTAGTAATAACAGAAACCACAGCAGACCCAGATAAAATCAATCCAACTTCAGTAGCCGTTAAACCAAATTTTTCGTACAAAATGACAGCCAAAAATGGCCACACCATATAAAAACTACCACGGGTTATAAATGAGCCAAACAGCAAAATCCACATTAGCGGCGGGAACTGCTTTAGTCGCTGAATAGAAATATCACTTTGCATTGGTGAGGCCTTTGTTTTTGGTCTCAGCGGTATACTCAAAATACAATAGTGTTTCCTCTGGATCAGTAAGGTCCTTAGTGCCTTTAGGTGCAAAGTCTAAACGTTGCAATAAAGCAATCGACTTAACATTCTCCTCTTGAACAATAGCGCATAATGTTGGAAAGCCGTTCTCAATGGCCCAATCCCTCAATCCGATAGTGGACTCAAGTGCGTAACCCTGCCCAGAAAATTCAGGTAAGAAGGCATAGCCAAGATCAGGAACATCTAATTGATCACGGTTAATGAGCGTTACACCACCAACGGGCTGGCTTGTGCTTTTTAGACATACAGCAAAAAAACCAAACGTCGGATAACCAGATGAGTAACGATGAGTAATTTCCTTTTCCGCTTTCTCAATGGTATCAATCCCTCGGTCGGCAATATTCTGCTTAAACCCTGGCGTATTTAATAGCGCCTTTATAAATGCTGCATCGTCGATAGTGAGTTCACGGATAGTCAACCTTTGAGTTGTAAGCTGCATATATCGTCCCTGCCGAAGTTAAATAGAGAAGGGAAAGAATACAGCTAAAAGGTCGATAATTAACAGCATTATTATCTAATTCTAAGGATTAGATAAAGTAAAGCCCACCAGAAGATGGGCTTAAAATATTAGAGTGAAATGTCACACTTTAGGCTACTTGATGGTGCAATTGTTTAGTAGCTTATTAGTTGTCATCCACTAACTTAAAATCGCCGCTGCAACTTTAGAGTTGCTTGTTTTACCAAGTGCGTGACAAATTTTAGCGCCCGTTTCAGCAAGCTTTTTTAAGTCAACGCCGTGTTTTATGTTCAAGCCGTTAAGCATATAAACCACATCTTCAGAGGCAACATTACCAGACGCACCTTTAGCGTAAGGGCATCCGCCTAAGCCAGCAACCGCCGAGTCTATAACGCTAACGCCCAACTCTAAACACGCGTATATGTTTGCCAATGCTTGTCCATAAGTATCATGAAAATGAACAGCAAGGCATTCCATTGGAACCGCTTGAGCTACTGCCGCAAGCATTGCTTTGGCTTTTTCTGGTGTGCCAACACCAATAGTATCGCCCAATGAAATTTCGTAACAACCCATTTCATAGAGTGTGCGAGCAACCTCAACCACTTTTGCTACATCCACGTCGCCTTCATAAGGACAACCCAGCACACAAGAAACGTAACCACGAACGCGAACACCACCTTGTTCTGCTCGTTCCATTATGGGTTGAAAACGAGCTAAGCTTTCTTCAATGGAACAGTTGATATTCTTTTGACTGAAGGCTTCACTTGCAGCGCCAAAAATAGCCACTTCTTTAACACCAGCGGCCACCGCAGCCTCATAACCCTTCATATTAGGTGTGAGAGCCGGGTAGTTGATTCTATCAACTTGATTGATCATGCTATATATTTCTGCAGAGCCAGCCATTTGCGGCACCCATTTAGGTGACACAAATGAACCTGCTTCAATAACGCTAAGGCCGGTTTGCGACAAGTTGTTAATGAGCGCAACTTTATCTTCAATGCTCACCGGCACTTCGTTTTGTAAGCCGTCTCGAGGACCAACTTCGACAATTTTTACTGACTCAGGAAAGCTATTGCTCATTACTATGGTCATAACTATTCCTCTTCATATTCAATTGCAATAAGCTCCGCGCCGTCTGCAACCAAATCGCCAGGAGCAAAAAAGACTTCTTTCACCACGCCGTCTTTTGGCGCTTTAATGGTGTACTCCATTTTCATGGCTTCCATGATGATCAGGTTTTGATCCGCATTAACCTTATCACCGGCACTTACCATAACGTCAACTAATGTGCCGTTCATAGGTGCAGTTAAACCACCGCCTTGCTCTAGTTCGGCACTAGCATAATCAACAGGTACATCTTTGATAAAGGTAGTAACGTCTTTATTGTTAAAGACGGTAAGTTTATTCTCAAAGTCAGCCACGGTAACCGTGATTTTATGACCATCAATAGAGGCCACAAGCTCATCATCATTAAGCGCACCTGAAACCGCAATTGCAGTGCCGGACAACGTCATTAATAAAGTCATGGTGCTTGCATTTTCAACGCGTTCAGCGGCAACCACATGGGTTTCACCTGCCTCGTCCGTTAGCTTCACTGTAAACTGTTGAGCTTCATTAACTTTCCAGCCAGTAAATGAATGCCATGGTGAATATGGATCGTTGGATGCCTCCGCAACCAAAGCATTGTCATTAGCTTGTTTTAGCAATTGATATAACGCGGCCAGCGCTAATGATTGTTTTTGATCTGTGTGGTTAGGTGTAAACAAGGTGTCATTGTGCTTAGTGATAAAGTTGGTATCTAAATCAGCAGCTTGGAATGACTTATGTTCAAGTAGGCTAGCTAAAAACGCTAAATTAGTAGTAACCCCAGCAATACGATAATCATCTAAAGCACGCAACATACGTTGTAACGCACGTTCACGGTTTTCATCCCACACAATAAGCTTGGCAATCATTGGATCGTAGAAAGTTGACACTTCATCGTTTTCACGAACGCCCGTATCAACTCGAACGTGTCGATTTTGCTCAGGCTGACGCAAGTAATGAAGATGGCCCGTTGCCGGTAAAAAGTCATTGTCTGGATCTTCGGCATAAATACGTACTTCAAAAGCATGACCATTAACGGCAACGTCTTGTTGTGATATCGGCAGTGATTCACCTGATGCTATTTGCAATTGCCATTCAACTAAATCTTGGCCTGTGATCATTTCAGTTACAGGGTGTTCAACTTGCAAACGTGTATTCATTTCCATGAAGTAGAAAGAACCGTCTACGTCATATAGAAATTCAACCGTACCTGCACCTTCATAGTCAATAGCTTGTGCAGCCCTAACCGCAGCTTCACCCATGGCGATGCGTATTTCTGTTGGTAAACCAGGTGCTGGCGCTTCTTCAATAACCTTTTGGTGACGACGTTGCACAGAGCAGTCGCGCTCGGCTAAGTAAACACCATTGCCATGCTGATCACAGAATACTTGGATTTCAACGTGGCGAGGTTTTGTTAAATAACGCTCAATAAGCATTTTGTCGTTGCCAAAACCGTTAATGGCTTCACGTTTTGCTGAGGCGAGGGCATCGTCAAACTCTTTTTCATTTTCAACAATACGCATCCCTTTACCGCCGCCGCCGTAAGCTGCTTTTAACAGTTGCGGGTAGCCAATTTTTGCAGATTCAGCTTTTAGAAATTCTGGGTCTTGGTTGTCGCCATGATAACCGGGTACGAGTGGTACATTGGCTTTTTCCATGATGATCTTAGCGGCACTTTTTGAGCCCATGGCTTCGATGGCACCAATTGGAGGTCCAATAAAAACAATATCATTGTCTGCACAGGCATGTGCAAACAAAGAGTTTTCCGACAGAAAACCGTAACCAGGGTGAATGGCTTGTGCGCCAGACTTTTTGGCAACATCAATGATGGTTTGGTATTTTAAGTATGAATCTTTACTCGGTGCTGGGCCAATTAAGAATGCTTCGTCCGCCATACTAACGTGACGTGATTGAGCATCCGCTTCAGAATAAACAGCCACACAGCGAATACCCATTTTATGGGCCGTTTCGATAACGCGACAGGCGATTTCGCCTCGGTTTGCTATTAAAATTTTATTAAACATAAGAAATTCCATTAACCCTTATCTGACGGAGTCGATTGTGTCCAGTTGGCACTGCGTTTATCAAAGAAAGCGGTTAAGCCTTCTTGGCCTTCTTCCGATACTCTTATTGCTGCTATACGTTGGCTTGTATCGTCAATTAACGCTGCACCTTGTTCTAAACCTTGGCTGGAGGCATCAAAGTTTTGCACATCAAACACCAATTTTTTTGCCGCCTTCATTGCAACAGGACCATTGGATATCAAGGCGCCAATCATAGCTTCTACTTGATCGTCCAATTGCTCTAATGAGGTAACTTCGCTCACTAAATTAAGTTGTTTTGCTGCTTCTGCCGAAAAACGTTCCGCCGTTTGGAAGTAACGACGTGACGCGCGAGCGCCAATGGCATCAACTACATAAGGGCTTATCGTGGCAGGAATTAAACCGAGTTTGACTTCGCTTAAACAAAAGCTTGCTCGGTCGGACGCAACGGCCATGTCACAACAAGCTACTAAACCAACGGCACCACCAAAAGCAGCACCTTGTACTTTGGCAATTGTTGGAATAGACATGAAGTTAAGTACACGCAACATTTCAGCTAAGGCTTTGGCATCTTGCAGGTTCTCTTCATATGAATAACCGGCCATACGTTTCATCCAGGCTAGGTCAGCGCCGGCACTAAAGCTTTTGCCGTTAGACGCCAGCACTAGGACTCTTGCTTCTGAGTTTTGTTCAATAGCTTGAAAGGCAGCGGTTAAATCACTGATAACGGCGTCGTCAAAGGCATTATGTTTTTCAGGGCGGTTAAGGGTAACCGTTGCTACGCCGCGCTCATCAATAGAGCTAAGTACGGCTTGCACGTTTTCAATTGCATTAGAATTCATAATCGAACCTCCAATTACATTCTAAAGACACCAAACTTGGTGTCCTCAATTGGTGCATTTAACGACGCTGATAAAGCTAATCCAACTGTCATACGGGTTTGTGCTGGGTCAATAATGCCATCATCCCATAAACGGCCAGAGGCATAATAAGGGTGACCTTGCTTTTCGTATTGATCCGCAATTGGCTTTTTAAACTCGGCTTCTTGCTCTTCAGTCCATGTTTCGCCACGACGAGCCATGCCGTCTTTGGTTACTTGTGCCATTACGCCTGCAGCTTGTTCGCCACCCATTACTGAGATGCGAGAGTTTGGCCACATCCACATCATCGTTGGGTCGTAGGCACGGCCACACATGCCGTAGTTACCGGCACCATAAGAACCACCAATTAATACAGTAAACTTAGGTACCTTGGCACAAGACACCGCCATAACCATTTTTGCGCCATGCTTAGCGATACCTTGATGTTCATATTTTTTACCAACCATAAAGCCAGTAATGTTCTGTAGGAACAACAAAGGGATTTTTCGCTGTGAACACAATTCAATAAAGTGTGCGCCTTTTTCGGCAGACTCAGAAAATAAAATACCGTTATTGGCAACAATACCAACCGGGTTACCAAAAATGCGGGCAAAACCACAAACCAATGTTGCACCGTAATGTTGTTTGAATTCGTCAAAGTCAGAACCATCAACGATACGAGCGATAACTTCTTTAACATCAAAAGGCTTTTTCAAGTCAGTACCAACAATGCCATAAAGCTCTTTTTCGTCGTAAAGTGGTTCTTCTGAAGGTTTTGTATCAAGGACTTGAAGGTTTTTATTGCGGTTGGTTCTGGCAATACAGCTACGAGCAATTTGTATAGCGTGCTCGTCATTTTGAGCGTAATGATCCGCAACACCTGAAATTTTACAGTGTACGTCCGCGCCGCCCAATTCTTCGGCTGACACTTCTTCGCCAGTTGCCGCTTTAACTAACGGAGGACCCGCTAAGAAAATCGTCCCTTGCTCTTTTACAATAATGCTTTCATCGGCCATTGCGGGTACATAAGCACCACCTGCGGTACAAAGGCCCATAACCACAGCAATTTGCGGAATGCCCTTTGCCGACATATTCGCTTGGTTAAAGAAGATACGGCCAAAATGGTTTTTATCAGGGAATACATCGTCTTGCTGAGGTAGGTTAGCGCCACCAGAGTCAACCAAATAAATACATGGAAGGTGACAACGCTCGGCAATTTCTTGGGCACGTAAATGCTTTTTAACGGTTAGCGGGTAATAAGTCCCGCCTTTTACCGTAGCGTCGTTACCAATGATCATACATTCAACGCCAGACACTCGGCCTATGCCGGCCACAACACCCGCACAAGGTGTGTAATCATCGTATACGTCAAAACCAGCAAATTGACCTACTTCTAAAAAGGCTGAGCCTGGGTCAATTAGTTTTTCAATACGGTCACGAACAAAGAGTTTTCCGCGTGACTCATGGCGAGCTTTGGACTTCTCACCACCACCTAATTTAATTTTATTTACGTTTTGTTGAACATCATCAACAACCGCTTGCATGGCATTTTGCTTGTCCAAAAATTCTTGCGAGCGAGGATTTACCTTACTTGTAATCTTAGCCATAATTTTATCTTCGTATTCAGGTTAACTGGAATAAAACAAAGAGGTGTGTTTATCCAACATCTACCTCTTTGCTTTTGTAATTTATTAAAAATAAAACTTAGTTAGATTCGTTGAATAGCTCACGACCAATAAGCATACGGCGAATTTCAGATGTACCAGCGCCAATTTCATATAATTTAGCATCACGCAATAAACGTCCCGTTGGGAACTCATTGATGTAGCCGTTTCCGCCTAACAACTGAATCGCATCAAGTGCCATTTTTGTTGCTAATTCTGCAGAATATAAAATAACCGCTGCGGCATCTTTACGAGTTGTTTCGCCACGATCACAAGCTTGAGCAACGGCATATACGTATGACTTCGCGGCTTGCATGCCGGTATACATGTCAGCAACTTTACCTTGTACAAGTTGGAATTCACCAATTGATTGGCCAAACTGTTTGCGGTCATGAATATAAGGAACAACAATATCCATACAGGCATCCATGATGCCTAATGGTCCACCTGATAACACAACACGCTCATAATCTAAGCCAGACATTAGTACGCGAACGCCTTTGTTCTCATGGCCAAGAATGTTTTCAGCAGGAACTTCACAGTCTTCAAATACCAACTCACAGGTATTTGAACCACGCATACCTAACTTATCTAGTTTTTGGTGACGAGAGAAACCAGGGTAGTCACGCTCAACAATAAACGCCGTAATGCCTTTTGAACCAGCATTAATATCTGTCTTAGCGTAAATCACGTAAACGTCAGCGT
>JAOHFM010000034.1 GCA_028098005.1 Psychrosphaera sp.
TTTTTAGCTGCCAGTCCAATCAACATCACCAAGCCTATTTGACTATAGATATTTAAACTCAACCCTGCGAATTCTAGCCCCATTAATGCTCCAACTGCAGCTAATGGTACCGCTAGCATGATTACTAATGGATGCACAAAGCTTTCAAATTGTGCCGCTAATACCAAATAAGTAATAGCCATGGCCATCAACATAACAAATGCAATAGAGCTGCCTGACTCTTTGTAAAGCGCAGACTGACCTTTATAGTCCACTTGAACCGCATCAGTAATGTTTTCAGCAACAACTTGGTTTAAGAAGTCTAACGCTTCGCCTAGCTTATATCCATCAGCCAGGTTAGCTTCAATCGTAATGCTGCGCATTCTGTTGTAACGATTTAACGTACCCGCTGTCGCTTGCTCTTTGATAGTTACTAAGTTAGACAACGGAATGAGTTGCTGCGTTCTAGCAGATCTCACGTACAAGTCATTAAGTGCAGAAGGTGTTGCAAAGGCTTCATCTGGGCCTTCTAAAACCACTTCATACTCTTGCCCGCGTTCGATGTAAGTTGTCGCGCGACGTTGCCCCAGCGTTGCCTCTAATGTACGGCCAATATCCGAAACCGACACACCTAGATCCGCTGCTCGTAACGTATCAATCTCCACCAGCACCTGAGGCAAAGTTTCTTTGTAATTACTGTCCAAACGAAGCAGTTTAGGGTTTTCACGAGCTTCTTCTAAAATTATATCTCGCCATTTAGCTAATTGCTCATAAGTATCGCCTTGCAATACAAACTGAACCGGTCGACCTAAACCTCTTCCGCCAAGACCACTTCGCATTATGGCAAAAGCACGAACGTCGGTTAATGACTGCATTTCTGCTGAGATCTCGCCCATTACTTGTTCGGTAGGTTTAATACGATGATCCCAATCTGGCATACCGATAATTGCAATACCTGCACCACCCCCAAAACCTGGTGTTCTTACAATAACTCTGTCTACTTCACCACGTTCATAATACTTCAGTAACTTTTGCTCAACTTTGTCCATATTGGCTAAATTACTTTTGTAACTTGCCCCTTCCGCAGCTTGAACAATCATGAAAAAGTTACCGCGGTCTTCTTGTGGTGCTAACTCTTGAGGGATTGTTTTAAATAGTCCGTAAATAAGAGCCAGTGACATGAGCATAACCACTACTAAACCGGCTTTGTTAGACACTGTTTTATTCAGTTGCGCTTCGTAGCTGGTTTCTAATTTATGAAAACCTTTATCTAACCACTGCCCTACTTTTGATTCGCGCTCTCGGTATTGCAATATTTTTGAACATAACATTGGCGATAATGTAAGTGCTGTAAAGCTTGAAAAAATAACCGCTGCGGTAACCGCAATAGCGAACTCTACAAATAAGCGACCAACATTGCCTTCCAAAAATACCAGAGGGATAAACACCGCAACCAAAACTAACGTAGTGGCTATAACAGCAAACCCTACTTCCCTCGCCCCCTGATAAGCCGCTAACAATGGTGGTTCGCCCTCTTCCATTCTGCGATAAATATTCTCTAGAACAACAATAGAGTCATCTACTACTAATCCAATGGCTAGTACTAACGCTAATAGCGTAAGTAGATTAATAGAAAAGCCTAAAACCATGAGTACGGTAAAAGTAGACACTAATGCGACTGGTACTGTAATGGCAGGAATGAACGTGGCTCGCACATTTCCTAGGAACAAATAAATAACGAGTACAACCAAAAATATTGCGATAAATAAGGTGTTGTAAACTTCATCAATAGATTTAGCAATAAATACAGATGAGTCGTAAGAGTCTTCAATTGAAGTACCTTCAGGCAAGGTGGCTCTTATATTATCCATTTCGGCTCTAGCGGCTTCTACCACGTCTAATGTATTGGCTTTGGATTGCTTAATGATCCCCAAACCAATCATGTTTGCGCCATTACCTCTAAAGGTGTTTTCATCATCTTGTGCGGTTAATTCAACTTTAGTGACATCACCTAGTCTGACCAAATAACCATCGTCACCTTTGGCTACAACCATAGACTGATATTGCTCTGGCGTTTTATAGGCTCTGGCGATTCGAACGTTAAATTCACGATCAATAGATTTTATTTCACCAGCTGGCAATTCCACATTTTCGCGACGAAGTACATTTTCAATATCGGCAACCGTCACTCCGCGAGCGGCCATTGCATCTTTATCTAGCCATACTTTCATCGAGTAATCTCGACTTCCGCCAAGCCTTACACGAGCAACCCCATTTACAACAGCAAACCTGTCCACAATGTAACGTTTCGCATAGTCCGTAAGCTCCAACGTATTCATGGTTTCTGAGTTCAATACAAACCACACAACCACATCTTCATCGTCATTGGCTTTAAATACTTCAGGCGGTAATGCTTGATCAGGTAAACTGCGCAGAGCTCTAGAGACTCGTTCTCTTACATCGTTCGCGGCTGCATCAATATCCACCGCTGTTTTAAATTCTATGGTGATATTTGAACGGCCATTTCGAGAACTGGAGTTTATATTTTTAACGCCTGAAATACCTGATATTCGAGATTCGAGAATTTGGGTTATTTTACTTTCCACTATTTCTGCTGACGCACCAGGATAGGAAGTACTTACCGATACTATTGGAGGGTCAATATCTGGATATTGTCTGAGGGCCAACATAAAGAAGGCTACAATACCGAAGGTTACTAAAAGTAAATTTACAACCGTTGCAAAAACCGGTCTTTTTACAGAGATATCAGAGAGCAACATAATTACGCATCCTTATCCGGTGTTGTCACTTGTGCGCCGTCACGCACTTTTAGTACACCTTTGAATACAACCTTGTCGCCTGCAGACAAACCTTTCACCACTTCCGCAGAACCAGGCTTTCTTCTTCCTATAACCACCTCTGTTTTAGAAACACTGCTATCGTCATTTAAAACATAAACAAAATGCTGATTATTAATTGGGATAATTGCGGACTCTGGAATAACTAAAGCCCTACTTGCTTCTGTTGTTACCTTTATTTGCAGTAACATTCCAGGCCTTAAAGACTTAGCTTCGTTATTAAAGATGGCTCTTACTGAAAACGCTCTTGAAGTCTTGTCGACTCTTGATGAGATACTGTCTATGACACCTTTAAACGGGGTTTCAAACGCAACATGAGTTGCGCTGACTTGTTGCCCAACTTCTACTGATGTTAAGTATTTTTCAGACAACTGGAATTCGACTTTTATTTTATTTACGTCATCTAAAGTTACAATGTTTGTGCTCGTTGTTACTAGTTGACCTGGGCTAATTTGACGTAGGCCGACTTGACCTGAAAATGGGGCTTTGATGAACTTTTCATCGAGTCTAACTGTCGCAACTTGCTGTTGGGCTTCAGTGGACTCTATCAAACTTTCTTGCTTCTCAATTGCACTAGCAGCTGTAGCACTCTGCTTTTCAAGATCTTTTAAACGTCTAAGCTGCCTTCTGTGTTCATTTAAGGTTGCCTTAAATTCGTTTACATTAGCTTTTTCTTCATCGTGGCGCATGGTTACCAATAACTGCCCAGCCTCAACAAACTGCCCATCATCAAAGTGAACAATATCAACTCTGTCTGTGCTGTTCGCTTTTAAATCAATAGACTCATTAGCCTGCGCCGTACCTAGAGCTGCAATTTCTTCGTTGTAAGGAATCGTCTTTGCTTCAGCAACTTCTATTAATATTGAACCGCCACCTCGTCGCATTTCACTCTTTTGTTCTGATGGCCAAAAAGCGACAGCCAACATTCCTGACAAAACAATAACAATCCAAAGAATTGGGTTTCTAAACATGAATAGATCCTACTAGTAAAAGACTTGAAAAATAATAGTAGAATCATACCGGATTGGGGTAATTCAACCATGTGATTTGGCTTGAATTTCAATCACCTTATCTGAAGTCACGCAGATTGTTAGTAGTATTCTACTTTCTTGATTTTTCTTGGGCGAGTATTGATACGATACAAATCGAAAACTAGTTTCATATCGAGTTCTAGTTCTGTTGCGTAAGTATCTCCTACTGGGTAAGACTTGACTAATCTGGCTCCTCGGATAACGCCTTCAACTCTAGCTTTAAGTTGATCGTCTTGAGCGATTAAATTCTTAACTTCCGACTTCCCTTTTATCTGGTAACCGTAGACCTGCTCTGCTAGCTCCCTGTAGGCATCTAATTTTGATGCTCGCATTGCCATAATTTGCCTAATTTGTGGATCATTGCCGCCTTGAGCTGATATTGGTGCATACCCTACCGCTCGCAGAACAGGAAACTGCTCAGGCTTTTCATATTCCCAACTTACATGTTTATCGAGCAATGACGTGCAGCCTGTAACTAACAGCGCTAAAAACAGCATCGCAATAATTCGAATTTTCATAACTCACCTTCAAGCCCTATCTATTGATAAAAACCATTCAAATTTTAGGCCAGTTTATCTAATGGGGGTCTCAGTAAACAATTAGTCCAGCTCGGTTAACAATTCATAGTGCAAAAATGGTCTGTTAATTGCAGAAATGACCACAGAATGTCTATTACTTTAGTTAATTTAGTTGTTAAACGACAATACTTTGACAGGTAAGAAATCTAAACACGAGAGAGTCAAAACATGAATTACTCAGCATTTAAAAAATTCATCGTAATAACATCTTTATTGGTTGTTTCAGCAACAGCTCACGCTGATTGGTATGAAGCAACGGGACAAGCGAGAGTTCGTCATGGCGATATTGCAAGCGCAAAAACCAGGGCCACTCAAGATGCTGTGAAACAAGCAATGCTTTTTGCAGGCGCAAACGTAGCTAGTATACAAAAAATTTCCAAAGGACTACTTGTTGATGACTCAATTCAAATAAGAACTAACGGTGCTGTCAATAGAATAGAAGTTGTAAGCGAACAGCAAAAAGGTGACTCGATATCCGTTACGATTCGTGCTGATATTTTCCCAGAAGAACGTGCTTGTTATGCTGCAGAGTTTGGCAAAAAAGTAGCTATAACTCAATTTCCAATACAACATTGGGAGCATGCAAAAGTTGGCGGTTTATACGGGCTAGAAAAAGAGATCCCACGAAAAGTTGTTGCTATGTTGCAAACAGGCAGTTCAACAATTTATCCAGTTTCCTGGTTTGATAAAAAGCTTAATGTAAATATTGATTTTGAACAGCAAGGAAAGGTTCGCCACCAGCTAATTGATGCTGTTGCACAAAATGCTAATAGTCAATTTGTAATGTTTGGTCGAATTAGTGACCTGTCATTTGGTGACGTATCCAACACATACAACTTTTGGGAAGACGATGAGTTTGAACGCTTTTTCACTTTTGAGCTGATGATTGCAAATGCATTGACTCATGAGGTTATATACAAAAATAGATTTCATACTGAAGCTAATTGGACATTCGATAAACGAGATGCCGTCAATGTGAGTGGCCGACAATTCTGGAATTCCGAATATGGACTTGCCATCGAGCGAAGTTTAACTGACATGCGAGATGATATTCTTGGTCAGCTTAGTTGCCAACAATTGCAAAGTAAAATATTAGCAATTCAAGAAGGTAAACAGATTCAACTGAATATTGGTCGAGGTCAGGGGGTGTTTATCGGACAAGAGTACCGAGTTTCTTATCGAGCTGATATTGTTGATAATAATGGAAACTTGTTAACCAACTTTGTTATAAGCCCTTACCGAGTCCGAATTACTAAAGTTTATGAAAACTCTGCCATTGCGGAATCACTTGATAAGGACTTTATGAGTAACGTTCAGGTAAATGATGTCATAGAGTTAAAAGACTGGGCAACAGATTGGTAAGGCGGTATTAAGGATTAATATTGTTTGATATAGTCTACACTTCTGTCTTGATTACAGAAGTTTAGTGAAATAAAGTTAATCACATTAATTATTTGATGGAAAGATAATGATAATAGAAGCTCTGCAGTTGGTCGACGGTTTAGACTGTAAAACTGGACTTACAAACTGTATGGAAGACGAACAGTTATACAAAGATGTCATCGCCATGTTCGTTCTTCAATTAGAACAAGACATACCAATGGTTAGGCAGTTTTACAATACTGAAGACTGGATAGGCTTAGGGAAAGCTTGTCATGGAATTAAAGGCGCAGCAGCAAGTGTTGGCGCTACAAAGGTTCAACAAATGTCTGCAACCTTAGAGAGTGCTGGCAAAGATGGAAACAGTGAATTGATACGAGCTGAGTTTGACCACTACATTGTATTATTAGAAACTTTTAAAGATTCCATTTCAAAGGCTATTTAGTTAGTGTTTTTTGAGTATTTATTAGTTGAGAAAGGTCCGATATGGGCCTTTTTCCTTTTATCGGTTTAGTTGTTCTAAACGAGTTATTAATTTCGATAACCTGTCGCTCTCCTAATTTTAACGTGTCATATATTTTTTCAAAACGAACAAAGCGCTCAAATACTTCATCAAAACTTCCATCTTCCTGAGCCAGTAATAAACCTTTTTCGATCCGGTTAGCTAGTCGAGTATTATTCAGCGCTACAAAAAAGAACTCATAAGATGGGTATTGAAGTATAAAGTTTGGCTCAATTGTAAAACGGTTATCGTTTAACAGTTCAACCTCTCTTATCAATTCATTCAAACCTCTTGGAAAGTGATCAATTCTTTTAAGGGCTAGTAGATCGATGAGGGATTCATATAAGCTAGCTGGAAATATACTAAACTTATTAGCTTTCAAGATATCGAAATCCGGCCAATCATGTCCCTGTCCTGCAGCAAACTCTTTGAACTTAATGTCACTGTTTACCGACTTAAACTCACTTAACCTGTCCTTTAAAATTAGCGATACTCTATAACCAATTAACCCTCTAAGTAACGGAACTCGGATTGGCCTTGCAAAAGTTTCTCTGACCTTTGTCGAGACTGACCAATAAACATCAAAGCTGTTCCCTGAATTTAGCTCATGCAATGCACGCTCTTGAACTAAGTTGCTATTAACATATTGAATTTTGTAGGGTCCATACTCCTTTTGCGTTTTTGATAATGCAAGGTGAAGCAGTTCTGAATAATAATCTCCTGAGTTGAATTCTAAGGGGAGTGAAGATACAACTCTTACAACGTCTCCGTTTGGCGAGTACAGCTCGTTACTATAAGAAAATAGAGAGGTTGATATTAAAAGGACAAAAAACGCCTGCTTTACAAATTTCAAATCTAGCACCTTTTGTTGTGGTTCAAATGAGGTTATTTCCAGTTTAGACAATAACCTCAAAGGTGCGAGTCAAGTTAGCTTATCAAAGTCACTACTAGAATGGCGTTCATGCAGCTGCTGTGACTCATCACCCCAGGTTTTATTTACAATTTTACCTCGTCTAACGGCAGGCCTCTGCTCTATTTTTTCTGCCCAAGCGATTAAATGGGTGTAACTTTTGACGTTTAAAAACTCCCCAGCGTCATACAACTCTCCCAAAACCAAGGCGCCATACCAAGGCCAAATGGCAATGTCGGCGATGCTGTATTCCTCACCCGCCATATAGTCATTGTTAGCAAGATGCTTGTCCAAAACATCAAGTTGCCTTTTCGTTTCCATGGTAAATCTGTCTATTGGGTATTCGAATTTTTCAGGAGCATATGCATAAAAGTGTCCAAAACCACCACCTAAATATGGACCGCTTCCCACTTGCCAAAACAACCATGACAAACAAGTAGCTTTATCACTAGGCGAGCTTGGGATGAAACGTCCAAACTTTTCAGCCAAGTGCAATAAAATAGCACCGGACTCAAATATATTAAGGTTATTAGGTCCTGATTTATCAACTAACGCTGGAATTTTTGAGTTAGGATTAATATCTACAAAACCGCTACTAAATTGGTCTGCATCTTGGATCTTTATTAGGTGTGCATCGTACTCTGCACCAGCTTCGCCAGCCGCTAACAACTCTTCAAACATAACTGTGGCTTTTACACCATTGGGCGTTGCTAACGAATAAAGTTGGAATGGGTGCTTTCCGACTGGTAGTGATTGCTCGAACCGTGAGCCTGAGTCTGGTCTATTTAAACTCGCCCACTCTCCTCCATTCTCTTTATCCCAAGTCCAAACCTTTGGTGGCGTATAAATATTTTCCGACATAACAACTCCTTACAGTTTTAATAGACTACGGCTATCAACACGTTTAGATCATGTTATGCAGATTAATAAACCTCACCTATTAGCTCTAGGTGGGTTAAATAAATGCGCACATCTAACTCTAGTTGATGATAGTTAGGCAACATATACTCACAAAGTTTATAAAATGCCTTGTTGTGATCAGACTCTTTAAAATGTGCAAGTTCATGTACCACTATCATAGCGAGAAATTCTTGGGGCGCATTTTTAAATATAGAACTTATTCGTATTTCATATTTACGTTTGAGCTTAGCGCCTTGAACTCTTGCTACGCTGGTATGAGTTCCTAGTGCATTTTTTATAACATGCAGTTTATTGTCATATTCAACCTTACTTATTGGTTGAGACTTTTTTAAATACTGATTTTTTAGTTCGAGAACGTACTCTCTAAGAAGTTTGTCGTTGTTAAAATGGTGCGGATGTGGGTATTTTTTTATTAAATAAGCCGTCAGTTTATTAGTGTCAACAAGATGTTGAACCGACTCAACAATTGAGCCGGGATAATGACTTATATACTTAAGTTTAGTCGGGTCAGTCTTAGAATTAGACAATGCTTTACATTCCGGTTATTTGAATATCGTTTCAGCCCAGCGACTTAATCCAGCAGTAACACTACCAAAGTGATCGCCAACCACAACCGGTTTATTGCCAAACTTCGACTTTATGAAATCATTAATGACAGGTGACTTAGCCGTACCGCCAGTAACAAAAATAACGTCTGGCTCTGCGCCGCCTTGATTAACGGCTTCGCTCATTAGTTTGGCAATACTGTTCAACTGATTGTCCGACGCTTCTAAAAATAATTTTCTGTCGACAAGTTGGCTTAGGTCCGGGGTTAGGTATCCTAAATCTATATTATTTGTATCCGTGTTTGTCAGCTGTATTTTAGCCTGTTCAGCGCTATTCACTAGTTGATAGCTGAGCTTTTCATTGTAAGCTTTTAATAAGCGAGCCAGTATTTCTGGCTGTTCAGAGTCTCGCTGTAATTGTTCTAAAAATCGTCCGTTTGCATCGCTGTAAAAGTCAGTTTGGGCGTTAACATCATTAATAGCAACGGCTTTAAAATAACTATTCACTGGCATTGGTTTACCCGACTTTAGCTTGCCGTTAATACCGAGATTTGGCATAACGCCTTTTAAGGCCAGTTGTATATCAAAGTCATTACCACCGACTCTTAAACCGCTGTGTCCTAAAAGAGCCTCTGAGCGGTCGGCTTTGTTCATTAACTCTGGGCCCATAAGAAGCATTGAGCAATCCGTGGTACCACCGCCAATATCAACAACCAATACTCTTGTTTCTTGTTGTAAACTTGCCTCGTATTCAAATCCTGCAGCTACAGGTTCGTATTGAAATTCAATATCCTGATAGCCAACATGTTTAGCGGCGTTCGTTAATACTTCAATAGCTTGTTTGTTGCTTTGTTCACTATTGCGACCTTGAAAGTTAATTGGTCGACCGATAACTACCTTAGTTACGTCTTGCTGTAGCTCTTCTTCAACGTGATATTTAACATGGGCCATCATGGCTGCAACAATGTGCTCAAAAAAAACAATTTGCTGAGGTAGAAGTCCACTCGTCCCTAAAAATGATTTTGGTGACTTTATATAATAACCTTCGCTTGGGTCGTCTAAGTAGCGCTCTAAGGCTGACTTACCAAATGATAGATGTTCAGGTATGCCGTCGTAACGAAGGTCTTCTAAAGCCTCTTGCCCTTTGGAAATCAAGAAACCTCTAGAGTCCGCAAAAGTGGTTTTGTAAGGCTCTCTAATATTTTTATGTAACCAGTTTGGAATTACGTCTCGACTTGGGGCATACAGCGAAGATGACATAAATTTGCCATGTTCACCTAGCGTTAACATTTTTGGTTGCCCATTTTGCATTGTCGCAACAGCACAATTTGAAGTGCCGTAGTCAAAACCTATCATTAAAAACTGCCTACTATATAAATTACGGCCGCGGATTCTACCTAATCATCGAGGCTTTTTCACGGCTTTGTTTAACGAATTTAAAGTATAAAAAAACCAGAATGCCTATTTTACTAAGCTATTCTGGTTTTTTGGGTTCTTGACGAACCTTGTATTGGTGCGGATGGAGAGACTTGAACTCTCACGCCTTGCGGCACAGGCACCTCATGCCTGCGTGTCTACCAATTTCACCACATCCGCGAATTTTGATTCACAAAATTAGTTAACTGGTACGTCTTCCGAACCATTTGATTCTTGTGTATCACCCATTGGGATATCAGAAGGAACTTCCATTTCCATAGCTGGTGCTGTTTCAGTTGGTACAGAAAGATCACTAAATGCGTCTTCTTTTTTAACTGAGTTAGCTGTCATGCTACCTAAGAATATACTTAGGATAAAAAAAGCAGTTGCTAGGAACGTGGTTGTTTTTGTCAGAAAATTACCTGACCCATTAGAACCAAATAATGTTGCTGATGCACCAGCACCAAACGATGCTCCCATATCTGCGCCCTTGCCCTGCTGGATAAGAATTAGTCCAACTAGTGCTATCGCGATAATCAAATAAACTACAATTAAAATTTCGTACATGCTTTTACCTTAAGCTACTGCGTTTTTACAAATATTTGTGAACGCTTCCACATCTAAACTCGCGCCACCAATTAGGCCGCCGTCGATGTTTTCCTTGGAAAACAATTCTTCACTATTTTCTGCCTTAACACTACCACCATATAAGATTCGTGTTAAGTCTGCTAATTCTTGGCTATATCCAGCTAACGTTTTTCGGATCATTGCGTGAATTTCTTCAGCTTGTTCACCCGTTGCTGTTTTGCCTGTGCCTATTGCCCATACAGGCTCATAAGCGAATACAATGCTATCTGAGTAATTTGGTAGTACATCTAACACAGCTTTAACTTGTTCAGTAATTACAGCCGTTGTCTCACCATTTTCTCTCTGTTCATCTGTTTCACCAACACAAATAATTGGTATAAGACCTGCTGCTAAAGTAGATAAAACCTTTTTTGCAACTACTTCATTTGTCTCATTAAACAGTGAACGACGTTCAGAGTGTCCTACAATAACATACTGACAACCAACATCCCTCAACATTCTTCCAGAAATTTCACCTGTGAATGCTCCTGAATCTTGGATTGCAATTGTCTGCGCACCTTTTTTAACGTCCTGCGTATCTTCATTCAAATAAACGAACGGCGGACATAGCACAGCCTCTACGTTATCAGTATCTAACTGTTGGATATTGCTAACCATTTCAGTTAGCAGTTGGCTATCGCCGTTTAGTTTCCAATTCGCTACTACTAGCGGTAATCGAATGGCCATTAGCCTCTCCTTCATTTAAGCGGCGAGATAGTAACAAACTCCCCAAAAAGTACAAGTAATGGATTCGTTATTCTGCGTGTTCAGCCACTTTATCGGCCACATTTTGTGCAATTCGTTTTATCAACTTAGCATCTTTGCCTTCAGTCATAACTCGAATAAGTGGTTCGGTACCCGATTTTCTGATTAAGATGCGCCCTTCGTCGCCAAGTTCTACTTCTGCGGCTTGAATTGCTAACTTTACTTCGTCAACTTCAAGTGGGTATTTATTTGGTGCTGTGCGAACGTTAATTAATTTCTGTGGATATTTCTCCATACCCGCTTTTAGCTCAGACAAGGTCATACCGGTATCTACTATTGCAGCCAAAATTTGTACCGCTGATATTGTGCCATCACCAGTAGGTATGTGATCTAGGTTTATAACATGACCAGAAGACTCGCCACCTATTGTCCAACCGTTTTCTTTTAGTAATTGCATAACGTAACGGTCGCCAACTTTTGCTCTTTTAAACGGAATACTTAGGTTTTTAAGTGCAACTTCTAACCCTAAATTAGACATTAATGTGCCAACAACACCACCTTTAAGTTCACCTTTTTTAAGAGCTTGGCGCGCCAAAATAAAGACAAGTTCGTCACCATCAACTTCCATGCCTTTCTCATCAACCATAATGAGTCTATCGCCGTCACCATCTAACGCAATACCAACATCAGCATCGTGTTGAATCACTGCTTTACGCAATGCATCTGTATGTGTAGCACCACAGTGGTCATTAATATTCAGGCCATTTGGCTCTGCAAATATTGAAATTACCTCAGCGCCTAACTCTCTAAATACGTTTGGTGCAATGTGGTAGGTTGCTCCATTTGCCGTATCAACAACAACTTTCATGCCCTTTAGTGATTCTAGTGCAAAGCGACTCTTGCAGAACTCGATATATCGCCCAGCTGCATCATTAATTCTAAAGGCTTTACCAAGCTTTTCAGATTCGACACAGGTAAGCTCTTGTTCAATCATTCTCTCAATTTCATGCTCTACTTCGTCTGGTAACTTGGTACCTTCTGCTGAGAAAAATTTAATGCCGTTGTCGTAATATGGATTGTGTGATGCGCTAATAACAATACCGGCGTCAGCTCTGAACGTTTGAGTTAAGTATGAAATTGCAGGTGTTGGCATAGGTCCAAGCAACCCTACATCTACGCCAGCAGCTATTAAGCCTGACTCAAGTGCCGTTTCTAGCATATAGCCGGAAATACGAGTGTCTTTACCAATAAGTACTTTTCTGTTGCCATTGCTGGCAAAGACTTTACCAGCAGCCCAGCCTAATTTTAATGCAAACTCTGGTGTAATGGCCCCTTGTCCAACCAAGCCTCTAATTCCATCTGTTCCAAAATACTTTTTACTCATTAATAATTCCTTTGTTCATCGCATTGTAAATGGTAACTGCTTGTTGAGTCTCTGCGACATCATGGACTCGAAGAATGTTTGCCCCATTACTTAGGGCTAAAGTAGCAGCTATTACACTTCCTAACATTCTATCATTTGTTTCTACATTTAATAAATTACCAATCATCGATTTCCTTGATAAACCGGCTAATATTGGCATTTTATATGTAACAAATTGATCTAAATCACCCAAAAGCTTGTAATTATCATTCAATGTTTTGCCAAAACCAAAGCCTGGGTCTAACCAAAGTCGCTCTTTACTGACTCCTGCGCGCTCACACTCTGTTATTTTCTTATCAAAGAAGTGCTTTATTTCACCAGTTACATTTTTGTACTCCGGCTTATTTTGCATAGTTTGTGGCGAGCCTTGCATATGCATTAAACAAACAGGGACATCAGCTTGCGCTGCAACTTCTAAAGCGCCAGGTTGACTTAATGCACACACGTCGTTAATGATGTCAATTCCATGCGCTAACCCCTCAGCCATAACGTCGGCTTTTGACGTGTCTAAAGATATAACGCAGTTAAACTCGGACTTAAGTTTTTTTATAACAGGGATAACTCTAGACAACTCTGTTTGAACATCAATTTTAGGAGCACCGGGCCGAGTTGACTCGCCACCTATATCTATAATGTGGGCCCCGTCTTTTAACATTCGCTCTGCTTGTTTTACTGCGCGGTTCAATGAATTAAATTCGCCACCATCTGAAAATGAGTCTGGCGTGACATTTAAGATACCCATAATCTTAGGCTGGCTGAAGTCGAATAAATTATCCACAAACGTGTCCTAGTTGTTTCTTAAAGTAAAAATAAAAAAGGCCCCTATAATAAGGAGCCTTTTAAATCTAATGATATTATTTACGCATCTTTCGGTTGTTCTTGATCCGAAGACGTAGAAGTTTCTTCTTTAGATTCTTCTGAATTATCATTATTTGAATTGTCAGGCTTATCTGCCTTCTCATTCCAACCTGCTGGTTCACGAACTTCTTTACGCTCCATTAGGTCATCAATTTGTTTTGCATCAATAGTTTCATATTTCATCAACGCATCTTTCATTGAATGAAGTATGTCCATATTGTCTTCTAGAATTTGACGAGCTCGCTCATAGTTTTTATCTATGATTGCACGTACTTCTTTATCAATTAAACGAGCAGTTTCGTCTGAAATATTTTTATGCTTCGCAGAGCTGCGACCCATAAATACTTCACCTTCTTCTTCCGCATAAAGTAGTGGACCTAGTTTTTCAGAAAGACCCCATTGCGTCACCATCTTAGATGCTAAATCAGTGGCACGCTCAATATCGTTAGACGCACCAGTAGAAACCTTTTCATCACCGTAGATTATTTGTTCAGCTAATCGACCGCCATAAAGGCTAGAAATATTACTTTCCAAATGTTGCTTAGAATGACTGAAACGGTCTTTCTCTGGTAAATACATTGTTACACCAAGCGCTCGGCCGCGAGGAATAATACTTACTTTATAAACAGGGTCGTGCTCTGGAACCATACGCCCGACAATGGCATGACCAGCTTCATGATATGCTGTCATTTCTTTTTCGGCGTCGTCCATTACCATGGTTTTACGCTCAGCGCCCATCATAATCTTGTCTTTTGCTTTTTCAAAGTCTGTCATATCTACTAAACGCTTATTACTTCTAGCAGCGAATAGTGCAGCTTCGTTTACTAAGTTAGCTAGATCGGCACCAGAGAAACCTGGGGTGCCTCGAGCAATAAGTGCAGGCTCAACATCATTACTAAGTGGAACTTTACGCATGTGAACATTTAATATTTGTTCACGGCCACGTACGTCCGGCAAACCAACAACAACTTGTCTGTCAAATCGACCAGGACGAAGTAATGCCGGGTCTAATACATCAGGTCTGTTAGTAGCTGCAATAACGATAATGCCTTCATTACCTTCAAAACCATCCATTTCTACTAGCATTTGGTTTAGCGTTTGTTCACGTTCATCGTGACCACCACCCATACCTGCACCACGTTGACGACCTACAGCATCGATCTCATCAATAAATATAATACATGGCGCTGACTTCTTAGCTTGGTCAAACATATCTCTTACACGAGATGCACCGACACCAACAAACATTTCAACGAAGTCTGAACCTGAAATCGCAAAGAATGGTACTTTTGCTTCACCAGCAACCGCTTTTGCTAATAGTGTTTTACCTGTACCTGGCTGACCTACCATTAGTACGCCTTTTGGTATTTTACCGCCAAGCTTTTGAAACTTAGACGGGTCTTTTAGGTAATCAACTAATTCTTGTACTTCTTCTTTAGCTTCGTCACAACCAGCTACGTCTTTAAACGTTGTTTTGATTTGATCTTCGCCCATTAAACGAGCTTTACTTTTGCCGAATGACATAGCGCCTTTACCGCCGCCACCTTGCATTTGACGCATAAAGAATATCCATACACCAATCAACAATAACATTGGGAACCAAGATATTAAGATAGACGTAAATAAAGATGGCTCTTCAGGTGGTACACCAATGATTCTTACATCATTTTCTATCAAGTCGTTAAGTAAGTCTTTATCGTAAGCAGTAGGAATTAATGTCTCAAACTTTTCACCGCTACGTTTTATTCCTTTGATCTGACGATCTGAAATTTTAACTTCACGAATTTGACCTTGACGAACATCTTTGATGAATTGCGTGTAGTTTTCAGCGCCACTAGCGGATTCACTTGGTGTAATGTTGTTAAACACTGACATCAAAGCGACAGCCACTACTAACCAGATTATTAAATTTTTAGCCATATCACTCAAAGGAATAACCTCTTCCTGTTATTAATTAATTTAAGATTACTACAGTTTGTAACCTGTCGCTACTACGTACACCTCTCGAGATCTCGCTCTTGAGGATTCCGGTTTTCTTACTTTTACAACTTTAAATGCTGCTCTTATGTCTTTTACGAATTGCTCAAAACCTTCACCTTGGAAAACTTTGACAACAAATTTACCGTCTTTACCTAATACTTGATTACACATATCTAGTGCAAGTTCCACTAAATACATCGACCCTGACTGGTCTATCGCATCGTTTCCGCTCAAGTTAGGCGCCATATCAGACATTACTAAATCTACAGTACGTCCGTTTATACGATCTAACAACGCATTTAGAACACTTTCTTCTCTAAAGTCGCCCTGTAGAAAGTCGACACCTACAATTGGGTCCATTGGCAATATATCACAAGCAATGAGAGTGCCGCTGTTACCTATGTAATCAGCTGCATACTGCGACCAACCACCGGGTGCCGCACCTAAGTCGACCACAGTATCGCCAGGTTTCATTAACTTGTCTTTCTTTTGAAGCTCTTCTATTTTGAAATAGGCACGTGAACGCAATCCACGTTTATTCGCTTCTTTTACGTATTTATCGTTTACGTGCTCTTCTAACCAGCGTTTACTACTAGCCGAACGTTTATCTTTTGCCATATGTCAGTTTATAAATTGGTAATAAGCTTAAGGTGGGGTAGAATATCGTTAATTCAAGTAATTATCATTGTTAAATTTGAGACTAGATGAAATTAACTAATAAACAAATACAATTTTTACGTGGCGAAGCGCATTCGCTTAAGCCTGTCGTTCAATTAGGATCTAACGGATTTACTGAGGGCGTTCTTGCTGAAATAGAAAACTCATTAGAAATTCATGAACTAATTAAAATTAAAATACCAGCTGAAGATCGTGAAGAATTAAACTTGTACGTTGACGCTATCATTCGTGAGAGCAAAGCGATAAAAGTCCAGTTGATTG
>JAOHFM010000035.1 GCA_028098005.1 Psychrosphaera sp.
AAAGAGGCAGTGGCAATAAAAGGGCGAGCCATACCCATTCAAAACTAAACATTGGTTGCACTCCAACGTTTTGTTATTTGCTTTTGTTTTTTTGAAAGCGGCAGCGTGCTTTTAACCCAATGTTGAGCTGCATCCAGGTATTCGTCGGCATCCTTTGCAGAACAGTTAGGTTGATAGGCTAACTGGCTAAATCGAGATGGTATTTTGTCTGTTTCACTTAGCGAGTTTAAGCTATCAATCCATTGTTTACTGTTCATGCTAGCTATGTTTTCTCGAGAGATGTAAGCCAGCATTACTCGTTTAAGTATGTCATTGATAGCAATTACTGTTTTATGAGGATGAGGCTCATTGTGTATTTGCACAAGCATTTTTAGCGCTTGTTTTTTCGCTTTGTTGTTTTCAATTCTTTTCATTACTAATAGTATGGCAATGTAAATTGCAACGAGTACTAATATGATGACTAACCACCAACCCCATGCCAAAGGCCACCATGTTATTGGCTCTGGAGTTTGAATGTCTTTTAATTGGCTGAGTACATTATTTTGCATGAAATTACCTACAACTGCTCATGTAAAGGCAAGCCCGCACTAATTGGCAACCATTTAATATTAAATTGCTGAAGCGTTTGCTTTTGATTCACAAAGTGACGTTTAGCACTTTTGTTGTATTGTTCGACTTGGGACAGGCTCGAGATGACTTTTGTCGCTAGCCCGTCAGTAATGGCTAAATTATTACCCGCATACTGAGGCAAAGATTGCTCAATGGGATCGTAAATTGAACAGGCATTCACTTCGCAATGCTTTTGTAATTGAAATAAGTGCTGCAAAGCCGGCTCAGATAGATTTTGGAAATCACTAATTATATAAATTAAGCTTCCCGGGTGGGCAACTTGGCGTAAGTGAGCACACGCTTGTTGGAAACGTTCTTGAGCGTATTGCTTTGGGTTTACTTTATTACGATTGCTAGCGTTTGGGGCCTTAGCGTCTTGATAGTAACCACTTTGAAGCGTTTGGTGTCCCAACTGAATTTGATTGAGCCAATGCAATAGCGCTTGCTGTCTTGCTCTTGGTTTAGACTCAAGCATCGTCTCATTGGTTAAAACCAAACCTCCCACTTTGTCGCCGTTCTTTTTGGCTTTCCAAGCTATTAGTGAAGCAAGGTGACAAGCTTGTACTGACTTAAACAATAAACTGCTGCCAAAATACATGCTTGGTAATAAATCACATAAGATAAAAATTGGGCGATCTTTTTCTTCGCGAAATACTTTGGTGTGGGTTTTCCCTGTTCTTGCTGTAACTCGCCAATCAATTGTTCGAACGTCATCACCAGGTTGGTAATGTCTTGCTTCATCAAATTCCATACCCCTGCCTTTTGTTTTGGCAAGGTATTGGCCTGACAGGTGATGTTTAACTCTGGAGTTTGGCTTAGTATTTAGTAAGTGAATATAACGCTGATATAGCAAAAGCTCATCAAGGCTGCACTGCACGCCACTAATGTTGTTTTCCTTTATCCAGGCTAAATGCTGTTGGTTTATCATGTTATTCAATCAGTACTCTGTAAAACCTAATTAACGGGTGATTATGGAACGGCAACCAGTTGTAAGATTCGTTTTAAAACCGTATTGGCATCAATGCCTGCCGCTTCTGCTTCATAGCTTAGTAGTAGTCGATGACGTAAACAGTCAAAAAATACCGTTTGAATATCATTAGGTGTTACAAAGTCTCTTCCGTCTAACCAAGCGTTTGCTCTAGCGCATTTGTCCAAGCTGATAGTTGCTCGAGGAGACGCGCCAAAGGCGATCCATTTGGCTAGGTCTTTGTCATATTTGCCCGGTTGACGAGTGGCAATGATTAGGTCAACTAAGTATTGCTCTAACTCATCCGCTAGATGAATAGAAAGTACTTCTTTTCGTGCGTCAAAGATTTCCAATTGAGTAAGGGGTGTTGGTGGCTCTACTTTTTGAGAAAGCGCTTCACCGCGTGTTAGGCGCAAAATTTCAATTTCTGTTTCGGCACCAGGATAATCAACTTCTAAGTGCATTAAAAAGCGGTCAAGCTGTGCTTCAGGAAGTGGGTAGGTACCTTCTTGTTCCAGCGGGTTTTGAGTTGCCATTACTAAAAATAATGAAGGTAAAGGGTAGGTTGTTTTACCTACCGTTACTTGACGCTCCGCCATAGCTTCTAATAAGGCTGATTGCACTTTAGCAGGCGCTCGGTTAATTTCATCGGCTAACACTAGGTTATGAAAAAGAGGACCCGCTTCAAAGACAAACTCGCCGGTTTCCGGACGATAGATATCCGTGCCAGTTAAATCGGCTGGTAATAAATCTGGAGTAAACTGAACACGATGAAAGTCGCCTTCTAAACCGTTTGAAAGGGCGTTAATTGCTCGGGTTTTTGCTAACCCCGGAGGTCCTTCAACCAATAAATGTCCGTCAGCTAACAAAGCGACTATAATTGCTTTAGTAAATTGGGGTTGACCGATAACTTGTGAATCTAGATATTTTTTTAGTTGTTCAAATCGAGATACTGACATTTATCCTACACTTCCTCTGCGGCTAACACTTAAATGACCGATAAAAATTGAAAAAAAGTTTGATTTAAAAGCGACTTGCAATAACGCTTAATGTTGTGATGTTTACAATACCACTTACGACACGTTTGTGAATATAAGGTTCAATGAATAAAAAACAAGTGGGCGTTTTTTAAACGAGTTATCTTGAATAGCTAGACAACTATATGGCGTGTTCGTCGAGAAAAGTGCGCAGAACTTTGACTTTACACAATATCTGGTTAAAATCGGGCTATAAATACAGGTCAGACCAGATTTGATAACAGGAAAGAACATGACAAACAAATTACAGACTAGAAATGGCGATCGTATCGCGGTTGTATCGGGCCTTAGAACGCCTTTCGCTAAACAAGCTACAGCGTACCACGGTGTACCTGCATTAGACTTAGGAAAAATGGTTGTTGGCGAAATGCTGCAACGCGCAGAATTAGACCCTAAAGAAATTCAACAGCTTGTTTACGGACAAGTTGTGCAAATGCCAGAAGCGCCAAACATTGCTCGTGAAATCGTTTTGGGTACTGGCATGGATGTAAATACCGATGCTTATTCTGTTTCTAGAGCGTGTGCGACAAGTTTTCAATCAACAGTAAATATTGCTGAGTCTATGATGGCTGGCTCTATTGATGTTGGTGTTGCCGGTGGTGCGGACTCTTCTTCTGTTTTACCAATTGGTGTGACTAAAAAATTAGCGCGCGCTTTAGTTGACTTAAACAAGGCTCGTACTCTTGGTCAACGTTGGAACATTCTTAAAAAATTACGTTTAGCTGACCTTGCGCCTCAACCACCTGCAGTTGCAGAGTATTCAACTGGTTTGAGCATGGGCCAAACGGCTGAGCAAATGGCTAAAACGCATAACATTAGCCGTGAAGATCAAGATGCATTGGCACACCGTTCACATTCTTTGGCGACTAAAGCTTGGGAAAGCGGCATTTTTAAAGATGAAGTAATGGCCGCACACCCAGAGCCATTCAGCCAATTCATTGAAATGGATAATACTATCCGTACTAATTCGACAGCTGATGGTTATTCAAAGTTACGTCCTGTATTTGACCGTAAACACGGCTCAGTAACAGCGGCAAACTCTACAGCATTAACAGACGGTGCATCTGCTATCTTAATGATGACAGAAAGCAAAGCAAAAGCGTTAGGCTACGAGCCTCTAGGTTACATACGCAGCTTCGGTTTTGCGGCAATTGACGTTTGGGAAGACATGCTAATGGGTCCTTCTTACGCAACACCAATTGCACTAGAACGCGCTGGTATGAAGTTATCAGATTTAGACTTAATTGAAATGCACGAAGCATTTGCAGCTCAAACACTAGCGAACATGAAAATGTTTGCCAGCAAGAAGTTTGCACAAGACAAGCTTGGTCGTGGTGAAGCAATTGGCGACATCGATATGACTAAATTTAACGTTAATGGTGGTTCACTAGCATACGGTCACCCATTTGCTGCTACTGGTACTCGTTTAATCACACAAACTATCAATGAGCTGCGTCGTCGTGGCGGTGGTGTTGGTCTAACTACAGCATGTGCTGCTGGTGGTTTAGGTGCATCAATGATTGTTGAAGTAGACGGTTAATAGCGGACTTATAAGGAAAGGATAAAAAGATGACGACAGAATCAAATAACACGTCTGCATTTACATTATCAACGCTAGAAAATGGCATTGGTGTGATCACAATTGACGTTCCAAATGAGTCAATGAATGTATTAAAAGCAGAATTCGCTGAACAGATTAATGCGGTTTTTGCTGAAGTAGAAAGTAATACGCACGTTTCGGGCCTAATCATTACTTCTGGCAAGTCAAACTCGTTTGTTGCCGGCGCTGACGTATCTATGTTGGATGCTTGCGAAAGTGCTGAAGAAGTAAGAGCGATTGCAAAAATTGGTCAAGACCTTTTTGATAAAATTGAAAACATGAAAATGCCTGTAGTTGCTGCAATTCATGGCCCTGCGTTAGGCGGTGGTTTGGAATTAGCAATGGCGTGTCATGCGCGTGTAGTATCAGATGACAACAAAACAGTACTTGGTTTACCAGAAGTACAGCTTGGTCTTTTGCCTGGTTCAGGTGGAACACAACGTTTGCCTAAATTAGTTGGTTTGCAAAAAGCCTTAGACATGATGTTAACTGGTAAGCAGTTACGAGCAAAACAAGCGGTAAAAGCCGGATTAGCTGAAGATATCGTTCCTCAAAGTATTTTGATGGACACTGCTGCTGAAATGGTTGACGCGATGCGTCACGGTAAAAAAGTTCGTAAAACAAAGAAAAAGCCGATGATGGCTAAATTCTTAGAAAATACCTCAGTGGGTCAGAACATTGTATTTGATCAAGCTAAAAAGCAGGTTATGCGCCAGACTAAAGGCAACTACCCAGCTCCATTGCGTATTATCGAGTGTATTCGTACTGGTGTGTCTAAAGGCACTAAAAAAGGTCTTGAGATTGAAGCTCAGCGCTTTTCTGAACTTTGCATGACGCCAGAGTCTAAAGCACTACGTGGTTTATTCTTTGCAACGACCGAAATGAAAAAAGAGAACGGTGTTGCTGGCGTTGAGCCAAAGAAAGTAAAGAAAGCGGGCGTATTAGGCGGTGGTCTAATGGGCGGTGGTATCGCTTTTGTAACTGTTACTAAAGCGGGTGTTCCAGCGCGTATCAAAGATATTGCGCAAGAAGGTATTCGTAACGCATTCAAATACAGCTATGACATTTTAAACAAAAAAGTTAAGCGCCGTTTTATGCGTAAGTCAGAAATGCAAAAGCAGTTAGGCATGTTAAGTGCGGGGACTGATTTTGTAGGCTTTAAAGACGCTGATATTATTGTTGAAGCGGTATTTGAAGACTTAAACCTGAAACAGCGTATGGTTGCTGACATTGAAGAGAACTGTAACGAAAGTACAATTTTTGCTTCAAACACGTCTTCACTTCCAATTAAAAATATTGCTGAAAAAGCGGCTCGCCCTGAAAATGTGATTGGTCTTCATTACTTCTCTCCAGTGGATAAAATGCCACTAGTTGAAGTTATCGCGACGGAAAAAACTTCTGATGAAACAATTTCTACAACGGTAGAGTTTGCACGTCGTCAAGGTAAAACGCCTATCGTTGTTAAAGACGAAGCTGGATTCTTTGTTAACCGTATTCTTGGTTTATACATGAATGAAGCGGCAAACGTTGTTATGGAAGGTGAGCCGGTTGAGAAAATCGACAAAGCGTTAGTTAAGTTTGGTTTCCCTGTAGGCCCAATGACGTTGCTTGATGAAGTGGGTATTGATGTAGGCTCTAAAGTTGCTGGTATCCTATACGATGCATTTGGTGAGCGTTTTGCATTACCAACGGCTATGGATAAGCTAACAAAAGACGAACGTAAAGGTAAGAAGAACCAAAAAGGTTTCTACGTATATGGTAAAGCGGCTAAACCTACTCTTATGGACAAGCTAACCTTTAAGAAAAAAGGCAAGCAAGTTGATGAGTCTGTTTATCGTGTCCTAGGCGTTTCGCCAAAGAGCACAATGAGCGAGGAAGCCATTGCTGAGCGTTGTGTAGTTCAACTATTAAATGAAGCTGCACGTTGTTTAGATGCTGGTATCGTGCGTAACCCTCGTGATGGTGATATTGGTATGATATTTGGTACTGGTTACCCTCCATTCCAAGGCGGTCCTTTCCGTTATATGGATAGCATGGGTATTGCTACTTTAGTTGAAAAACTAGAAGGCTACGAAGCTAAACATGGTGACCGTTTTGCTCCATGTGATTTATTAAAATCAATGGCTAAAGAGAACAAAACGTTCTACTAAGCTGTTAAATCGGAACTCAAATTTGGGTTCCGTTTTTAAACATAAAAAAAAGCGCCTTTTGGCGCTTTTTCTTTGAGTACGGTTGTCACTCTACTTACTTGAACAGCTTTCGCAAATGCCCTGTAGTTCAAGCTGACGGGTTGTTAATTTAAAGCCTGTTTTCTCAACGCTGGCTCTAAGCTCGTCAATTACGTTATTCATAACGCTGATCTCAGTGACAGCTTGGCATTCTTCACATATTAAAAACTGTGGAATTTCATGGCTGTGAGAACAAGAAATGTGAGAGCACGCAATATACTTGTTTGCAGATGATAATTTATGCACAAGAGAGAGTTCGACTAAGAAGTCGAGGATGCGGTAAACAGACATAGCGGGGATAGATTGTTCAAACTCTTCTCTATAGTAGTCAGCTAACTCATATGCAGATACGGCTTCACCAACTTTAATAATACATGTAAGAATGTTTTCACGTTTGGTGGTTAATTTAACACCTTCTTCTGCACAGGTCTGTTTTGCTTTTTCTATAATGAGCTGAATATTATTAGACACAAATTTCTCTACTATTGTTTATCTCTAAAGCTAGTTTATTACTGCGTGTTACTAAAGTAAAACTAAAGTCTCTGTAGGGTCTTTATTTCAGTAACTAGATGTTCATTTATAGGCGTTGCAATGCCATGTCTTTTAGCTTGTTGAGCAATGAAACCGTTAATAAAGTTTATTTCTGTTTGACGACCATGAATAATATCCTCTCGCATTGATGACGAGTTGTTGGCAGTCTTATGGGCTACATCGAGAACTAATGCTTTTAATGGGGTAAAGGGTAAATTGATTCCCTCCGCTTCTGCTACTTGAATTAACTCGAGCAGCACGGCATCTACTTGAGTTTGATATTCATGTTCTAAAATAGCACCATTAACAATATTATAAAGCGCTGTAATAGGGTTTATTACTGCGTTAACCGCTAATTTTTTCCATAATATTGGAAGCAAATTGCTTACGTACTGAGCGTTATAAAATACGGTTGAAATAACGTTTGCCACTTCACTTTTGTTTCTAAACACATTGTTAGCAACTCCACACTCTGACACTTCGCTCCATTGACTATTACCAATGCCTGACAAATGAACAACGTCTTCTACACAGTATGCGCCCGTACTTGTTGTACAAAAGTAAAGGTTAGCTTTATCACCTAGTAAATTTTGACAGTCTTTAAGTGTTCCAAGCCCGTTGTGAGAAATGACAACAATGGCCCCTTCTGAGAGAAAGGGTTTTATATCAGTTAAAGCGGTTACAATATCGTATGCTTTTACTGGAACAATTAAGAAGTCGACTTTTTCAATTTCGTTAAGTTGTTTTTTTGTTGTTAAAAGGTGTCTTTGGTTGCCCAATTTAACTTCATGGTTTTTGTTTTTACTGCCGGCTCGAACAATCTGAGTAATGTTTAGCCCTTTCAACTGACCATTGGCAGTTAAAATACTGCCAATAGAGCCTTGTCCTAGAATATGAATAGGCATATTTGGCATTTAATTTCCCTTGGTCTTGGTCTTAAAAATCAACTTTAGTTTAGGGTGTATCAAAATATAAAAAGCAGCCCCTATCATGTCGGCAACTAGGTCAGGTAAGGATGCACTTCTATATGGAAGCAGTCCTTGTATAAATTCGATAGAGGCACCATAAATTAGAGCGACTATGAGTACCATTTTTATGTTCTCAGAGGCTGCAAATGAAAAAAGGTGAGCCAAAACAAAAAATACGATGAAGTGCGCAACTTTATCAAGATGAGGTATTCCGGGTCCGACGTTTTCAATGGGTACAAAAAAATAATACGTTGCGATGGTAATAAATAAAGCGAAAAAAGCTCGGTAAACAACCGTTATATATTCCATAAAAAAGCACACTACTGTCGTTAGGTTCATGATGGCGAAAGTGTATCAAATCCTAGTGTAAATTAATTACACAAATCATCTATAATCGCTTCTGACCAGTGGTCACTTAGTTGAGTGCGTTGTTTTATTCTAGTGGGTGCTAACTATTAGGCATTGAAGTTAAAAATATGCACTTTTTGTTTCTGTTATTGAAAATTTATTGTATTACAATGGTTTGTGGTTTTTTTTGTTCTTCAAAATTGGTTATTTAAATAGCAATTATCCAATAAAGTTATAAAAATACTTTTACTAGATTTTTCAAAGGATTTTTAGGTTAGGAATTAGTAAATTTGTCTCAGGGTAAAGCCCTAGGAGGGCATAGCTCCCATCGGCGTCGTTACTTCCAGCGCTGATTTATGCCCTCCAATTATTTTATCCAATCTCTATATTTATCCTCAAATAAAGCAAGCTTTGGTCCTATTAAAATAGCGCAATAAGGCTGTTCGGGGTTTTTAATAGCATAACCTTGATGATATTCCTCTGCGGGGTAAAACGCTTCGAAGTGTTTCAGCTCCGTCGTAACTTTATTTGAAAATACCTCACTTTCTGTAAGCTTTTCGATAAAACGAATGGCTATTTTTTTTTGAGTATCGTTGTGATAAAGAACAATCGATCTATATTGTGGTCCAATATCGTTGCCTTGACGGTTTAAAGTTGTTGGATCATGCAATTGGTAAAACATTGATAGAAGTTGTTCATATGATATCAGCAATGGATCAAAAGTGACCTGGACTACTTCAGCGTGACCCGTAACACCAGTAATGATTTGTTGGTAACTTGGGTTTTCTCTATGCCCACCTGAGTAACCAGATACAGCCGTAATAACCCCCTTTACTTTGTTAAGTGCGGCTTCAATGCACCAAAAACATCCGCCACCGAATGTTGCTATCTCTGTTTTACCCATATACTTTATAAGCCTTAATGTTGGAGTTTAAAAATGAATTTTAAATCTGATTGTCCTTATTGTAATAGAATACGTGCCACTTTGCTTTGGGGTGCTATTTGCTTATTAGTTTATTTTGTTTTTGGACCCTTCTAGAATGTCAATGGAAACCAATTCAATAGCTTCTAGGTCAAGTGGTCGACGCTTTTCTGTGCGGAAACTCGCGGGAGTGTTGTTTTTGTTAATCACTTTATTGGCTGTTTTTCTTGAAAATATAACCCCTTTATTTATTGTGCTACTTTATCTAGCTGTATTTATACTATTTATTGTAGGAGAGTTTGTTGCCAATGAGCCCGAGCACAGCTTAATAATTGACTCACAAGGTCTTACATTTATACATCGTCGTGGTCGTTATTTTATACCTTGGAATAATGTTCAGAGAATTGATATTCCAACTACATTTCAATTTCCAAATACAAAAAAGTTAAATTACATAGGAATAAAGCTAAAACGCCCACGAGAACACTATGAGTCGGTGCCGTTAAAGCTAGCAAGTCGAATTTTGATAGAGCAACGAGAGCTCCAAGGTCTCGTTGCCAAACAAGCTTGCAGTGGCGGTAGTTGTGATTTAGGTGATGTTGCAGATCAGATTTACTGGACAAGTGACGATGGTCACAACTTAGATGGTTTGATTGCAATGTATGCGTCTAGAAGTGACAATTTAGCGAAATATTTAGGTTTTCAAGTTTTTATATCTAGTGAGGCTTTCTTAGAAGATATAGATATTGTTTTAAAGAAAGTTTCAATGGCTAAAAATGAATCAAATATGTACTTAAATACAAGACAACCTTGATCAATTTCTATCAAAAGGCTAAGGTTCAAGTAGATTTATTTTCTTTGAATTTTTTGGTAGAACACCATTATGACTGATGCTGCATATATTAGAAGTGGACGAAATACGATAATCCACAAAGTTAGAAAACTAGATTTACTACTTGTTAATGACATTGAACACCCAGTTGTCAAAGTTACCCAGAATGGTGTAATCGAACATGAAGGCGACGTGCCACGAAATCGACGTGAAGCAAAAGACGCATATTGCGAAGTGGTAAACATTTCTAGTCCAGATGTTTTTGGAGAGCCAAAAACATTGCTGTTTGTTCAGTGCTTAAATGGAAAAGAGTATAAAGTTGATTACTCAAAAGTAGGAACTCCTTTATTTGTCAGAGTTCATCAACAAAGCTTCTTTTAACAGATTACTCATGAAAAGCCCGAAAGGGCTTTTTTATTGTATGTTGTATTTCTTTCTTAAACTTGAGTAATCTTTAGACTTTAAATAAAGAGACAACTCGGTATTAAAAGCCTTTACCTTAGTGCCATCTTTAAAGGCCATGGAATAAGGACTTGACGGGAACACTTCGTGAACACTGTATGCTGGTGTATTACCGGTTTCAAATGTGAGTTCTGTATAAATATGATTAAAAATGTTTATGTCCATCACAACAACTTTTACACGTTCTTCAAGCAATAAACGTACTTGTTGAAATTGATTTGGAACTTCTATGTAGTCATTATTTTGCTTAGCTGCCGCGGCAAACTCTTGACCCAGATATTTATGTGCAAACTGAAAAGCGGCCACGCTATTATTTGCTAGATCCATCATCCCATTAATACTAATTTTATTTGAGCTTAATGAAATTGCGACGTTTCTGTACGTGATATAAGGGGCAGTTCTTATATTACTATTTGGAACAATGAACTTATTAATCGTAAGGAGTGCTTCGCCCATCCCTTGATCCATTAACTTAACACTCCTTCCTAAAGGTACATATATAAACCTTGGTGATATATCCATTCTAGCCAACACGGCGGAGATTAGCTCCAACTCAAAACCCGTGTTTTCTTCTGGCATGACATACGGTGGTTTTGCTAGACCAACAATTACATCTAGTTTTTCAGTTTTAGTTAGCGTTTTAACATTACCTACTAGCTTCGTGTAGCCTGCGTAAGTGCCAATACTTAATATGAGTAATGCAAAGGCTAGAACAATAGATGTTAACTTTAGGTGTGGCATCAGGAGCTTATTTTCAGGCATTACACACTTCACTATTTTTTTGTAGATGCTGAAACATTCCTTGTTTAGCTTTATTGTGCCATCATCGCTAATATTAAAATTTAAAGCAAGAAAAACTAAGGACCCAATATGAGCCTAAAATTAATAAAGAACGCAACGGTGACGAGTATATTGCTGTGCACGACAGCTTCTGTTGTTGCGACGCCAATTAAGAGCTCGCCAGCTAATGAAACTCAAGTTGTTCAAAATCAAAGCAAGCCTTTTAGCAAACACTTAGAAAAGTTTGAAGAGTATTTAGGTGGTTGGACAGCAGAGTTTTCTGCGCAAGCCGGTCAACCGAGTGTTACCGATGTCACACTGTTTGAAAAGGTATTGAATGGTAATGGCTTAAAAACTACACATTCAATAAACGAAGGGGTGTATGGTGGTGAGTCTATTATTTTTTGGAATAATAAAACTAATAGATTAGAGTTTTATTACTTCACAACAGCAAACTTCTTTACGTCTGGTTGGATGGAGTTTATTAATGAGAATACATTTGTTGCTTATGAAAATGTAACGGGAGAGAGCACAACGAGTCAGGGGATCTCTCAAGTTAAGTCTACTTCAACGCTAAATGGTGACTCTATGACAGTATCAACGTCTTACTTTAAAAATGGTGAATGGACAGATGACGCTAAGAGAATCTATACCCGAACAAATAAAAATGTTGTTTTTAAATAATTGTTTTTCTTACCTATAGTCTGATTGCCAAAATGAATTGCTAACAAAAATATTGATCAGTACATATTTTGTTCGATCTTGCCTGTTTTTTTGTGTAGTATACGCGCCCTAATTGATGAGGAGGGGGCGCATGTTGTTTTTGGTGGTCGCAATTATACTATTTTTATCGGCTTGTTTATTGTGTTTAGAGGCAATGAAAAACGGGTTAGGTAAAAAAAGGTGGTTCTTCAGTGGGTTACTTCTAGGGCCTATTTTATGGCCTATGTTAAATGTAAAAAAACAGATGTCTTTAAGAAAGCAAAATGGCTCGCGGGTAGTGTTTATCAAGGCTTAATTAAATTAAGCCTAGGCGGTTTCGCTATAAGGGAGTTGTTTTGACGTTGTCATCTTGTCCATCATAGCAAATTGGCTAAACTCCATTGCGGTGAGTGGTTTTGAATATAAATAACCCTGCAAAACGTCACATTCCATTTCAGTCATAAATGCTCGTTGTTCATCATTTTCTACACCTTCAGCAACGGTAGATAATCCAAGATTTCGAGCAATAGTAACGATTGTATCAATCATCGCTTTACCAATATCAGAGCCTGCATCATCCACGAATGCCTTATCAATTTTAAGTGTATTGAGCGGAAACTTTCTTAAATATGACAAGCTAGAATAGCCGGTTCCAAAGTCATCCATTGCTAAGTGAATTCCGCGATCACGAATTTGGTGCATGGTTTCAATGGCATGCTTTGCGTTATTCATAACGGTGCCTTCAGTGATCTCAAGTTCTAAATGATGTGGATTTAGCTCAGTTTCAACGAGTATCCTGTCGATACGTTGCATTAGATCTGGAAGATTAAATTGCCTTGCCGACAAGTTGACGGCTACGCGACCTTTGATGATGCCTTCATCTAACCATCGCTTCATATCGATACATGCTTTCTTAAGTACTAAATCACCAATTTCGACAATTTGGCCTGTTTCTTCAGCGATAGGAATAAAGGTACCAGGACTAACCAAACCATTTTTAGGAGTAATAAACCGAACAAGAGCTTCCATTCCACTTAGGGTTCCGTCTGAAAACTTCATTTTAGGCTGGTAGTAAACTTGGAAATAATCTTCTTTTAAGCCAAGGCGAATGAGGTTTTCTACCTGTAGTCGTTTTACCGCTTTTTTATTCATATCCTCACTAAAGAATAGGTATCTATTGCCACCTTCTTTAGCGTGGTACATTGCTGTATCTGCATTTCTAAGTAGAGTTTCAGGTTGCTTCCCGTCATCTGGGTAAAGAACAATACCAATACTTCCTGCAACAACAAATTCGTGTTTAGCAATCCTAAATGGTGTTGAAAGTTTCTTAAGAATTTGTTTTGCTGCTGCGGTTACGGTAGTAATGTCATTGGTTTTCTCCATGATAAGAGCAAATTCATCACCGCCAAGTCTATAAAGGGTATTTAAGTTGTTTGTAATAGGCTTAATTCTTTTAGCTATCTCAACAAGTAAAATGTCTCCAAGTTGATGCCCAAGGGAGTCATTTATCTTTTTAAAGTCATCGAGATCAAAGACAAGTACGGCGGTTTGAACTTTCTTGTCAACACAGGTTTGAAGATTTGAGAAAAACACATTTCGATTTGGCAATTTTGTTAATGAATCTGTGCTGGCTAATTTAAGTAGTTTTGCTTCCGCTGTTTTTCTTCGAGTTGTATCTGAAACGATTGCAACATAATTGCTTATATTCCCTTCTTTATCTTTAATGGAATTGGCTGTTACATAAGCTAAGAACATGGAACTGTCTTTGTTCTGACCAGTGATATCGCCACGCCAGCTGCCATTTGCGTCAACATCACGTTTAATTTCATAAATTAGTGTAGAACTAATACTAGTGAGTCGTAGTTTTTCACCTAAGACCTCTTCAGGGTCGTAGCCTGTAATTTTGCTATAACCGGGATTCACATGAACAACGTTGAGCATAGGGTCTAAGATAATCACACCCTCAGATAGATTTTCTATACTTTTTGCGAAAATCTCTAACTCAGATTCAGCAGTTTTAAGCTTTTGAATATCTTTAAATATGCCTGTCATTCTAATAGGCTTACCTTTATCGCTACGTATAACGATGCGCCCTTTATCAAGAACCCATCGCCAACCTTCCTTGTCGCGCAAACGATAAACACATTCAAAGGCGTCTGTATTACCACTAATATGGTTGGCTAATTTAGTTCTAACGCGCTCTATATCACCAGGATGAATATACGGTTTATTGGGTGGGAAAACGTTTGGATTAATATTCGAAAGAGGGTAGGTGCCACGAGAATTGGTTCTAAATAACTTGCCTTCGTTAATGTGCCAATCCCACATTTCATCGCCACTGACCCAAAGAGAAAAGTTAAGCCTCTGGTCACTATTTAGCATAGCCCTTTGGTAGCGTTTAAAACGAATGACGCCATAAATTGCTATAGAGGCAAATAAAACACATAAACACAACAAAAGAACGTTTAACCAATGAGCATTAGAGAGCCCGTCACTTGGTACGTTCGTTGTTATTGCTTGCGCTACCCCAGTTGGTAAACCAACGGTAATAGTAACTAGAAGTGAGAATAGTTTATTTTTATTATATTTTAAGAACACAAAAAGTCTTTAATACTGCAATTTAAAAGCATAGCCAAGATAACTAAAGAGAAACTAAGTGTCAAAGCTTAAAATTAATATTACATTTACCGACTATTGACCAAAACACCTTTATTTAATGATGGTGTAAATTTACTCGCATACCAATGATATAGCTCGTCTTGGCGAATTGAGGCCAATTCATTTACAATTTTTTCTTTTTGATCGAACTTATAGTCTTGATTTCCAATGGAAACCCATAGTTGCTGACTTTGTTGTGCTAAATTAGTTGGCTTCTCTTTATATTGCATGATTACTGCGTTTTTATGTCGCTCAAAGTCTTCTGCAGATAAGCTCTGCAACTCAGGAGCAAAAAATTGTAAGCAATTGTTTAACTCATCGGTTAAGCGTTTACTATCATAGTCGTGAGACTGAACATAAACCGCAAGACCAGGCACATTTCTTATCGGCATATAACCGCTACCAACCATATATCCTAATTGCTTTTCGCTTCTTAGAAGGTTAAAAGCAAACGGGGCAAGTATTTGGCTTGCTAAAATAAAATAGGCCATTTCAATTTCGTTGTCGTGATTACTGGAAGTGGACATACCCTGTAAATACACTAATGCAGCTGAGTCTTGATGCTCTACTTTTTTCTCTAACTCTACGACACCTATGTCATCTACAGAGCGTATTTCTCTTTGTGTTTCTTCAACTCTTTTACAACCACTCAATAGGTTCTTTAAGCTTTCATTAATGGCATTTGCTTGCGTTGTACTCCAGTTGCCGTATACCAAAGTTTCGACATAAATTTGGTCAAACAAACTGCTTGTAAATATTTTGAAATCTTCAACGGAAACATCTTCTAACTCCTTTGCAAGCTCCTGAGGCGTAGCTGCTGCAGACACCAGATGAGAGTTCAGTAAACTAAACAGCTGACTAATAGGTTTGTTAGAGTCGGAATTGCGCCAGTGCTTTGTTAGTTGACGTTTAATTTCTTCAAACCGGCTTCTAGAAGGTGAAATGGTGAATAGGCTTGATATTAATGTGAACATAAGTTCAGATTGATTTGAGCTAAAGCCTGATGTGTATAGAGTTATGCCAGCGGCGTGCGCATATACGTTATAGTGTAAACCGGCCATTTCAGCTTGATAGTGAACGTCAGAAACCTTGTCCATAAACAATTCACAGTAAAGCCTCATTAAAGCTTGGTTTCGTTTTGAGTCAACGCCATTAGGTAAGTCAAAACCCAAATAGATGTTCCCTTTCGGTACGCGATAACGCAAGTCCTGCTTAAACCAGAACTGCCATCCAAGCTCTTTATCTAGATTTATTGGAATACTTGAATTGAAGTCCATTGATTCAATTGAAATAGCTTTTTCCATATATGGATTTGGTGCG
>JAOHFM010000036.1 GCA_028098005.1 Psychrosphaera sp.
TTTGCTGACAACCGCGGTAATAATAAGTACCACAAAAAATGAAATTAACTGCCCAAGGTTTAAGCTAAAATCGCCGACTTTAAAAAGTTGGACGTCCAACCACGCTACATCAATCATCTACGTTTCCTATAACCAATTTTTCTTTTTAAATAGCCCAATTAGACCAACAGCAATTGTGGCCATGACGCCAATCAAAATAAAGTACCCGTTTTCAACTTTAAGCTCCGGTATATAGTCAAAGTTCATTCCGTATAATCCGGCCAAAAAGCTTAGCGGAACAAATACCGCGGTGATAACGGTTAATACTCGCATTGTGGCGTTTAGCTGATGCGACGTGACCGACAAATAACCATCCACTAGGTCTCCGCAAATATCGTAGTAAAGCTGCGACAAACTTAACAGTCGATCTAATCGTTCATTTAAATCGTTAATTGTATGGGTTTCTTTATTTGTAATGAGCTGTGTATCTTCATCATCAATATAAGACGCTAACGCTTTACCTATATTTACGTGGTAACTAAAGGCACGTCTAAGTTTCACCAATCTTGAGCGATAAGTGGTGATGTCTCTCATCAATGAGTCTGAGCCTTTGCTCTGGAATTGATCTTCTAAATTCTCTAGTTCCGTTTCAAAATCCAAAAGCTCTGTTAAATAAAGACCACAGCTATGATGGAAGATCCTCGTTGCTAAGTGAATAGGGCTTCGTTTTAAGTATTTAGCGCCTGTCTCAGTGAACATGGCGGAAATTGCCGTAGACTCTTTTTCATGGCGTGAAATAAAAATGCGTTCGCCAATAAAAAAGCTAATTTGTAAATGTTCAAAGATTAAGCCAGGCTGAGTTTTATAGATCCCACGATATAACAAAAATAAGTAGTCTTTAAATAACTCAATTTTAGGTGGATGCCTATCTCGTTGCGCATCTGTGATGGCCAGCGTATGGCAGCCTAAGCTCGTGAGAAGTTTCGCTTCAGACTTTTGCTCTTCGCCAGTTAAATCAATCCAAATGGAAGCGGTAGCGTCTAATTGCCACTGTTCAATCAATTCTGAGCCGCCAAAAATTGTGCTTCCATTGGCATCTAACAACATACACTTAATCATTTATAGAATATCCCTGGTATTATCGTAGGGTTACGATATTTTTGCCGTTATAGCAGTAGTTTAGCTTAAGTAAAACAAATGTTTTTAAAAGGCGATTTTAATTAATACTTAATTTAGCGCCTGAAGTTTTGCTAAGCGTTAGCACGTTATCAAAAAATAAGCTTAAAATATGTCATCAGCACTGCACGATATCTTTCGTTTATGTATAATGCCAAACTATACCAATGCGTAAAATCATCAAATAAAAAAAGAGATTAAGATGGGAAGAGCTTACCAAAACCGCAAAGAATCAATGGCTAAAACAGCGAACATGAAGACAAAGGTCTATTCTAAATACGGAAAAGAGATCTATGTTATTGCTAAAAATGGCGGCGGTGACCCAGACACAAACATTGCATTAAAAAATATCATTGAACGTGCGAAAAAAGATCAGGTACCTGCGCACGTAATTAAAAACGCCGTAGATAAAGCCGCTGGTGGTGCAGGTGAAGATTACTCACCAGCTCGCTATGAAGGTTTTGGTCCTGGTGGCTGCATGGTAATTGTGGATTGTTTAACTGATAACAATAACCGCACAATCATGGAAGTTCGTAACAGCTTTACAAAAACTAACTCAAAACTTGGTGCGCAAGGGTCTGCAGCTCACATGTTTGACCACGTTGCTATTTTTGTTTTTGATGGCAATGACGAAGACGAAGTATTAGAAGCGCTAATGATGGCAGATGTTGACGTTACTGACGTGGAAAGTGAAGATGGTAAAATTACCGTTACTGCACCACACACAGAATACAACAATGTTAAAACAGCATTGGAAGAGTCATTTGAAGGCGTTGACTTTGATGTTCAAGAAATCTCTTGGGAGCCTCAAACGACCACACCAGTGACGGGTGATGACGTTGCTATGTTCGAAAAATTCATGGACATGCTTGAAAATTGCGAAGACGTTCAAGACGTATATCACAATGCTGAAATCGAAGGCTAATTGATCTTAGCAATTAAGTCGTTTAAAGGTTTTAATTAAGTTTTTTATTTTAAATAAGTTGTTTAAACCTGACGATTTGATCTTCGAAAAATTCAAAAAAAATAATAAAGCTCTGCCAATTTGGTGGGGCTTTTTTGTTTGTGTGAGGTGAGTGCCTGTGGAATATGAGATAACAGTGTCCACGCTTCACTATTTGATTGGTCAGTTATAACTCATTTCTGCCCCAAAACAAGTTAGGGTAAATGCTCTAATGACTGCCTTGTGCATGCAAAAATATAGTTGCTTATTTAACCAAACTTAGGTGTAATGGAATCATAATAAACGCTGAGCAGTGCAGGGAAAGCTTAAATAAGGACAGATACGCCAATGAAATTGGCTTACTATAGCTTAGGCCATAAAAAGCAAATCCCCATAGCATAAACAACACCAACTCTGACACACCGAGCAGGTAACGACTCAGTCCAACAAGCAATTATGCAACACAAACTGCGTGTCATATAAATACTAAAATGTTAGGCATTGGGAGTGAAAATGGATATTTTTTCGTTAGCAGTCGGGTTTGTAGTTGGCGGTTTTACTGGCGCCGCAGGTACCTTTTATGGAAATAAGTTTACAGATCAAAGGCGCGATCAAGAAAAAACTGACGCAGAGCGAGTCCAGTGGGAAACCCTAAAATGAAAATTTCCCGCAATAATTCAAGAAATGACCAAAGACGTTAATAATCCCGAATTTGCAGGTGTGCGAACTTTCTTTGTAAAAAGTAGCCGGAGTGCTGTTAATAGTTCAGAGCCATATTTTGAGTATCACACAGATATACATTCAGATCTTCAAGCCGCAATTCTATATATGCAAGATATTGGTTATATACAAGATATTACCCCAAAAGATTGCCCAAAGTTCAGGTTTTATGAGCATTTCTATGAGTTGCTAAAAAATGTCTAACAAAGCCGTTAAACCAAGGATACAAAACAGCAGGCAGTGCTCCTTCGTTGCCAATTTTAGCCTGCTATTTTGTGCCGTTTACGGCAAGCGTTAACACTCTTTCACAGGAAGAGCCGAAATAGATTAGGGATAGAGAATGAAGCTGGATAGTGTATGAAATATTACCAAATCTGCCCATAGCCATTTAGATATTTCTTCATCAACATCATAACCTTTATCGATAGTCGTATTACTAATATTGCAGTGTCTCTGTCTAAAGAAGTTTTCAGCAAAGGCTGCAAGGGAACTATTCAGTTCACCTTTAGAGTGAGCGAAACTTTTTCCGCCATTTAATATTAAGATATTTTTCACTAGGTGCTACTTCCAATTCTTTATTAGCATTTCACTTACAACCCACTAATTAATAAAGCTCTTAGAATTAATCGATTTGATATCTTTTAGTTCGGACAGAATTTCTTCACCAACTTTTCGAGCAGATTGTGGGTTTTGACCAGTAATTACTCGCTTATCATTCACTACATTTTCTACCCACGCTGCACCATAAATGTGCTTTGCACCTCTAGAAATTAAAGTATCCTGTAGTGAAAACGGAACCACATCTGTTAGTCCAATATTTGACTCTTCTTCGTTAGTAAACGCAGCTAATTTTTTTCCTTCAACGAGGTATTGTCCGTTACTAAGTTTTACATCTGTAAAAGCAGCTGGCCCGTGGCAAATAGCACTTACAACACCGCCTCTTTCATATATTGAAGCGGTTAACTTATTGATAAGTTCATTGTTCGAGAAGTCCCACATTGTTCCGTGTCCTCCTGCATAAACTACCGCTTGATAATCTTCACTGTTTACATCCTCAATTGCTATGGTGTTTATAATTGAAGCCATAAGTTTTTTATCATTGATAAACCTAGCATTATCTTCGTCTGAAAAATCTAGACTTTTAGGGTCTATTGGTGCCATTCCACCTTCAATACTAGCAACATCAACTTCAAAGCCTGCATCAGCAAGAACATAATAAGGGTGCGTTAATTCACCTAGCCAAAATCCAGTTTTCATATCTAACGAACCCATCTTATTGTGGCTAGTCAATACGAAAAGGACTTTATCCGCAGCAAAGCTTGGAGCAGCGAAAACTAGCGTCATGAATAATAATAAAAATTTCATAATATCTTTCTCATACAAATTTAACCAACGGACTCGTTGGTTACATATTTAATACTTTACCAACTACCAATATTTGGCATTGAAGCCCAAGGCTCAGCTTGTGGTAGCGGCTCACCTGCTTGTAACAACTCGACTGAAATATCATCTGGGGAGTGTACAAAGGCCATGTGACCGTCTCTAGGAGGTCTATTTATTTCGATACCTAGTGCCTGTAAATGAGCGCATGTCTCATATATGTTTTGAACCCTGTATGCTATGTGCCCAAAGTTTCGTCCAGAATATAGAGAATCAGGATCCCAGTTATACGTAAGTTCAATTTGAGCGCTTTCATCACCTGGTGCAGCTAAAAAGATTAGAGTGAACTTATCTTTAAAGTAGTCTTTCCTTTTAAGAATCTTCAACCCTAAACCTTCACAGAAAAATCTCAGTGATGCTTCAATATCTGATATGCGCAGCATTGTGTGAAGATACTTCATTTATCACAAACCTTAAAACACACGAGCTGTTTGAATATCGACTGATAGCACTCTATCTTCTAATGAGGCCTGTAATTGAAGATAATGCGGCAGACTCTTATGTTGTTTTAAAGAATCTATGTCACGCCACATTTCAACCAATGTGATCTTTTGTGGACCATTCGTATCAGGGTAAACATCATAACGCTCGCACCCATTTTCAAGCACACTTTCACTTGCGCACTTATAAATTGCGTTTAAAACGGTGTTGTAATGCTGTGTTTCACATAGGATATCCACAACAATCATAACTTCATTGTTCATTTTTAACCTTTATTTTGGTGTATAAGGCTGCTTACACAGCCTTTAGTTCAAGAAGAGAGAATTAACGCTCAATGACGATTTTGCCTGTAGCTAATCCTGACTCTAGACGAGAGTGAGCAGCTTTAACTCCATCCAAAGTGAAAGGGAAAACACTATCAATCAAAGGTTTAACTTGGCCTTTATCTACAAGCCCAGCAAGTCGGCGTAGAATGTCACCGTGAGTATCTCTATCGATATTGTGAATAATCGAAATCGCCATAAATACAAGATCTAACCTAAGAGCCTTAAAGTGCATTTCAGTTAAGTTATAATCAGCATAACCAATTGTAGAAATAACATGCCCTTTCAGTTTTGCAGCGATTAGTGAGTTTTGCAGAACTGGCCCACCCACTGTATCAAATACAGTATCGAAACCATGACCATTGGTTAATCTTTCAACATATTCCTTTGGTTCTTCTTTAGGGAATAGAACCGTTTCGTCTGCACCCAATTGTTTTGCAATTTCTGCGCGTTCTTCATCTACAACAGTCGTTGTAACATGTGCACCTAGCGCTTTCGCAAGCTGCAGACCGATGTGGCCTACACCACCTGTACCACCATGAACTAAAACTTTATCGCTCGGCTGGATTTCAGCTCGACCAATAATTGCTTCCCAAGCGGTAATTGCTACTAAAGGCAAGCTAGCCGCTTCACCAAAGCTAAGCTTTTTAGGTTTGTGTGCTAATAATACAGCGTCAGCTTCAACCTTTTCAGCTAGAGTACCTGGAATGCCAACAATACCACCGACACAACCATACACTTCATCACCAACTTTGAAGTTAGTTACACCTTCACCAACTTCACTGATTACACCCGATACATCCATGTGAAGGATTGCAGGGTAAACCATACCAGCAGTACCTTCACTGCCTTTACGGATTTTAGTATCTACAGGATTCACACTTGTCGCTTTTACATCAATTACGACATGACCACGTTTTGGTTTTGGTGCATCAACTTCGATTTCGTGTAGAACATCAACATCACCATGACCATTAATTGCAATTGCTTTCATAAAATTTACCTCTTTGTTATTGACGAAAGTGATGTTATCAACATAATTAACTACCAGAAACACACCAAAGCTTTAATGATTAATTCCAAAAGGTTGATAATGTGATTGATTCCATAGAAGAGCTGAAGATATTCAGTACGATTTTTGAACTCAAATCTATCCGAATGGCTGCTGATGCTCACAATCTAACGGCTGCGGCAGTAAGTAAAAGGTTGATAGCGCTCGAAAACAGACTGAGTGCGAAATTATTTTATAGAACAACTCGGACTCTTAGTCCGACATTTACAGGTGAGAAGCTATATAACCATGCACAAAGACTGTTAAGTATTAGTGATGAGATTGAACATGACCTTGACCCAACTAATACGTTAAAAGGAAAAATAAAAATAACTGCGTCGGCTTCTTTTACGCAAAGCTATTTATTACCTGTGATTAGCAGCTTTTTAAAAAATTTCCCGCAAGTTAATATTGAAATCATTTCTACTGACAGCTTGGTAAATTTAACTGAACAAGGTGTTGATTTAGCTGTTAGGCATGGCCCTTCGCGGGACTCATCGTTAATAGGTCAAAAGCTATCCGATACAAAGAGAGTCTTATGTGCAACGCCGAGTTATTTAGAAAAGAGAGGAGTGCCACATTCACCTGAATATTTAACAGAGCATACTTTATTAACCGTTGGTAATGAAACTAATTGGTCATTCATTAGAGAAGGTGAACGGAAAACAGTTAAGTTAAACCCTGCCTTTTCTTCTAGCTTAGGAGACAGCGTTTTGAGTATGGTAGAATTAGACCACGGTATCGCGCTTTTGTCAGATTGGCACATTAAAGAAAGTGTTGCTCAAGAGCGCTTAAAGGTTATTTTGGAGGACTGGGAATGCGACCCCTCAATTTCAATTAACCTGTTATATCCTTCTAGGAAAAACCAATCGATAATAGTTAAGAACTTCATTGACCACTTGAAAAAGTGGATAAAAAGTAATCCTCTTTAAATATAAACTTTGCTTTTTTGGAACTCTACCACTGCAAGACGGTTGCTATTAGAATTTAGAGGCTTTCCAGCTAACGAGACTGTAAATGATAATTTTACAAAAATGCGCTAGAGAGGCCGCCCGTTATTCGCTCATAGCTGCTTGTCAGATAAAGTCTAAACTATTTGCGTTTACTGTCAGATTTGATGTGAGCTACTACACCTAGTTTACCTTATACAACGCGGTAAGTTGGGTTTTCTGTTCATTATTGTCGGGTTATGTGGCTTCGCCACTCACCTGACTGAAATAAACGTGGTAGGTTGGATAAACAGAGGGCGTCACCCAACATGATTTCAAATACAGCATTGAAGATCTGCCTCTGGCACAGAACCGCCCGTCGGTTCTAACTCATAATTGTCCAATTGCGAGTTAACGTAAATAGCCTAAAGGGTGGCAGTTAGCATGGTATTGAGTTTTGGTCATGGCTTCTTTATTACTGCTTATTAAAGACACATAGTTGGTCCTGATTAAACGCTAAGGCTTGCTTAGTGAGTATGTTAAAACCAACCAAACATGCTGGTGAATGTACCAGAGGGCTACGTGATTCTATCTCGTAACAACTTTGTCCGTTTTGTTCAGAAAGAGAGAACACAACATCTCCGTTATCTCCAATATATTCAAAATGCTCAAAGTAATATTCATCTAAATAGGCGTCAGTCTCTGACTCTGCTTGATCTTGTAACATTCTATCGGTGTTATAAAAAGCAAAGCTTGGATGTCCTTCTGCAGTGACTTCCACCATGAATATTTTGCTATTAGGACTAAACGCTATATGCATCCCGTTTAAGTAGGTTTCGGTATCGACGATAGTTTTATTTGAGCTTTTTATTACAAGTTTCGAATGTACCCATCCTTCAATCATATCGTCAATAACTAAACAGAGGTAATCGTCATGCGCTTTTATGTATGCACAATCGCCACTTTGTTCCAAAGCGATGGGCGCTTCGGGTGATTTTTGCTTATCGTTCAAAGCACAGCTAGTTGCAGAAAAACATAACGCTAAACAAAGTAGTATTCTCATAAGGTTTTAAGTTTATTTTATAAAAACAGTTCATTGTATGTTTTAGATCATACAAGGAAGAATGATTTTAAGCGATACTGATTGTGCAAATTTACTACAAACAAAGTAACCACTTAGCTAATTACGTTACTTTATAAGAGGGGCGCCATGAATATTAAAAACACCACAACTCATTACAACAACGTCTCTATTGCCTTGCACTGGATCATGTTTATTTTAATTGTCGCGGTTTTTGGCAGTATTGAGCTAAGGGAATTGTTTGAAAGGGGCACTGAAACCCGAGATGCCTTTAAAATGTGGCATTTTATGTTGGGCTTAGCTGTGTTAGCTCTAGTAAGCGTAAGGTTAATTGCTCGTATATTAGCGGGTCCAGTACCTGCAATAAAACCTACCCCTAAAAAGTGGCAGAGTACACTCGCTAAACTTGCACACATTTCGCTTTATGTTTTTATGTTTGTTATGCCAATTGCAGGCTGGCTGATATTAAGTATGGCAGGTAAACCAATACCATTCTTTGGTTTAGAGCTGCCTCCACTGGCAAGTGAAAATAAAGAGCTTGCTAAAACCATTAAAGAACTACATGAAACTGTAGGTGAGGTGGGTTATTACTTAATCGCTGCGCATGCCGCCGCGGCATTGTTTCATCACTATATTCTGGCCGACAACACATTTAAACGTATGTTGTTTTCTAAAAAGCAAAACCATTGAGGTTTTACTTCAGCACTCTTCTAAGTTCAGAAGCCACTTGGTGAATAAAAGTGCATGTTTTCATTCGACTTAGGGTGAGAAAATGACAAAGACGTAGCATGTAACATGAGCCGTTCAGCTTTAGAGTAGGAATCTGCTAAATCATAGAGATCGCATCCAATAATAGGGTGACCAATGGCCAAACTATGTAGCCGTAACTGGTGCGTACGTCCTGTTATTGGCTCAAATTGCACATGCGAGGTATTGGTGTCAGCGTCATAACTTAGTACTTGATAGCGGCTGTTGGCGGGCTTGCCACTGTCATAACAGACTTTTTGTAACGGAAATCCTTCAACATCTTTAATCAGCGGAAAAGTAATTTCACCTTGAGCCTGTGCGAGTTGTCCGTCTAATATAGCTTCGTAGTATTTTTTAACTGACCGTTGTGCAAACTGCTCACACAACTGTTTATTGGTCTCTTTATTTAACGCCAGCAACATTAAGCCCGATGTACCAAAGTCCAGCCGGTGAATTAACGTGGCGGTTGGGTATTGCTGAACAATACGATAATGAACCGAGTCTTTGTTTAGTGGGTGCTTACCGGACAAACTGAGCAATTTGGATGGTTTGTTGATCACAATAAAATCAGGGTCTTCGTACTCAACCCGAATATCTTCTAAACACGGCGGAACAATAAACGGGTCGGGTTGCGGCTGCATGGTCAGTGAATTATCCGCAGCACTTTTTGTATTTTTTCCCACTGCCACAAAGGCAAGGATCATTACGCGAAGGGGTTTTCTCTACCGTCACTGTGGTTGCTTTATTGAGTAATGTAGTAAGCTGCTCAATTGATTCTTGCGCATTTTCAGAAGTATTCACTTCAATATTTGCAAATAACTGGTGCTCGCTAAGTTGATGTTCAATTTCTACTTTTCTTGCTTCAGAGGTGACAACGAGTTCCAGTGGGTATTTTTTACTCCCTGCTTTTTGTGACACTTTTGGTTGGTAGCTTTTAATATGGTTTTGTCGTGCGTCTTGGCGACCTTTGAAGAAAAACTTGTCTGACATGTTTGGAGTCCAAATAGAGTTCTGTTTTGAAAAGGCATAGTAGGGTACTGATTGAGTTTAGTACCTTAGTTACACAGCGCCTTTGTTGATTAACTAAATTATATCACAGTCATAGTGCGTAGTGAGCGAAGAAGAGCGATTTGGCGTTATCAAATAAGCACAAAGATGTTATAAATTATTAAGCGCCTTAACCAGAGTACTTTTTTAAGTCGCGAGATTACGACAAACCACCGTTCAAAAAGGAGAAAATGTAAAATGGAAAAGGTATTTGAGTCATTGTCACCAACAGATTATGCAAATGTGCTACCTCGAACACAGTTCATAGACTTTTCTATTTATTCTCTTTTACAAACTCCCAACAGAATTGCTGGGCCTGCATTTACGGTTCAGTTAATTGCGGGGGATCATTTAATGATGCATGCGGCAATTTATGACGCTCCAAAAGGCTCAATTATTGTTGTCGATGGTGTTGATAGCGACTTTGCCGTTGCAGGTGGAAATGTATGTGCGGTAGCACAAAAACGCGGTGTCAAGGGCTTTGTGGTAGATGGTGTGGTGCGTGATGTTGAGGAAATTAAAGAGAACTCTTTTCCGGTATTTGCTAAGGGCGTGTTTCCTGTGCCAGGCAGTAAAAAAGTTAAATTACCTTTAAACCAACCTATTGTGTGTGGCGGTGTCACGGTAAACCCCGGCGATATTATAGTTGCCGACTCGGAAGGTATTGCAGTTATACCGCAAGACACAGCATCAGAAGTTTATGAAAAAGCAAAAAGGAAGGCTGATGCTGAACAAAAGATGTCGTTGGAAGAATGGCAAGCAAACCACGAACATCGTATAAAAGAAGCGCTGTTAAACGCAACGGCAAAAGTCTAGGCACTAGGCAATGCCTATAGTTCGCTCTTATGTTGCTGCCAATCTAAGTGATATTGCCACTGAGCTTTGTGAATGCGAGTGTTTTTGTGAAGTTCCCAGTCTGCTTGGTTGGCAAATGGACCTTTTCTACAAAGCGGACAATAGCCTTCTGAGTCATACTGAAATGACGTTAGTCTCGATTTAATGTTGTGCTCGATAACGTCGGAATAGACATAAATATCACTGGCTTCATGTTTAACGCACTTGTCTCTATCTACATTACGAATTAAGTAGTTTTTAAATAACGATACGTTAAAGGCTTCGCTACCTAAAAACTCAACGCTATTTTTTGAATCACCTGCGGCTGTAGCTAAAGGTGTTAAAACTAGAGATGTTGAAACCAGAGGGGTTAAACTGGTTTCAATGTGCCAGTGACTATAAGGCTTTACAGATTTGGTGGTGATATAACATAGACGTTCGCCGTTGCTCGATAACAAAACATCAAAGCTGTGTTTTACAAAGTGATACAACAAGTTCCTATTTAGTAGGTTCGCGGTTTTATCACGTTCTTTTTGATATTGCGCATACGTTTTTTGCGTAGGCACAAGAGGGTGATTAAAAATAACAATATCGGCCTGCTCTTGAGGTAACTGTTTAACACTTTCTAAATTAGTTATATCAATATCGTGGAATACGGTGACACCGGCATTCAACAAATCATCCAATGCGTTCTTTTTGTATTTATTTCTAAGTGCCGATTCACTGTCGTAAGTTGATGCAATTAGATTACTAGGCGATACATGAGCCAATAATGCTCGAGAGAAGCTTAAGTCACCGTCGCCAACGGTTATTACTCGGCAGTTTTTAGGTAAATACATTTGATGGCTTCTTAATAGAATGTTTTTAAATTGTATCAAATCCGCAAAACATGAGAAACAAAGTAAAGGCAGGTATTCCTTAGCCTGCCTTTTATTTTTGACTTTTAGAGCTTCTACTTTTATAGCCTTTACTTATAGACTCTGATTCTTGTAGCTCAACTTTTATCTCTGTATTTGAAGCCCTACTTGTTGGCTATTACTTGCAGAGAGTCGTGTCGCAACTAAGAGTCACGTAATTAATAGTATCGTAACTCCTGAACTTTGCCCCAGAATACTCGATAGGAATAAACGGTATAAGCCAAAATGGTAGGAACAACAATTACGGCGCCGTAAAGTAAAAAGTTAAGTGACTCTTTGGCGGCGACGGATTCCCATATGGTGATCTGATGAGGAACAATGTATGGGAAAAAGCTGTAACCTAAGCCAACAAAACTTAAAACAAAAATAAGAGCCGCTAATATAAACGGGTAACCGGCACCAAAATCTGGTTTTACTTGAAGCTGAGATAGCGCTTTATAGCAAAAACCAAATAGCACGGCGCACACAATTGGAATCGGCAATAAAAACATACCTACTGTCCAGGTAAACCACTTCTCATAAATTTCCGGGTTCAATACTAAGTTGGTTAATGAAACAAGTAGAATGCCGGTAAAAGCGATGCCCAGTGCTTTTCTTGCGATGCTAATCGACCACTCTTGTAAAGACGACTCCGTTTTCACTACAGGATACTTTAATTTCTAGAGGTGCAAAGCACATTTATGGTGCAGCGTGGGTAGAAAATGTAGTGAATGATAAGCGAGTAATTACTGGTCAAAACCCACAATCTGCTCGAAAAGTTGGTGAAGAAATTCTGTCCGAACTAAAAGATATCAAATCGATTAATTCTAAGAGCTTTATTAATTAGTGGGTTGTAAGTGAAATGCTAATAAAGAATTGGAAGTAGCACCTAGTGAAAAATATCTTAATATTAAATGGCGGAAAAAGTTTCGCTCACTCTAAAGGTGAACTGAATAGTTCCCTTGCAGCCTTTGCTGAAAACTTCTTTAGACAGAGACACTGCAATATTAGTAATACGACTATCGATAAAGGTTATGATGTTGATGAAGAAATATCTAAATGGCTATGGGCAGATTTGGTAATATTTCATACACTATCCAGCTTCATTCTCTATCCCTAATCTATTTCGGCTCTTCCTGTGAAAGAGTGTTAACGCTTGCCGTAAACGGCACAAAATAGCAGGCTAAAATTGGCAACGAAGGAGCACTGCCTGCTGTTTTGTATCCTTGGTTTAACGGCTTTGTTAGACATTTTTTAGCAACTCATAGAAATGCTCATAAAACCTGAACTTTGGGCAATCTTTTGGGGTAATATCTTGTATATAACCAATATCTTGCATATATAGAATTGCGGCTTGAAGATCTGAATGTATATCTGTGTGATACTCAAAATATGGCTCTGAACTATTAACAGCACTCCGGCTACTTTTTACAAAGAAAGTTCGCACACCTGCAAATTCGGGATTATTAACGTCTTTGGTCATTTCTTGAATTATTGCGGGAAATTTTCATTTTAGGGTTTCCCACTGGACTCGCTCTGCGTCAGTTTTTTCTTGATCGCGCCTTTGATCTGTAAACTTATTTCCATAAAAGGTACCTGCGGCGCCAGTAAAACCGCCAACTACAAACCCGACTGCTAACGAAAAAATATCCATTTTCACTCCCAATGCCTAACATTTTAGTATTTATATGACACGCAGTTTGTGTTGCATAATTGCTTGTTGGACTGAGTCGTTACCTGCTCGGTGTGTCAGAGTTGGTGTTGTTTATGCTATGGGGATTTGCTTTTTATGGCCTAAGCTATAGTAAGCCAATTTCATTGGCGTATCTGTCCTTATTTAAGCTTTCCCTGCACTGCTCAGCGTTTATTATGATTCCATTACACCTAAGTTTGGTTAAATAAGCAACTATATTTTTGCATGCACAAGGCAGTCATTAGAGCATTTACCCTAACTTGTTTTGGGGCAGAAATGAGTTATAACTGACCAATCAAATAGTGAAGCGTGGACACTGTTATCTCATATTCCACAGGCACTCACCTCACACAAACAAAAAAGCCCCACCAAATTGGCAGAGCTTTATTATTTTTTTTGAATTTTTCGAAGATCAAATCGTCAGGTTTAAACAACTTATTTAAAATAAAAAACTTAATTAAAACCTTTAAACGACTTAATTGCTAAGATCAATTAGCCTTCGATTTCAGCATTGTGATATACGTCTTGAACGTCTTCGCAATTTTCAAGCATGTCCATGAATTTTTCGAACATAGCAACGTCATCACCCGTCACTGGTGTGGTCGTTTGAGGCTCCCAAGAGATTTCTTGAACATCAAAGTCAACGCCTTCAAATGACTCTTCCAATGCTGTTTTAACATTGTTGTATTCTGTGTGTGGTGCAGTAACGGTAATTTTACCATCTTCACTTTCCACGTCAGTAACGTCAACATCTGCCATCATTAGCGCTTCTAATACTTCGTCTTCGTCATTGCCATCAAAAACAAAAATAGCAACGTGGTCAAACATGTGAGCTGCAGACCCTTGCGCACCAAGTTTTGAGTTAGTTTTTGTAAAGCTGTTACGAACTTCCATGATTGTGCGGTTATTGTTATCAGTTAAACAATCCACAATTACCATGCAGCCACCAGGACCAAAACCTTCATAGCGAGCTGGTGAGTAATCTTCACCTGCACCACCAGCGGCTTTATCTACGGCGTTTTTAATTACGTGCGCAGGTACCTGATCTTTTTTCGCACGTTCAATGATATTTTTTAATGCAATGTTTGTGTCTGGGTCACCGCCGCCATTTTTAGCAATAACATAGATCTCTTTTCCGTATTTAGAATAGACCTTTGTCTTCATGTTCGCTGTTTTAGCCATTGATTCTTTGCGGTTTTGGTAAGCTCTTCCCATCTTAATCTCTTTTTTTATTTGATGATTTTACGCATTGGTATAGTTTGGCATTATACATAAACGAAAGATATCGTGCAGTGCTGATGACATATTTTAAGCTTATTTTTTGATAACGTGCTAACGCTTAGCAAAACTTCAGGCGCTAAATTAAGTATTAATTAAAATCGCCTTTTAAAAACATTTGTTTTACTTAAGCTAAACTACTGCTATAACGGCAAAAATATCGTAACCCTACGATAATACCAGGGATATTCTATAAATGATTAAGTGTATGTTGTTAGATGCCAATGGAAGCACAATTTTTGGCGGCTCAGAATTGATTGAACAGTGGCAATTAGACGCTACCGCTTCCATTTGGATTGATTTAACTGGCGAAGAGCAAAAGTCTGAAGCGAAACTTCTCACGAGCTTAGGCTGCCATACGCTGGCCATCACAGATGCGCAACGAGATAGGCATCCACCTAAAATTGAGTTATTTAAAGACTACTTATTTTTGTTATATCGTGGGATCTATAAAACTCAGCCTGGCTTAATCTTTGAACATTTACAAATTAGCTTTTTTATTGGCGAACGCATTTTTATTTCACGCCATGAAAAAGAGTCTACGGCAATTTCCGCCATGTTCACTGAGACAGGCGCTAAATACTTAAAACGAAGCCCTATTCACTTAGCAACGAGGATCTTCCATCATAGCTGTGGTCTTTATTTAACAGAGCTTTTGGATTTTGAAACGGAACTAGAGAATTTAGAAGATCAATTCCAGAGCAAAGGCTCAGACTCATTGATGAGAGACATCACCACTTATCGCTCAAGATTGGTGAAACTTAGACGTGCCTTTAGTTACCACGTAAATATAGGTAAAGCGTTAGCGTCTTATATTGATGATGAAGATACACAGCTCATTACAAATAAAGAAACCCATACAATTAACGATTTAAATGAACGATTAGATCGACTGTTAAGTTTGTCGCAGCTTTACTACGATATTTGCGGAGACCTAGTGGATGGTTATTTGTCGGTCACGTCGCATCAGCTAAACGCCACAATGCGAGTATTAACCGTTATCACCGCGGTATTTGTTCCGCTAAGCTTTTTGGCCGGATTATACGGAATGAACTTTGACTATATACCGGAGCTTAAAGTTGAAAACGGGTACTTTATTTTGATTGGCGTCATGGCCACAATTGCTGTTGGTCTAATTGGGCTATTTAAAAAGAAAAATTGGTTATAGGAAACGTAGATGATTGATGTAGCGTGGTTGGACGTCCAACTTTTTAAAGTCGGCGATTTTAGCTTAAACCTTGGGCAGTTAATTTCATTTTTTGTGGTACTTATTATTACCGCGGTTGTCAGCAAA
>JAOHFM010000037.1 GCA_028098005.1 Psychrosphaera sp.
TGATGCGACAATAGATGCCACATCCACCACTGTAAACGGCGTAGCCACCTCCACATTCCAAGATATTAGTTGTGCAGGCGCTCAGGGCAACGAAGACACAATTATTGCAACAGTACGAGTGAACTCAGCTGACCTTACTGCAACCAAAAAAATCACTCTGTCTCCAGAAAGCTTAGGCTCTGTAGAGTTCGTTTCTGCATCACCAACGTCTATCGTACTTAAAGGTACTGGCGGCCAAGGCAAACAAGAAACGTCAACAGTTACCTTTTTAGTTAAAGGTGAGCTAGGTAACCCTCTAAGCCAACAAGAAGTTTCATTTACTCTTAATACTGACATTGGCGGTTTATCGCTAGCGTCGGACGTTGGTGTGACAAATAACGAAGGTTTAGTCAGCGCTAAAGTTATCGCTGGTACTGTACCCACAGTGGTGCGGGTAACGGCAACAACAAGCAATGAAAATTCAACTGCTGTGGCTACACAATCCGATCTGCTCTCTGTCAATACAGGACTTCCAGATCAAAACTCAATGACGCTGTCATTATCAACAATTAACCCTGAAGCTCGCAATATCACAGGCACCGAAGTCACGGTAAGTGCTTACTTAGCAGATAACTTTAACAACCCAGTGCCCGACGGCACAACCGTTAACTTTACAACTGAAGGTGGTGCCATAGAGCCATCATGTAATACAGTTGAAGGTAGCTGCTCAGTGGTATGGAACTCACAAGAACCTTATCCAGATAATCACCGCGTTACAATCTTGGCGACGGTAGAAGGCCATGAATATTTTGTAGACGTAAATGGTGATAACGTTTATGGAACACCAGATGGAAACAGCGCAAACGGCTCTGTTTCTAATATTAATGAAATTAAGTCAGGCCTTGGTCGTATTAGTCCGTTATCTGCTGGTTTTATTGATATGCCAGAAGCGTGGCGCGACGACAATGAAGATGGCACAAGGGATTCGGGCGAACTATTTATAGACTCTGATAACAGCGGTGACTATACGATGGAAGATACTCTGTTTAATGGACCGCAATGCGAAAGCGGCTGTGCAACAGCAAAGTTCTCAACGGTCCGCAAAGCGCGCGTTCTGATTACATCTAGTTCTAATGCTTTATATCGTTTACTTGATAGTGCTGACACCGTATTAAAGAGTAACTATGATTCAGCGACGAATGGACAAATAAGCATAGTACGCGGTAGTTCAGCGGAGTTTACATTAGAAATGTCAGATACTCAGTTCCAGGTATTATCCCAAGGGACTACTATCAACGTCAGCTCATCTGTTGGAGAGCTTGTTGGTGGTGGCTCTATAGCGATAGCAAATACAGTAGGCTCTTCTGATCCGTCATTGCCTGGCACTACTCGTGTTACATTTACTATTATAAATAACTTAACTACAGATGATGATCCTGTATCGGGAGCATTAAGTTTTTCTGCAATATCGCCATCTACCATAACTACAGGAAATTCTGTTGTAGTTAACCTTTTATAGACTTTATAGCGCGATAAAGCCGTACCTAACAAAAAGCCAGCAACTAAGCTGGCTTTTTGTTAATTTGTCATTCACTTTGTAACGCTAGACAATCATAAAGCTTAGTTGGTTCCACCCACTGTCATTGCATCTAGTTTAAGTGTTGGCTGCCCAACGCCCACAGGAATGCTTTGACCATCTTTACCACACACACCTACACCTTTGTCTAAAGCTAAATCATTGCCTACCATAGACACTTGCGACATTGCATCTGGACCATTACCAATTAAGGTGGCGCCTTTTACTGGTTTAGTAATTTTGCCGTTTTCAATTAAATAAGCTTCTGACGCCGAGAATACAAATTTACCAGAAGTAATATCAACCTGACCACCGGCAAAATTATTGGCGTAAATACCATAATCAACGCTGGCAATAATATCTTCAGGCGTACTTTGTCCTGGCAACATGTACGTATTAGTCATGCGAGGCATTGGCATGTGAGCAAAAGATTCTCGACGTCCATTGCCTGTTGCTGGTACTCCCATTAATCGAGCATTCATTTTGTCTTGCATATAAGACTTCAATACACCGTTTTCAATCAATACATTGTATTGTGCCGGTACACCTTCATCGTCAATATTCAAAGAGCCACGTAAGCCATTTAATGTGCCATCATCAACAATAGTACACAGCTCTGACGCCACTGACTCACCAATTTTACCGCTGTAATTACTTGAGCCTTTACGGTTAAAGTCACCTTCTAAACCATGTCCTACGGCTTCATGCAATAATACTCCAGGCCAACCATTGCCTAATACAACCGGCATTGTGCCCGCAGGCGCCTCAATGGCTTCTAAGTTAACTGTAGCCATATGAATCGCTTCATCTGCAACGTTCTGATAGCGTAATTTACCATCCGTCAATTCCATAAAGTAGCTATAGTCCGTTCTTGCGCCCGCACCTGCGCCACCGCGTTCTTTACGGCCGTCTTTTTCTAAAACTACCGAGCAGTTTAAACGAATTAAAGGGCGAATATCCGTAGCCCAAGTACCATCACTAGCTGCCACTAATACTTCTTCGTAAACCCCACTCATACTCACCACAATGTTTTTCGCCAATGGCGATTGTTGACGTATATAACTGTCGACGTTGCGGAGTAATTCAACTTTGTCTTTGTTGGTCATTTTTTCAAGTGGCTGACAAGCCATAACAATTTGCTTTTGCTGGGTATTAGCAAATACCTGCTGTTTTGCATTTTGACCCGCAGCGGAAATGCTTCTAGCGGTTTTAGCCGCTTCAGAAATAGCATTAAAGTTCACTTGGTCAGAGTATGACAATCCCGTTTTTTCACCGCTAACGGCTCTAATGCCAACACCCTGCTCAATGTTATAGCTACCATCTTTAATGATGCCATCTTCCATAACCCAAGATTCATGGAAGCTACCTTGGAAATATAAGTCTGCGTAGTCTAGTTGATGTTCCAATAGCATAGACAAGCCATCATAAACGCTTTGCTGTGTCAGGCCGTTTGCTGTTAATAGTTGTTCTTCAACTTGATTCAAAATAGATCCTATTGTGGTGATACTTCGCTTGGTTAAACCAAACGAGATTTAAATTTATTATGGACAAATACTGGCATTTTACTTCTTATTTCTTGTAATTTTATCATATCTAAAGCTGAGCCAAATAAGCCATTTTGCCTTTCTGCATTAGCCAAGATTGAGCCCCATGGTGAGACCACCATACTATGTCCAAAAGTTTCACGGTCATTTTTATGCACGCCGTTTTGATTGGCTGCAACTATATATACTTGGTTTTCAATCGCGCGAGCTTGAATAAGTGGTAACCAGTGCGCTTGACCCGTTCGCTCTGTAAAGGCACTCGGCAATACAATCGTACTAGCCCCCAAAGCCCTTAGCTCTTGAAATAAACCTGGGAATCGGAGGTCATAACAAATAGCAACGCCCACCTTACCTGCTGGCGTCTCAAATACCACTACCTTATTTCCTGCATCCGTAGAATCTGATTCTCGATAGCTACCGGTATTATCATCCACTTCTACATCAAACAAATGTATTTTTTGATAGTCAGCAATGAGCGTACCGCTCGGATCAAATACCAAGCTCGTAGCTAAAAACTTATTATCTAGGCTTTTTGTAGGGAAAGACCCTGCAACCAAATAAATTCCAAACTCCTTGGCAATATAGGCTAACTCAAGCTGAACCGGGCCATTCCCAATATCTTCGGCTATGCCTAAGTTTAGATTGTCTTTACCACCAAAACAGGCAAAGCACTCAGGTAAAACAACAATACTGCTATGTAATTCCGCACCTAATACACTTGCTTGCTTCCCCAAAACTGACCTGACAAATGTTAAGTTTTCTTCTACATTCGGCGTTGACGTCATCTGTAAAACATACGCATTCATCATTGCTTATCGCCTTGTTCTTTTAACTTAATACCATCATTTACTTTTTCGTCTGTTTCGGTTTTATTTTCTTCTGGTATTACCGGCTCTTCAATTGGCTTTTGCGGCGGCCTTGGTATATCAATGGTTTTAGTAAAGCGTTTTACTTCTTGAACTTTTGGATCGGCAAGATCACCAGTCACTTTCAATCTTACCTCGGAAACAACATCCGCTTTCTCAATAATTTTATCAATGGCGATACCTGCTAATAACGACAAACCAGCGGATCCTGGTGCTAACCATGCTGCGATTACTGGGATACTGGATGTAATCTTAGGCTTAAAGGTTACGTCATAATTTAGCGTACTGGCGTTAAGATTAGTAAATCCACGCATATTCATATTTCCCGCTACACCATCCATCTTAATATTTTCAGTATAAACCACGCCACGTTCTACGGTTAAAGAGCCTTTAATATCGTTATAAAATAAGCCCTTCTGAAAAACATCATTAAAGTCGAACTTCAACTTTCGGTACAACGAATTTAAGCTAAAGAGAGAGAAAATCCTTGCACCTTTGTCGCTAATTTCTGACAGGTAACCTTCGCCCATCTCAAAAGTAATCTCGCCGTCTAAAGAGTCAAATCCAAACTCATGAGGCGCACCATCCCATTTTAGAGACAGTTTGGATGTAAAGTCACTTTGCTTAATCCCAGAGTTAAAGCCCCAATCAAACATCCACGGTCCAAAGTAACGCGAATAAACATCACCGGTTATTGTTGTCTCACCTGAACCTTCATCGCCAGCCCAAATCCCGGCTAGCGTAACCTTATTTCGTTGGTATTCCATTTCAGCTTTTTCAATAAACAAACTCGAATCTCTAGTAAACGTATCAAGAGTGACCTTACCTAGCGGTTTATCGTTATAAGTACAGCTTTTGCACAGAACATGAAGCGCTGGTAGACCTTGTATGAGTTTTGCAGATTCCAACGATGAATTGATGGTAGTAGCCTCATCAGTCGTTGGTATATTTTTTATGTGCAGATAGTCGGCAACAATCGTAATACCATCTGTCTCTAATAACTCTGGTACTTTAACTTCAGCGCTAATGTCTTCACTTACTAACTCAAACATCCAGTCGTTATTATTGGGCTTTGCCGTTAGAGTTACGTTTTTCCACTCTTGGCTTAAAATATCAACGAGACCAAACTGGCCCATAATCAATTGAGGTGAATCTAACACGGGCTCAGAACCAACATCACTAGCAGGCAACGAGTCTATTAGGTCTAAAACAAATGACAACGTAGAGTCAAACTCAATACTTGGCAATTTAATATCAATATTAAAACCACTATCTGGCAACAACACACTCGTTGGCGTTAAGTGCTCCCCGATCGTTAAAATGGCTTGTTCCATTTTACTAGAGCTAGTTGGCACAACGCCCATAAACCTGAAATCTTCATTTAGATCTATGTAAATATCGTTACTTGTTGCGTCGCCTAAAACCGAAATATTAACGGATGATTCTGTACCGAGCGCTTTTGTTAGCGGCCCGGTAAGTTCATAAGTAGCGTTTGTTAAATCAGTATTTGCATCAACAAAATATTGATAAGCATCACCCTCTTCAATGTTTACGCTAAGAGTTAAACTTGTGTTTAATTCACCAGAAAAATACTGGCTAATAGGTCCATTAACCTGCTTCTCTAACTCTTTGTGTTGCCATGTTGCAGCTACTTGGCCATCTATTTTATAACCCGCGGTACCATCGCCACCAGAAACGTCAAACTCTATAGGTAGGCTATTCCATTGCCCTTTGGCATTACTAATAGAAAAAGCATCATTTTCAAACGAAACGGTGGAGGCGAGGTTTTTAATATCTAAGTTTAGCCTTGGCAATTGTAAACCCGCTTGGTCTGTAATCACCTTTCCTCTGACTAAAAAGGACGGTATAACACCCGATTCGTCAGGACTATCACTTAACGGTATAGACAAATGAACGTTTGCACTGCCCTGACCTTCAAGCCTAACAAAGTCAAACACGCCACCAATTGTATCTGTCAATGGCGTAGTATTGACTAACGTATGAAATTGATCAAAGCCCAATAGTTCGGGGTTAATATCTAATTTTAAAACAGTGCTCCGAGAAGCCAAATCAATATGAGCGTCTACATCATCATTAACAACTAAGTCACCAATATTGCCTTTGTGGGCATGAATAAACATGTCCATTTTGTCTACAACAAGTGTCGCATCAAGGTTATAAAGTGCTGGCCATTCTTCGCTAAATTCAAACAAAGTGTCTTTTAAACTTGCCCGAACTATAAACGTACCTAGCTCTGGATTTAATTTATTGTCAGAGTTGTCAAAAGGAATGTCTGAAGGACGTCCATCAATTACAATTTGTGTTAGATCGCCTCGGCCCTCTTTAATTGCACGATTAAGATAACCTAACGTATTTTCGCCAATTAAATATTTAGGTAAATAATTAGGTATCTTACCCTGACTCGGACCTACTATTTCGGCAAATACACGTAAATGATCATCACCATAATTTAGGTATTGTGCCTTTGCTGCAATTTTAATGTCGTCATTGGCCAGTTTAATTTTAGGAAACCAAATCTCTGTCCCTTCAGATGAAACTTTTATATTTGAAATAATTTCCAGCGTTTCATATTTGAAAGATTGTGGGAATGTATCTTGAGTTTCGAGCTCTCCAAAAGCGCCTGTCAGAGAAAATCGTCCTGCATTGCCTTTCCATGAACCTTTAAGAGCGAGGTCATTAAAACCTAAATAAGCCGAGTTAGGGGTGTTTTCAGGAAGAAATGAAAAATCCTTAATATCTACATATGCCATCATTTCAGCATTATCAGGCCAAGCAATATGCAACGCATGAACATTGCCGTTAACATCTGTATTTGCTAATAAGCTGGTTTCTTTTGTTACAGAAAATAATGAAAAAAGTTGAGTGATTGTATTCAAATCAACATCATTAGCAATTAAGTCGGTTTGTTCTTTTCTACGTACTAAATTAAGGTCGAAGGGACTTGGTTGAGCAAGCTCAGTACGTAATTTAATTTCGTTTGCAATGAGCGACCAATCACTTTTATTTTGTTTCCATTTTAATAGCGCTTCATCAATAAAAAGCTCTTTTGTTTGAGACTCTTTTTTCCAACGAACGCCTGTATCATCTACTTCAGCATAGATTTGTTTAACCAAACCATCGGATACATCACTCCAAACTCTAAAATTACCCTGAGTTGATGTCACCGCGATATGCTCACCTATAAATTGAGTTAACCAAGGTGTGATATCAACTTGCTTCGCCTCTAAATAGATAGCTCCAAATATCTCGCTTCGGCGCTGCCCGTATAAATCCATTCTTATTGACAGTGAATTGTCAGAAAAGCCGTCAATATAAACATCACCTTGTCCTCGGTGTCGGTTTCCTTCATTCAACCATGATAAATTATCAACTTGAAACGTTTGATTTACATTATCTTTGTGCCTAACAATTACAGTACTATCAGTAACTTGAAACTGCTGAACTTGAGCTAAAAATAGATGACTAAGACCTTCAAATAGCTGTGAGCCTTGAGATTGAGGGCGAACTTTAAAAAAGACATCACTGTCAATGTAGGTATTTATACCGTTTAGTTGAAAAGTGCCAGTAACTAATCTTTGTTCTTGCAGCGAGCGCCAAAAGTTAACGCTCACCTTTGTTTCCATTATGCTAATATCCAGTGGAGCTTGTTGCGAAGCCGACATGGAAACGTCATTCAAAACGATAACCGGCCCTAGCTTTTCCCAACTAGCGCCAATGCTGCCGATGCTAATATCTGCGTTAAAGTTAGTAAAAACGTAAGACTCAATATCGTCTTTATATTTATCAGCATAAGGTAATGTCACTTTGAGCAAGCTAATAATTACCGCAAGCAACAGCACCGCAGTGGCAAATAGCGCCCATGCGATTTTTATGCTTCTGAATATAAACTTTTTAAACAACGTATTTCTCACAATTACTCGGACAATCCATTTCACAAAAAGTTTCTATGAGCTCAAAACTTATGGCTAAAATGACGAAGATAGGTCTAAATAAACCTTTTTCCTATCATACCTATTTCAATGCCTTTTGCAGTAAAATCTCCTGTTAAAACACATAAAAAACACCAATGACAACTCGTTTTTTAGCCTTCATGTGCTAACTGATTTTATCGACTCCTCAAGAATTACTTTAGATGTTAAAGTATGGTCCTCAAATTAAAGTAAATAGACCTTTTTCTATGGCAACATCAAATGCTGACTATTCACAACTCGCCTTAAAAATAAAAAACTGGGGCGCAGAACTTGGCTTTCAAAAAGTAGGGTTCACCGACATTGATCTTAGCGAACAAGAGCCACGATTTTTAGAATGGTTAGAAAATGGCTACCATGGCGATATGGAATTTATGTCACGTCATGGCCTAAAACGTTGCAGGCCCCATGAACTTTTACCCGGCACCGTAAGTGTTGTTAGTGTAAGAATGGATTATTTACCTGAAAATGCCGCCTTTGCTGACACATTAAATGACCCTAGCACCGCTTACATTTCGCGTTATGCCCTGGGACGTGATTATCATAAGGTATTAAGGAATCAGCTAAAGAAATTAGGTAACTTAGTTGCTAATGAAATTGATGATGCAGACATGCAGTTTAGGCCTTTTGTTGACTCGGCACCGGTATTAGAACGCCCATTGGCAGAAAAAGCGGGGCTTGGCTGGGTCGGTAAACATTCATTAGTTTTGGATGAAGATGCTGGTAGTTGGTTTTTCTTAGGTGAGCTTTTTCTGCCAATTGCACTGCCAAACGATGAGCCTGTAAAAGAGCAATGCGGTTCGTGTGTGGCATGTATAACAATTTGTCCAACGCAGGCTATTGTTGCGCCATATGTTGTGGACAGTAAAAAATGTATTTCCTACCTCACCATTGAACTTAAAAAGTCTATCCCTGAACATTTTAGAAAAGCCATGGGAAATCGAATTTATGGTTGTGATGACTGCCAATTGATATGCCCTTGGAATCGCCAGGCACAAATATCAAAACAACCAGACTTTGTGCCGCGTGACGACCTAAACAACCCAGACTTGCTAGCCTTGTGGCACTGGCAAGAGAGCTATTTCCTAAAGATAACTGAAGGATCACCTATTAGAAGAATAGGCTTTGAATGTTGGATGCGTAACATTGCCGTGGCACTTGGTAATGCGCCATTTTCTATCACTATAATAAATGAACTTGAAAATAAACTAGGCGAAATAAGCGAGCTAGTTGATGAGCATATTATTTGGGCTCTAGCACAACAAAAAGAAAAAGCAGAAACAACGGGCATTGAGAACCGAAAGCTGAAACGCTTGATCAAAGCAGTGAGAATTGGGTTACCTCGAGACGCATAGAGATTTTGAAGTTTTGAGGTTTTATTAAATTACAGGCATAAAAAAAGAGCGTTAAAAACGCTCTTCTTGTCAAACATTAAAGGCTAAATTAGTTAGCTTCAACGTTTGCAGCTTGTAAACCTTTTTGACCTTCTTCAACGTCAAAAGTTACCGCTTGACCTTCTTTAAGGCTTTTGAAACCTTCGCCAACGATAGCACGGAAATGAACGAATACGTCCTTGCCGCCATTGTCTTGAGTTAAAAATCCGTAACCTTTCTCTTCGTTAAACCACTTAACTGTACCAGTCGATTTAGACATAATAGTAAACCTTATATATATAATTTCAATTTTTTTGATACACATGTATCAGCTGTATCTTTGCGGAGTTTAATCAATTGCAAATGTGTCACTAATTAAAATTACGTTGCTCAAATCGACTAAAAAATGAGTACATCGGTATAAATAATTACATGAAGCTTTCAAACAATTTAATAAGTCTCGTTAAAGACGGGACGTATCATACCACATCAATTTCAAAAAGCTCATTAAATGAACGTCAAAATTGAATTTAATTGCCTTTTTTTTCTTTAACCCTTGTAGAACAACGCTTAAGGGTCATTTTTTTTTCGCTGTTAGACATTTTTGACCACGCCATAATCTCCTTTATGTCCCGATAACAGCCAATACATACATCCTCAGAGTCTAAACAACAATTTTTAATACAAGGAGATTGTACATTTTCGGACATCTTAATACCTTTTGGCGTTGGCAATTTGAAATTAGTGGATGATATAACTTTGATAGGGTGATTGGGAATCGGATTTAACTTGTATGTTCAGGTCTCCCATTTCCGCTTGTTTAAGTTTTCGCTCTTCTAACTTTATATAGTCTAAGTAACATTCAAATATTCTTTGTTCGTTGGAATCTAAACATCGTTGCGATTCTTTATCCACGTCAACCGAAAGTATAGTAAGCGTTTTGTTATTGAATGGCAGGCTTGTGAATAACAAACTCAAATCGATCTCCGACATTTGTCCGATTAATATTGGTAATATTTCAAATTCTGACAAACAGGTCTGCAAATAGGGAAGTTGTGCTTCTATATTATTCGACTTGTTATGTTCTCTGTCACTACGATGCACAAATGGAAGAAGCCCTAAGCTATGAACGTAACGCTCTGTGACTTTGACTCGGCCTAATGGGGTTGTATATTCATCACAAACCGGTAAGGCCGCACCAACAACTTGATTAGATGCTGCGCCAATTATCACCACTCTATTTATATATGGGGAATACTTTGAAAGATGTCTGAACGCCGCCGCAGATGCCCGTCCACAAACTTTCATTTCAGCATGAGGGACTACTAATGCATAAGGAAACTCGACTCCTTTTGGTAACGCCAATAAATTCTGAGCAATATCAGTAACTAAATCGTCAGCATCTAACGCATATAAATATCCAGCGGCATTGGGTGGTCTAATAATCATAAAGTACTCCTTAACAACTCACTCAAGTATAGGCGAACTTTCAACCAACTAACGCTTGCGCCCCTTTATTTATAGTATTCTCAGACTAAAACTAACTTTTTTAAATACAAACCAATAGTTTGACCTTCTAATAAAATTTTGGAATATAAAAGTTAAGAGGTACATCAATAGATTCTATCAATGTCATCGATTTTATTGAATTTACCTCACCGTAATCTTTGCTAGACTGTATGCAATTCATTTAGGAGAGATTTTATGTTTACTGTTATTTTTGGACGTCCAGGTTGTCCTTATTGCGTTCGTGCAAAAGAAGTTGCAGATCAACTTACTGAGTCGCGTGACGACTTCAAGTACAGATATGTTGATATCCAAGCCGAAGGCATCAGCAAAGCCGATTTAGAAAAGTCTGCAGGTAAGCCAGTGGAAACGGTTCCACAAATCTTTGTTGATCAAACACATATTGGCGGATTTACCGAGTTTGAAGCTTATGCAAAAGCAAATCTAGGCCTTTATCAATAAATCTATTACAAAATAGAATAAACTATTGGTTAATAATGTAACCAAAATGTCATACAATGCGCGCCAATTTTTTATTCGCGTAAATTGAGCTATGAGATTTCCTGGTAGACGTAAACATCGACATTATTTCCCGGTAGAGAAAAAAGATCCGGTCACCAACAAAATTAAAATGGATGGCAAATTAAAGCACCCATATGTTGTTGGCATGGACCAAACCATTGTTGATATAGAGGCTCATGTTTCCCGTGAGCTTCTTGATCAATTTGATCTAAAAATAGGTCTGTCTCAATTGGTTTCTAGCGAGTTAGCTGAAGAGCTATACCATTTCATCTTTGATAACGATCTAATCGTTGATCAACATGCAGGTGGAACCATTGGCAATACCATGCACAATTACTCAGTATTAGCAGATGATCGTTCAGTACTTTACGGAGTAATGAGTGAAAACATCAAAGTTGGTAACTACGCTTACCGATATCTTTGTAATACATCCTCTCGAGTTGATTTGCAGCACCTACAGCCTGTAGATGGCCCAATTGGCCGTGCTTTCACTTTAATTACAGAAGATGGCGAACGTACCTTTGCAATTGATTCAGGTGTAATGAATAAACTAACACCTGAATTTATCGACGAAGACTTGATAAAAAATGCTTCTTCCTTTGTAGTTAGCGCTTACTTTACTCGTTGTAGTGAAGGCGACACGCTTGATCAAGCGGCAATGCAAGCAATTGAATATGCGAATAAACACCAAGTACCTGTAGTTTTAACCTTAGGTACTCGATTCATGATTGATGAAAAGCCTCAATGGTGGCGTGATTTCATTAAAAAGCATGTGCAAGTTTTAGCAATGAACGAAGAAGAAGCTGAGGCACTAGTGGGCACTAAAGATCCGTTACTTGCGGCTGAAAAAGCGCTTGAAATAGCAGACTTAGTGTTATGTACTGCAGGCCCGCAAGGTCTATATATGGCAGGTTACACAGACAAAGAGTTCAAACGAAAAACTCAATACCCGTTATTACCAGGCAGCATACCTGAATTTAACAAATATGAGTTCTCTAGACCTTTGCTTAAACAAAACTGCAAAACGCCTATTAAAATATATTCGCACATTGCACCTTATATGGGTGGCCCAGATGAGATTAAGAATACCAATGGCGCAGGTGATGGTGCCCTAGCTGCTGTGATTCATGACATTACCGCTAATGTATTTCATAAGCTAAACGTACCAGAGTCTAGCAAACATGCCATTCCGGCTATTTCTTACTCTTCACTTGCACAAATATGTAAGTACGCGAACCGAGTTAGCTTTGAAGTGTTATCACAAAGCTCACCACGTTTATCTAAAGGGTTACCAGATAGAGAAGATAGTTTAGAGTCGGCGTATTGGCACTAGCCAGTTATCTAATAAGCTAGCTTTGTTATATTGCAATAAGCTACCTTTGTTGTAAGCCAATTTTGTTATTAACCTATTTTATTAGAAGTGAGGCGATTCTTATGAGTCGCCTTTTTTATTGGCCGCTCGAACCACTAAATGGGTAATGCCCATTGTGAGTAAAACCGAAATTCCAAATACATACAAACCATTGTGGGTTTGAATATTAACAAACGCACCTAACTTAACCGTCACAATCAATATAGCAACAACCATCACATCAAGCATTGCCCAGCGGCCATAGTCGTGCATTAAATTTAACAACCGTTTAGTTTTATCTAAATATTCTAACTTTTCAAAACTAAATAATAGATAAAAAAGCACACCAAGCTTCAACACTGGCAGCAGGATACTCAAACCCAGAATCACCACAAATAGGAAGTATCGCCCTTCTGCAAATAAGTCGTAAATACCTGACGAGATTGAAAAAGTATTATCCAAAAAGATAAACTTGCTCACCGTCATGATGGGCATAGATAAGCCCAATAAAAACAATCCACTTGTTAATATTAATAACGCTAAAAGGCTATAGCGATAGGCCTTTGATGATAAACCTCGCACTCAAGCTCCCAATTTAGTTAATGTCTGGAACCATGCCAGACTGGGCCTTTACCCACCTGCATTAGTTAACTTACAGTAGCATTAATGTGCAAATTAGAAATAGAAAATAATAGCAAGTTTTAAACCTGCATAAAAAAAGCCAGTCTCTTGACCGGCTTTAAATATCAATGCACAAATTAGCACTTAACAATAATGTTGTAGGCATACATTGCGCATGCCTATTTCAATTAAAGTTGTGGACCTGCTGCTACAAGCTCAGCACCGTCTTCTAAATCTGTATATTGATCGAAGTACTTAATGAAACGAGCTGCTAGGTCTTCCGCTTTTTCAGTCCACTCGCCTTCAGTCGCGTATGTATCACGAGGGTCTAAAATTGCAGGGTTAACACCTTCAAGCTCAGTTGGTACTTCTAGGTTGAATATTGGTACGTTTTTAGTTGGCGCCTTTTCAATTGAACCATCTAAAATGCGGTCAATGATTGCACGCGTATCTTTAATAGAAATACGTTTACCAGAACCATTCCAACCTGTGTTAACTAGGTAAGCTTCTGCACCAGCATCGTTCATACGCTTAACTAAAACTTCTGCATATTGTAATGGGTGTAGAGTTAAAAACGCTTTACCAAAACACGCTGAGAACGTTGGTTGAGGCTCAGTGATGCCACGTTCAGTTCCTGCTAATTTAGCGGTAAAGCCTGACAAGAAGTGATATTTAGTTTGTGCATCTGTTAATTTAGATACTGGTGGTAATACACCAAATGCGTCAGCAGATAAAAAGATAACTTTTTTAGCATGACCCGCTTTTGAAACCGGCTTAACAATATTGTCAATGTGGTGCAAAGGGTAAGATACACGTGTATTTTGAGTTAACGACCCGTCTGTAAAATCAATAACGCCATTCTCATCTACCGCAACGTTTTCTAATAACGCATCACGACGAATTGCTTTATAAATATCAGGCTCACTTTCTTTATCTAAATCGATAGTTTTAGCATAACAACCACCTTCAAAGTTAAAGATGCCATCGTCATCCCACCCATGCTCATCATCACCAATTAGCTCACGCTTAGGGTCGGTTGATAAGGTTGTTTTACCTGTACCAGACAAACCGAAGAAAATAGCGGTGTCGCCATCTTTACCAACGTTTGCAGAACAGTGCATTGATGCCATGCCTTGCAGCGGAAGGTAGTAGTTCATCATCGCGAACATACCTTTCTTCATTTCACCGCCGTACCAAGTACCGCCAATGATCTGCATTTTTTCAGTCATGTTGAAAACAGTAAATACTTCTGAGTTCATGCCGTGCTTTTCAAAGTCTGGGTTAGACGTTTTTGAGCCGTTCATAACCACAAAGTCTGGATCGCCGTACGTCGCTAATTCTTCTTCAGTAGGACGGATAAACATGTTTTTAACAAAGTGGGCCTGCCAAGCAACTTCTGTAATGAAGCGCACTTTTAAGCGAACTTTTGCATTTGCACCACAAAATGTATCAACAACAAATAAGCGCTTACCAGAAAGTTGCTTTGAAACTAAACCTTTAAGGTCAGTCCAAACTGCTGGGTCTAATGGCTTGTTATCATTTGGTGCTTGTTCTGAATTCCACCAAACGGTATCTCGTGAAACATCATCCAATACAATGTATTTATCTTTAGGTGAACGACCTGTAAATACACCTGTGTTTACGTTAACTGCGCCTAGCTCA
>JAOHFM010000038.1 GCA_028098005.1 Psychrosphaera sp.
TAGACAATGCGCTGGAAGCAGTAAGAGCGTTATGTGAGCCAGTAAAAGCACCAAGAGACATCAAAGACTTCCAACATTATTTTTGTGGTGAGTCAGGTGTTGAACCAAAGGATGAAAATGAACGCACTGAAAAAGAAGCATTGCGTTTAACCCTTTACCAATCAGTAGCCAAGCTGATACGTGCGTATACCAACGTTGCAAATGAAATGGAGCAAGCTGGTTACACCTTTGAAGAGGCTGAAAATATTAAGAAAGAAGTCGCGTACTTCGAGAAGGTTCGTGACGAAGTTAAGCTTTCCAGTGGCGACTTACTCGAAATGAAACGTTTTGAGCCTGCTATGCGTCAGTTACTTGATATGTATATTCGAGCTGATGACAGTGAACAACTTATGGATTTTGAAGAGCTTGGCTTGATTGATCTAGTGGTAAACAACAACGGTAAAGACTTAGAAGATTTACCTGAAGGCTTGCGTAACAATGAAGATGCAATGGCAGAAGCCATTGAAAACAATGTTAGAAAAACCATCGTTGATGAAAATCCAGTAAACCCTAAATACTTTGACAGCATGGCAACGTTGCTCGATGAAATCATTAAACAACGAAGAGAACAGGCTATTAGCTATCAAGAGTATCTAGAGCAAATTAGAGCACTCGCTAAGAAAGTGGTAAATCCAACAGAAAATACGACTCAAAACTACCCTACGTCTGTTGATACGCCAGCCAAACAAGCAATTTACGACAACTTCGGTAACGATGAAGCACTAACAACTAAAATTGATACTGCTGTCCGTTATACCAAGAAAGCTGATTGGCTTGGGGATAGGTTCAAGGAACGTGAGATAGCCAACGCAGTGCGAGAAGAAGCGGCAGGTTATAACATCAATATTGTTGATGTGATGGAGCTAATTAAAGCTCAGAAGGAATACCACTAGTGCGCCATACCAAAAGCAATGCTCAGAGTATTGAAGTAGTTCGCATTGGTGACATTGATGTTGAGCTAAATCGCAGAGCCATTAAAAACATTCACCTGAGCGTGCTTCCGCCAAATGGCAAAGTGCGCTTGTCTATCCCTAACGATACAAGTGAACAAAAGATCAGGCTGGCAATTGTTAATAAACTGGCTTGGATCAAAAGACAGCAAGCTGACTTTGCAGGACAAGAACGACAATCAATACGAGAAATGGTTAGTGGAGAGTGCCACTATTTATGGGGTAAGAAATACCGCTTAAAGCTTGTTGAAGCGCAAGGGAAATATACAGTAACTGCAAAAGGCAACGGTAATTTAGTCTTAGCAGTTGCAGAAAATACGTCAACCGACAATAAGCTCAAACTGCTTAACCGTTTCTATCGAGATGAAATGCAACGCTCACTTGAGAAATTATTACCTCAATGGGAAAAAAAACTAGGTGTAAACGCTGGCTCTCTCAATATCAAAAAAATGAAAACCAAATGGGGAAGCTGCAATATTCAAGCTAAGCGCATATGGCTTAACCTTGAACTTGCTAAGAAGCCACCAGAGTGTATGGAGTTCATCCTTGCCCACGAATTAGTTCATTTACTAGAGCGCCACCACAACGACAGATTTCGCTCTCTCATGGACAAACATATGCCTAACTGGCGTGAACGCAGAGACTTGCTTAATAGCCTGCCTCTGGCCTATGAAGACTGGAGCTATTAGTTGTAGCAGCTCTTAAATACTCTGATACTTTTGGTCAGAAGGTTCGACTAAACCTGACGACCAAAATAGACAAGAAAAGGACGAGCAACTAGCTCGTATTTACCCCTTTACGAGTTAGGGTAATTACTTTCTCTCACGTTTAAGAAAACGACCTAATACGTCATTTTTATCCCAAAGGCAAAAGAAGAAATTTGATTTTTATTATATTTAGCAATAAGTTAATAACTTTGTTATAACAGATACATGAAGTGAAAGTGAACGACTGCACGGTAGAAAAACGCGCGACTCGCTCGCTATAAACATGTTAGGTACCCAAAAGTACTGTGAATTACTGGAGTAGCAATGGCCATTAAAGCAAGGGATTTACGATCAGCTGCCAATCGTTCAGGAAGAGTTTTTGTATCTAAATCACTTAATGAAGCTTTAGCTCAAAATAAAAAAACAGCTTTTTTATGTCATAGCCACAAAGATCATGAGCTAGCTAAAGGACTTCAAGTTCTATTGAAAGAAAATGGATGGGATTTATACATTGACTGGGAAGACAGCGAAATGCCAAGTACTCCCAACAAAGAAACTGCAAACAGAATTAAGACAAAAATTAGGACTACTGACTGGTTTTTGTTTCTAGCGACAGAAAATTCAACTCAATCACGTTGGTGTCCTTGGGAAATTGGTTTTGCAGATTCAGCCAAAGGCTACGAACAGATATTAATTATTCCCACGGAAGATGATTCCGGAACTTGGTATGGCAACGAATACCTTCAGCTATATAAAAAGATGGATGAAGGAAGTAACAAACAAACGGGCAAGACTGGGTATGCGGTATTTGACGCAGGGACAAGTTCAGGGACTTGGGTAGAGAATCTTTAAAGGAAACTAAATATGGCTAAAATTCCTGTTTTTTACAGTTTTCATTTTGATAATGATGTAATGAGAGTTCAACAAATACGTAACATTGGTAGTATTCAAGGCAACCCTCCTACAACTCCAAATGAATGGGAAACACTAAAGCGTGCCGGTAAAAATGCAGTAGAGAACTGGATTGATCAAAATATGAAATACAAGCGATGTATTATTGTTTTGATTGGCAGTGAAACTGCTTCAAGGCCATGGGTAGAGCATGAAATTATCAAAGCATGGAATGACGGAAAAGCTCTGCTAGGTATTCACATTCATAATCTAAAATGCCCTCGGAATGGAACTAGCAGGAAAGGAAGAAATCCATTTGATCTTATCAAATTCAATGATGGTAGATCAATGTCAAGCGTTGTACCTTGCTACGACCCTAACTCTTTCAACGTATACCAAGATATATCGAGCAATATTTCAAGCTGGATAGAACATGCCATTAAAAACAAGGCAAATTGAAATGACTACTGAGCCTATTAAAATAAATCCGGAAGCTGCGTCAATCCAAACGCATTTAGGTATCCTTCAGAATGTAATACAGCGCATGGCCTCTAATAGCTCTGCCTGTAAAACTTGGTGTGTTACACTTGTATCAGCTGTTTTAGTAATTGTTGCTGACAAAGGTAAACCAGATTATGCCTATATCGCGCTTTTACCTACAATTATGTTCACAACTTTAGATGTATATTATCTAGCCCTTGAAAAAGCATTTCGTAATGCTTATAACGAATTTATTTCAAAGCTTCACAAGAGAACCTTAATGGAAGAGGATTTGTATTCAGTTGCTCCCAAAGGAGATATGTCAAATTTACAGTTGCAGTCTTTGAAATCATTTTCAGTCTGGGGATTTTACCTATCTCTTGCAGTACTGATTTTTATTACAAAAGCTATAGCAATTGGCTAGGGTACCTAACAAAGTACTACTGTCGGACAAATTTTCTGCTACGCTCCAAATTTGCCGCAGAGCGCGGCGTTAGCGGTCGGCTAATAGCTGTGAGAGCCGCCATTCGGCGCAAACACGTTTTTGTCCATTTATGAGTTAAGGTGAATGTCCGTTATTCGTCCATAACAGCCCTAACCAACTGTGCAGTTAGGTCGAATGCAGAATTGAAAAATGTCAGATTAGATACGAACTACTACATAAAATGTTTAGATTAAAACACCCCATGAAATTTCTGCAATATTTCATTTAGAACATTGCGATCTACCTCTCCTCGACGTGGGTGGTTACCCAAAACAGCCTTGCCTTTAGATCTAAAAACATAAGCAACTTCTGCTTCTAATTTAGCTACATTATCTCTAAATGGAACGTGAAAGTCGAAGTTATCTTGTTCAGGGTAAATTGGTCCAATACTCACTAATTTAAATTGGCATTCTTCGGGTTCTAAACCAACCTTTTTAATATTTCTAACCAATGAGTTACCTTTAGCGTTCTCTTTTAGGTTTAAATGTTGGCTTAATCGACCGATTGGAGAGGATGCATTTGCAGAAGATGAATCGCCCGTCCTCCCAATGTACCAATATTCCGAGCTACTTTTTTTATGCTTTATTCTCCAAACGTATAGCCAAAACCCTCTTTCTAGCATTTGTCCACTAAAGCTCGTTTGGTGCACATTCATTTTACTGTTCCTCTGGCGCTTACTCTCGATCAAAATATCTTTTAATTAATAATATATCAACAAGTTGCATTTCAAACATCCAATAAAAAAGCGGCCTTTAAAGGGACCGCCTAATATAATTATTTCTCCAATTAACTTGAGTCTCTGTCGGGAAACTTAGTTATTTCGGGAAACTTCTTTATTTCTATCGGGAAACTTAGTTAATCTGCACAGAAAAATTATTCGTCTCTGTAAGAGTCAATATCTGGACAAGAACAGATTAGGTTACGGTCTCCGTATACGTCGTCGATACGAGTTACCGTAGGCCAGAATTTGTTTTGCTTCACCGCTTCACATGGGAATGCCGCATAGTCGCGAGCATATGCACGATCCCAGTTAGGGTCTAGCACGTCTTCCGATGTGTGTGGTGCAAAAACAAGTGGGTTGTTGTCTAACGTCCATTGGCCGCTTTCTACTTTCGCAATTTCTTCACGAATAGAGATTAACGCGTCAATGAAACGGTCGATTTCAACTTTAGCTTCTGATTCTGTTGGCTCAATCATTAACGTGCCAGCAACTGGGAATGACATGGTTGGAGCGTGGAAACCATAGTCATTTAGGCGCTTAGCAATGTCCATTTCTGAAATGCCTGAGCTTTCTTTTAGTGGACGAATATCAACAATACATTCGTGAGCAACACGGTTGTTACGGCCACGATATAAAATTGGGAAGTGCTTGCTCAAACGCTCAGTAATGTAGTTGGCGTTTAAGATTGCAACTTCTGTTGCTTGTTGAAGACCATGTTTACCCATCATGGCAATATATGCCCAAGATATTGGTAAAATGCCAGCAGAGCCGTATGGAGCCGCTGAAACTGCACCGTTATCAGCACCACCATTAATTGTCATACCTTCGATATCATTATCACCAAAGAATTCAACTTTTGTTACTTGGTGGTTTGGTAGGAACGGCGCTAAATGCGCTTTAACACCAATTGGACCCATACCTGGACCACCGCCACCATGTGGAATACAGAATGTTTTATGCAAGTTTAAGTGCGATACGTCAGAGCCGATGAAACCAGGTGCTGTAAGGCCAACCTGTGCGTTCATGTTGGCACCGTCCATATAAACCTGACCGCCATTGTCATGAACAATGTCACATACTTCACGGATGCTTTCTTCATATACACCGTGTGTAGACGGGTACGTTACCATGATGCAAGAAAGTGCGTCTTTGTGCTCTTCCGCTTTGGCTTTTAGGTCAGCCATGTCGATGTTGCCTTGCTTGTCACACTCAACAAGTACAACTTTCATGCTTGCCATTTGAGCAGAAGCAGGGTTAGTTCCGTGTGCTGAGCTTGGGATCAAGCAGATGTTTCTGTGATGATCGCCACGACTTTCGTGGTATTTACGAATAGCAATAAGACCAGCGTATTCACCTTGCGCGCCAGAGTTAGGCTGCATTGAAATGTTGTCGTAACCAGTAATTTCAATTAACCAATCAGACAATTCGCCAATCATTTTACGATAGCCTTGTGCTTGAGACATTGGTGCAAACGGGTGCATATTGCCAAACTCAGGCCAAGTAACAGGGATCATTTCCGCAGTCGCGTTTAGCTTCATCGTACAAGAACCAAGAGAAATCATTGAGTGGTTCAATGACAAATCTTTGCTTTCTAATTTACGAATATAACGCAACATTTCAGTTTCAGACTGGTATGCATTAAATACAGGGTGAGTAAGAATGTCTGTTTTACGAGTGTATTCTGCTGGTACTGAATCAAAACCTTGAGCTGCATTGTCTAACGCTTCTACAGTAAGACCATGACCTTCACCTAAAACAACATCAAATAATTCAATAATGTCTTCACGACCAACCGTTTCGTGCATAGACACAGATAACTTGCCGTCTAAATCTGAACGGAAGTTAACAAGCTTGTCCGCTGCACGTACAAGAATTTCGTCTTTGTTTGCAGCTTCAAACGTTACCGTATCGAACCAAGAATCATTAACAAGTTTAACGCCCTTTTCTTTTAAGCCTAAAGCAAAAATGTCAGCTAAACGGTTAATGCGTTGCGCGATGGCTTTTAAGCCTTTTGGTCCATGGTAAACAGCATAAAATGATGCCATGTTCGCCAGTAAAACCTGTGCAGTACAAATGTTTGAGTTCGCTTTTTCACGACGGATATGCTGCTCACGAGTCTGCATAGCCATACGTAATGCTTTATTACCACGACGGTCTTTAGAAACACCGATGATACGACCTGGTAATGAACGTTTAAACTTATCTGTTGTTGCGAAGAATGCAGCGTGTGGACCACCGTAACCCATTGGTACACCAAAACGCTGTGCAGAGCCAAGTACAACATCTGCACCAAATTGCGCTGGGCCTTCTAACATGATCAAGCTCATGATGTCGGCGGCAACAATAGCAATGGCTTTTTTCTCTTGCGTCGCTTCGATTAGCGGTTTGATATCATTAACCTGACCTTCTTGGCCAGTGTAATGGAACAATGCACCAAAAATGTCGTATTCAGATACTTTTTCAGCGGCATCAACAACAATCTCAAAACCAAACAATTCAGCGCGTGTTTTAACAACGTCAATAGTTTGTGGGAATACGTCATTTGCTATAAAAAACGTGTTCGCTTTTTTTGCTTTAGCAACACGCTTAGCTAGCGCCATTGCTTCTGCAGCTGCCGTTGCTTCATCTAATAAAGATGCGCTTGCTAACTCTAAACCAGTTAAGTCTATTGTTAATTGTTGGAAGTTAAGCAGTGACTCTAAACGACCTTGTGCAATCTCTGGCTGATAAGGCGTGTAAGCCGTATACCAACCTGGATTTTCCAATACGTTACGTTGAATTACGTTTGGTACTGAAACCGGGTGATAGCCTAAACCAATATATGATTTAGCTATTTGGTTTTCACTCGCTACCGACTTTAAATATGCTAACGTTTGCTCTTCTGTTTGAGCGTCGCCAATATTTAAGGCTTCCGGTAAACGGATAGAACCAGGTACCGTTTGGTCAATCAATTCTTTAACAGAGCTTACGCCCAATGTTTTACACATCTCAAGCTGTTCGTCTTCGCTAGGACCAATATGGCGGCGAATAAAAATTTCATTTTGCTCAAGTTGAGTTAGGCTAAATTTTTCTGACATGGCTAACAGATTTCCTACAATTAAAATAGACAAAACCTCGCAGGATTATCCGAGCGAGGCTTTCAATTTTTTGACTAAGACTTAATCTTCGTCGATAGAGTCGGCGTAACCACCGTCGTCTAATAAGTCGTCTAACTCAGACGCATCTTCAAGTTTTAACTTGAATAACCAACCGTCTCCGTATGGGTCAGAGTTCACGTTTTCAGGAGAGTCTTCTAACTCTTCGTTCACTGCAACTACTTCACCAGCAACAGGTGCGTAGATGTCAGAAGCAGCTTTTACAGACTCTGCTACTGCACAATCGTCGCCAGCTGCAAATTCGTCACCCACGTCTGGTAAATCTACAAATACCATGTCGCCAAGTAGGCCTTGTGCGTGCTCAGTAATACCTACAGTAACAACGCCGTTACCTTCATTGCGAACCCACTCGTGTGAAGACGCGTATTTTAAGTCCGATGGAATAGTGCTCATTTTAAGTTCCTTAGGGATCTTTCTTTATTAATTTTATAAGTTGTTTAGATAACCAGGTTGTCTATTTTGTTAGCCATGTGAAAAGATAATGGCACTTTACAAAATGTTCAACCTCATCATTCAAATATTTGTTTTGTTATTTAACGTTGCTTTCGTTAATTAAAGTACTGATTTGCCGTTACGAACAAAACCCGCTTTAACTACTTTTACGTCAACCAACTTTTTACGCATCTCTACCTGTACTGTACTGCCTAGCTCTGTGCCTTTTGGTACACGAGCCATTGCCACAGAGAAGCCTAATGTTGGAGAGAAAGTTCCCGACGTTATTACGCCTTCGCCAGCGTCTGTGATCACTTTTAGGCCGCTTCGTAAAACGCCCTTCTGTTCCATCACTAATCCAACAAGCTTGTCTGAACCTTGTTCTTTTAATTTAACCAATGCGTCACGACCAATGAAGTTACGCTCAGCAGGTTCCCAAGAGATAGTCCAGGCCATGTTGGCCGCTAATGGAGAAACAGACTCATCCATGTCTAAACCATAAAGGTTCATTCCGGCTTCAAGTCTTAATGTGTCGCGAGCACCTAAACCTGCAGGTTGTACACCCGCATCAATTAGCTGTTGCCAAAAATCAGCAGCTTGTTCTGGTGGAAGGATAATTTCGTAACCTGTTTCGCCAGTGTAACCTGTTGTTGCAATAAACAAGTCGCCAGCTTGAACACCAAAAAATGGCTTCATACCTTCAACCAAAGCTTGTTGCTCGGCAGAAATAATTGTGGCTACTTTTTCTTTTGAATTTGGACCTTGAACGGCAATCATTGCGTAGTCAGGCTGTTCAGTCACGGTAACGTTAAACGTAGCGGCTTGTTTGTTAATCCACTCTAAGTCTTTAACACGTGTTGCTGAGTTAACCACCATACGGTAGAACGTCTCGTCGAAGTGATAAATGATAAGGTCGTCAATAACGCCGCCTTCTTCATTTAGCATGCCTGTGTAAAGAGCTTTACCAGCAACTTGAAGTTTTGCTACGTCATTTGTAACTAGTTTTTGTAAGAATACTTTTGCGTCTGCACCTTTAATGTCAACAATGGTCATATGCGACACATCAAACATTCCAGCATCTTGACGAACAGCGTGATGCTCTTCGATTTGAGAGCCGTAGTTAATTGGCATTTCCCAACCATGGAAATCAACCATCTTCGCGCCTGCTTCGACGTGTTTATCAAATAAAACCGTTCTGTTGCTCATGAACATTACCTTTCTATAAAAGAGTGCTGTAAAAGACTGCAGTAAAAATTTGCGTCAGAGTATACCCCATACAAAACTATAACTCTACGCGTTACTGATTAGTAATATTGATGCAAACCTTTGTTGTTTAATTACTAAAAAGCCACTCTTTTTAGGTAGTGGCTTTGATTTAACTTTGTTTTGTGTGGTTATATTTCATCAACCTGTTGGGCTAATACTGGTAACTTACCGCTGATACCCATTGCCTGCTCAATAATTTTGTTTTTTACGAGTGGAGTATTATTAGTTATCTTCAGCCCCACACCTCGTATTAGTTTTTTTATTGGGTTTGAACCGTCAAACAATTCCTTTAACGAGGCCATTGCAACAATAAGTACCTGTGCCTCTGCTTTACGCCAGCGTTCAAACTCTCTGAGCTGTCTTGTTAACTTAACTTGGTCATTTAATAATGCGCTTGATGAACCTTGCGTCAAACATTCCACCAAACTGGCAGCGTCTAACAATCCTAAATTCATGCCTAGTCCAGCCAATGGATGAATAGTATGAGCTGCATCACCAATAAAGATCACTCGTTTATCCAACCATTGCTGGGTATAACGCATGGTTAAAGGAAAACTAGCTCTTGCAGTAGTTACTTCACAGGGACCTAAAACGCTGTCGGTTGCGGCGGTTAAATGCTTGTTAAAATCCACCTCGTCCATATTTATTAAATGTTCAGCTTGTTCAGGCGATGTAGACCAAACAATACTACAAACATTTTCCTGCTCACCAAACATAGGCAATAACGCGAGCGGGCCTTGTGGCAAGAATACTTGTCGAGCACATTGATTATGTGGCTCTGTGGTTTTGATATTAGCCACAATAGCGTGATGATCATAATCAGAAAATGTAGTGGCCGATTTGAGTTGTTTTTTAACCCAAGACTGCGCTCCATCAGCGGCAATGGCTAACTTAGCCATTGCTAGGCTGTTTGCATCTGCGCTTCCATCAACCAATGTCAGCACTACCTGCTCATCATTGTTATGGATCGCGGTTATTTCGGTTTCAAATTTAAGCGTTATAAGCGATTGCGCTTTGGCCGCTCTAATAAGACCATTTCGTATATTATTGTTTTCAACTATGTGACCAAGGTGAGATTGATTGACCTGCCCTGCATTAAAACTTATATCGCCAAAGCTTTCCTTATCCCACACTTTCATTGAGTCATAAGAAGAAAGTCGGTCAGATTCCATATGCTGCCAAGCATTGAGGTTAGTTAAAATTTGCTGACTGGCCAGTGACAACGCGCTCACTCTCGACTGAGGAGTTGATAAATCTACAAGCTCTGCAGCGCGATCGACTACCACAACACTATAGCCTTGATCTGCAAGCCCTAATGCCGCCGTTAAACCAACACAACCACCGCCAATTACTACTATATCTGTTGAGATCATTTTAATACTCTGCTTGTTTTGCTTGCGGCAAGTTAAACTGTTTATGACTGCCCATAAAGTGCAATGCTAACCATTGTTGTAAACTGTCACACTTCTGGAGTGACATTAATCCTACCGTTCGGGTCAATGCTGGCAAACGTCCTGGCAAGGCAAACAAACGAACCAGCATATCGGTAAAGTCTGTAATGCGGTCAATATCTTCGAGCCTATTTTTTTGGTAGCTGTTTAAAACCGAGAATGAGCCAATGTCAATGTTGTTTTCAAGTGCTTGTTTTATTTCAAAAACCAATACACCAATATCCCGAACACCTAAATTAAAACCTTGCCCTGCAATAGGGTGAACCGTATGAGCCGTATTGCCTAATAAAACGGTTCTAGCAGCAATTAAACGTTCAACTTTAGTCAGGCTCAGTGGGTAATACGCTCGTTTTGAGCATTTCACTATTCGCCCGGCGGCATAACCAAAGGCAAGTTGCAGTGCTTCACAAAAAGCGTCATCGTCTAACTCTTTATTAATAAGCGCTTGTTCAGGTGATTGAGTCCAAACTACATTAAACTCGTTTTTACCGATAGGTAAAAATGCAATAGGTCCATTAGTTGTAAAACGCTCAAAAGCAACATTGCGGCCATATGCGTTGAGGTTTTTAGGGGCGGCTTCAGTTCGAACATTGGCAATAATAGCGGCTTGCTGGTATTGGCTGGTTTTATTATTAATTTTTAATAAGTCACGTGTTGGAGAGTTTGCCCCTTCGGCTACCACCAACAACTGACTTTGAATGCAACTGCCTGAGCTTAGAGTAATTTCTACTGGCTCGGATAAGGCAGTGGGCGTGCTTAATGCAACTATGTGATCAGGGCAAAACCAATGTACATCAAAATGTTTAGCTGTTGCTTTGAGTGCACAACCTAAATTGTGCATTGATGCCACATGCCCCATAGCATTTAAGCCATAGTCTTTGGCTTGCATCATGGTTTTACCAATATGACCACGGTCAGACGTGATGATCGTTTGGATCGGCCAGCCATTCTTTTTAAGCTCTGGCCACACATTCCAATGATTCAAGAGTTGTAAAGAGCCATGCGATAAAGCTAAACAGCGCTGGTCAAAATTTGACTGCACAGTTTGTTCAGACGTTTGTTCAACGGGCTCAATAATAGCCACACGTAAACTTGGTGTTTCTTGCTTTAAGCCAATTGCTGTAAGCAGGCCCGACAAACCGCCTCCTGACACAACCACATCAAATTCTTCATTTGTATCCGCGCTTAAACTCAAAACAGCCCCTTAACGTTTTATGTGTTTGCTCTACTAAGAAAAAATAGCTTCAATTTCTTCTACGGTTTTAGGCACACTTTCGGTTAAGTTTTCGTAACCATTTTTAGTAATTAAAATATCATCTTCAATACGCACACCAATGCCATGCCATTTAGCATCACAGTTAGCTTCGCTATCAATGTAAATACCAGGCTCAACAGTAAATACCATGCCTGGCTCTAGTGAACGTTCCGCGCCAGCTTGGTTATAATCACCAACGTCATGAACGTCTAATCCAATCCAATGCGAACAACCGTGCATATAAAATGCACGATGTGCATTGTTTTTAATTAATTCTTCAACATCACCCGATAAAATACCGAGTGCAACGAGCCCTTCTGTTACCGCTTTAATAGAGGCATTGGTAATAGACTTTAATGACGCTGTTGGAGAGATAGCGTCAAACACCGCTTGTTGAGCATTTAGCACCACGTTATAAATAGCTTTTTGCTCTTCGCTAAATTTACCATTGACTGGCCATGTACGAGTAATATCCGCTGCATAACCTTCAAGTTCGCAACCTGAGTCGATTAAAACTAAGTCGCCAGGCTTAACTTCATCTTGGTTTTCGGTGTAATGCAATATACAAGCGTTTTCGCCACCACCAACAATGGTACCATAAGCCGGATGACGGGCTTTATTCATGGCATAGTGATGATGAATTTCTGCTTCCAGTTGATATTCAAAAACCGGTAAATTTTGTTTAGTTTGCGCTGCTGAAAATTGCATAGCTCGTTTGTGTGCCGCCGCTGATATTTTACCCGCTTCTCGCATCACATTTATTTCAGCTTCCGATTTAAACAGTCTCATATTGTGCACTAACGGGCGAATGTCTAGCATTTCCGTTGGTGCAGACCAACCTTTTTTAGGCCCCATACGCAACTCATGCATGGTATTAAATACGAGGTCATCAGCGTACTCATATTCGCCCTGCGCAAAATAGAGCGTTAACTTATTGTTAATGGCGTCTTTAATCGTTTCGTTTAATTCTGTGGTATCAAATGCACGGTGTACTTTAAATTTTTCAACGGCTTGCGCTTTGCCAATTCTTCGACCGTGCCAAATTTCGGCGGATTTATCTTTAACTCTACACACTAAGGTTGACGCGTGTACACCATCCATTTTTTCAATAATTAAATAGGCGTCCGGCTCTGGAAATCCGGTTAAATAATGAAAGTCGCTGTTTTGTCTAAAGGCAAACTCAGTATCCCTACTTCTTGTTAACTCTTGGGCTGCTGGAATAATGGCAACACTATTGTCTTTCATTTTTTCAGCTAGGGCGATTCTGCGATTTACAAATTCGTTAACAGGAATGGAGTTTATCATTTATACCTCTAAAAAATGGTACCGGCATTAGAGTCCGGTAACTTTATATTCATTGACTTTAGTGTTAGAGCAAAGCGCCTGAGCTAAGCGCTTATGCGTTAGTTTTTGAGCCAGAATTTAGTGCAATGTTTTGTTTTCATCATCAGGAATCGTGGTTTCTGTACCAAACTCTTGATGACATAATATGGCTGAAACACGCACAAACTCAACCACTTCATAAAAATCAGCTTGGTTTTCGTTGTTGTCTTCCATTTCCGAATCCATACGAGTGATATTTGTTAAATCTTCTATCACTTCACGAACGTCATTACTCGCTAGTTTCAAATCACGTTTGTTTAAGCCAAAACCAACTAAAAAGTACTGTACCCAGTTGATAAGCTCTTCCGCTTGATCCGTTAAGGTCTCTTCGTCATCCATTAATAAAATTTCAAAAGCCATTTCACCCGACTCAAGCTTGTCATAAATGTCATTCACTAGGTCTTGGGCCGCAATCTTTACCTTGCCTTTAATAGTCATGCCATTGTTAAACAGCTCAGATAAATGCTCTAAAAAGTCTTTATTACCTTTAAACATGCCACCCGATATCAGGCCTGCTAACAAACCGTGAAATTCACTGGCCGTTGCAGTGAAATCTTGCTCATTTAAAACTTGTACTAGTTCTTGATGCGTCATTTGAATTCGCTAAATTTATTAAATTTGTTTAAGTGTAATAGAAACCGAAGAAAATCAGAAGTATTGTCCACATTTTGCAGACGTAGACTGCCGCAACAGTGGTAAATTTATTCACTTTGTAAAAAAATCACCCAATTGAGTCATCCAAAACCCTATTTTCATTGTACTGTAAGTTTGAGATGTTATATTCCGCTTTGTCATAGATAGACAAACTTCTAATCAGAACTGTTCTGGATAAATTTTGTGTCTCTTCTATGGTTATAAGTGTGACTTATTATGGTACCTGGGGTGTTTGACAGAGAACACATATCCCTGAGCCGATACTTTTTTTAAAGGACGTCATCTTTCTTGCTATTGCGCAAGCTCGGCTCGCTTTCGAGCGTGAATCGAGAAGCCTACGGTGAGAATATGGTGTCCGCCTTGAACACGTCGGTTGTTCAAGGGTTTGGTTTTCATCGGCACCTTGGGACCACCACTTAAAATACAAACAGGTAAATCAATACGCCTGTTAAAAAGCTTAAACCTAGCGCTAACATCTGCAGTAAACCATCGCGTTCTAATAATCCTAATCCCATCATGAATACCACAAAAGCTGGAATTACATTTGCCAATGGAATAGGTAATAAAATCATAAGCCCTACGACAATCAATATGACACCATTGATCCGATCAAAAATAGCCGCTTCAGTGAATTGCCACCTTGGCTTAATATAACGTTCGAGCGATTTAATCTTTGGTAAAAACACATGCAATGCAGCTCGTACTTGTTTTGCTGGTAAACTTTTGGTTAAAACAAAGTTTGGTAATTTAGCCTCCTGAAAGCCTATAACAAGCTGCAGCCCTAAAATAGCCACCAGCAATCCAGACAAAATAGATATAATAGGAATTAAGTTAAATACCGCCATTAAAAGCAGTAAAATGCCGAATGTACGGTCCCCTAAACGTTGAGTTAAAGAGCTTAACGTGACTTCTTTATCTTCGGTGCGGTCAATTAAATATTGCATTACATCAGACGTGCGGCTTCTGTGTTTATCAGGAACAGTAAACAAAGTCTCGCGGGGTTGTTCAAACTCAGACAATAGTAAGTATCTCAAGGGTTAAAGTATTAAATTAGACAATGCGCTAATGTAACTATCATTGTGATAAAGACAAAGCTTTTTATAACCAC
>JAOHFM010000039.1 GCA_028098005.1 Psychrosphaera sp.
TATATTAAAATAAATAGTGGTCTTGAAGGTAACGCTACACAAACTAGTGTTGAAGGTGTTTTTGCGGCGGGCGATGTTTGTGATCATATTTATCGTCAAGCAATAACATCGGCGGGCACTGGTTGCATGGCCGCATTAGACGCTGAACGTTATTTAGACGCTAAGTAAAAAAAGGGAGCAATGTGCTCCCTTTTTACTATTGTAACAACATGACTCAGTCACTTTCATATTTAACCGATGACAAAGATTGGTTTCCACCCGTTACACAAGCGCTAAATGAGCCTAGCGGGCTACTCGCTGTTGGCGGTGATCTATCTGTCGAACGGTTATACAACGCTTATAAAAATGGTATTTTCCCTTGGTACAGTGAGGGCGAGCCGTTACTTTGGTGGTCCCCAGATCCTCGGGCGGTCATTGAACCCTCCCAAGTTAGAGTTAACAAAACTTTAAAAAAGTTCCTTAAACGCTGTGATTATGAAGTAACAATAAATCAATGCTTTAATGATGTTATAACTCAGTGCTCAGCGCCTAGAGCAGATGACGGTACATGGATTTTTCCGGAAATGATAAAAGCGTATTCCGACTTACACAATGCAGGATATGCACACTCAATTGAAATATGGCAAACCATTAATAATAAGAGAGTGTTAGTTGGCGGATTATATGGCGTATTAGTGGGTAGCTGTTTTTGCGGAGAGTCTATGTTTTCAAGGCAAGCAAATGCATCTAAAATAGCGCTACTTAGATTAGCTCAAATGTTAACCCCTTTTAAACACGCAATAATAGACTGCCAAATAGCGAACCCATATTTAATGAGCATGGGAGCAAAAACGGTATCAAGAGGTTGGTTTATCGACAGGCTAAAAGCAGCGAGTGGTCAAAAACTGCCTCCAACTTTATTAACTAAACAGGCGCTCAACGCCTCTTTTTTAAATATAATAGAATAACAATGCCCTCATTAAAGTTTGCACTTTCAGAATTATTCCCATGTAGCTATCTTCCCGATCATAAAGAAAGGTTACTTTTTTACGCTGATGAATTTCCATTATCACCGGAGATTTATAGTATTTTGCAGTCTAATGGTTTTCGCCGATCTGAAAGTATGGTTTACAAACCTCATTGTGACGATTGTAATCAATGCAAGTCTATACGCATACCTATCTATTCGTTTCAAAAATCTAAGAGTCAAAAACGCCTCTTAAATAAATGTAAGCAATTTACAGTTAAAATATCTCACTCCGTTTCAGACAATTATTACCCCTTGTTTGAAAAATACATTAATAAAAGACACGAAGATGGTACAATGTACCCCGCTGAACCATCACAGTTAGATAGTTTTACTAAATGTGATTGGCTAACCCCTTATTTTGTCGAAGTTTATGATGGAGACACTATTATTGCGGTAGGTATAGGTGACGAGACGAATGATGCGTTATCTGCGGTTTATACTTTTTTTGACCCAGATTATGAAAAGTACTCTCTTGGAACATTGATTGTATTAAAACAAATTGACCATGCATCAATGTTACATAAACAATGGCTTTACTTAGGCTATTATATTCAAGCTTGCGCTAAGATGAACTACAAAACAAACTTCAAACCTTTCCAAGTGTTACACGACACAACTTGGGTTGAAGTAAAAAGCTTATAATTAATTGTGATATTACCTTTACTTTATCGAGCTTTTTGGGCAAAATCTGCGCTTATTTTTATACGCTTAACGAAATCCCAGAGGTTATACGCTTAATGGCGAAAGAAGACGTTATTGAAATGCAAGGCACTATCTTAGATACCTTGCCTAATACTATGTTCCGTGTTGAATTAGAAAATGGTCACGTTGTGACAGCACACATTTCCGGAAAGATGCGTAAGCACTACATTAGAATTTTAACAGGTGATAAAGTGACTGTTGAAATGACTCCATATGACTTATCAAAAGGTCGTATTACATTCCGAGCTCGTTAGTAATTTAGTTTACTATGAGTTAGATATTAAAAAACCGAGCATTGCTCGGTTTTTTTATGTCTATTTACTTTAGCTTGGCTCTTTTACCAACTTAGCCTTACTTGTAAACTTAAAAGAAAGCTCTTTATCTTTTACGCTAATGGACACTTTACCGCCTTCCGCTAAATCACCAAACAAAACCTCATTGGCTAATGGTTTTCTAAGCTTATCTTGAATTAAACGCGACATTGGTCTTGCCCCCATGTCTTTATCGTAACCATTTTCCGCAAACCAGAGTCGAGCTACATCAGTAACGTTAAGCTCAACTTGTTTAGCGTCTAACTGCGACTGCAACTCAACAATAAATTTATCAACGACTCTTTCTATAACTTTCTTATCTAAGTGGTTGAACCAAACGATATCGTCAAGACGGTTTCTAAACTCTGGCGAGAAGACTCTATTAATTTCAACCATAGCGTCCGTACTGTTATCCTGCTGAGCAAAACCGATAGACTTTCTAGTGGTTTCTTGCACACCAGCGTTTGTCGTCATAACTAAAATTACATTTCGAAAATCAGCTTTACGGCCATTATTATCCGTCAACGTACCATGATCCATAACTTGCAGCAGTACATTAAAGACATCTGAATGAGCTTTTTCAATTTCATCTAGTAAAACAACGCAGTGTGGATGTTTTAAAACAGCATCTGTTAGCAAACCGCCTTGGTCAAAACCAACATAACCAGGAGGTGCGCCAATTAGACGACTCACGGCATGCGGCTCCATATATTCAGACATATCAAATCTTACTAACTCTATGCCCAATACTTTGCTTAACTGTTTCGTAACTTCTGTCTTGCCCACACCGGTAGGACCTGCAAACAAGAAACTGCCCACTGGTTTATTTTCGTTACCAAGACCAGCTCGCGCCAACCTAATAGCCGATGTGAGTGAGTCTACGGCCTTATCCTGCCCAAACACCGCTAGTTTAAGGTCTCTATCTACATTTTTAAGCACATCTTTATCTGATTGCGATACCGACTTTTCAGGTATACGAGCAATTTTGGCAATAATTTGTTCAATCACTGAAACATTAATTTGTTTCTTACGTTTAGATTTTGGTAAAACTTTCTGGTTAGCACCTGCTTCATCTATAACGTCAATAGCTTTGTCAGGTAGATGGCGCTCATTAATGTAGCGTGCTGATAATTCAGCGGCTGAACGAAGCGCTGCGTTAGTGTACTTAACACCATGGTGTTTTTCGTATTTGTCTTTTAAACCTATCAAAATTTTAGTGGTATCTTCAATACTAGGCTCTAACACATCTATTTTCTGGAAACGCCTTACTAATGCTTTATCTTTCTCGAATATATTTCGATACTCGCCATATGTGGTAGAGCCCATGCAACGTAACTTGCCAGCAGATAGTAATGGCTTTAATAAGTTAGACGCATCCATTACTCCACCTGAAGCCGCACCAGCACCAATTATTGTATGTATCTCATCAATGAATAGTATTGCGTGCTCTTTCGCCTGTAGCTGCTTTAGGAGCCCTTTTAATCGCTTTTCGAAATCACCACGGTATTTTGTACCGGCTAATAATGCGCCCATATCTAACGAATACACAGTGGCATCTGCTATCACGTCTGGCACTTGGCCATTTACAATTTGGTAAGCTAAACCTTCAGCGATGGCAGTTTTACCAACACCGGCTTCGCCAATCAATAACGGGTTATTCTTTTTACGTCGGCATAGTATTTGAACACATCGCTCTAATTCTTGCTCTCGACCAATTAAGGGATCGATGCCACCGGCCTTAGCCGTCTCATTCAAGTTAGTGCACAAACTATCTAAACTACTCTCACTATCTGCACTGCTCTCTTCGGTTCCTTCAACGCTGTCTGATTCTTCGTCACTGCCTTCATTATCGACGCCGTGAGAAATGTAATTCACAATGTCTAACCGACTGATGTCGAAACTTTTTAATACATAAACAGCATGAGACTCTTGCTCACTAAAAATAGCAACTAGTACGTTTGCTCCTGACACTTCCTGTTGCCCTGACGATTGCACGTGGAATACCGCACGTTGTAATACACGCTGAAAGCCTAACGTAGGTTGTGTATCCTGCTCTTCTGCATCCACATCTTCCGCTAAATAAGGCGTTGTTTGAGCGATGAATTCTGTTAGTTCTAATCTAATTTTATCTAAATCTGCTGAACAAGCTTCCAGTGCCACTTTAGCATCTTGATTATCGAGTAGCGCCATTAGCAAGTGCTCAACTGTCATAAACTCGTGGCGATTTAATTTGGCGTACCTGAACGCTTCGTTCAATGTTACTTCTAATGCTTTATTTAACATATTCACCTACTTATTTATGTTAACTATTATTCTTGCTCCATTGTACACAACAATGGGTGCTGACTTGCTCTGGAATATTGATTCACTTGTGCAACTTTTGTTTCAGCAATTTCTGATGAATAAGTTCCAACAACAGCTTTGCCCTCTTTGTGGACACGAAACATTATGTGATTGGCTTTCTCTAGATCCATCGCAAAAAACTTTAATAAAACTTCCACTACAAAGTCCATGGGGGTGTAATCATCATTATTCAAGATCACCTTGTACATTGGTGGCCTTTTAAGTTTAGACTTAGATGCTTCCTTTACTAAATCAGAATTGTGATCATTGTTACTTAATTTTGGCATACGCCCCTTTTGCTCCATTAAATTTGCTTATTTATTTAGTATATATAAAAACTTTTAGAACATTTAACAATTCGTACTTGTAAAATTCAAATTAATTGACTAATTTATCTACAGTCATTGATTAAACGTGAGTCAGTTGCTCTCGGAATGATTAATCACTGGTTTAATTCTAAATAAGGAAGTAGAAGTATGGCAGTCGGCAAAGTTAAATGGTTCAATAACGCTAAAGGTTTTGGATTTATTCGTGAAGATGGCAAAGAAGAAGATATCTTTGCACACTTTTCAACAATAACTATGGATGGTTATAAAACTCTCAAAGCTGGCCAAGAGGTCGAGTTTGATTTGAGTGAAGGACCTAAAGGTCTTCATGCAACCAACATAAAACTTGATGAAAAATAACGAATTCATAAAGGCCCATAAAGTTTAACTTTATGGGCCTTCTTTATTTAAGTTGTTTATAACTGTTCGTTTATCTCTACGCCTACCATAAAGGCGCCTGAGTCTTCTTGCGTGCATCTAACTACCGTCGCTTTTGCTTGGAGCGCAGGTAAGTTATTACTTGTTCCATCTACTCTGCATATTATATGAGTACCAGGTTCAATATGTTCATCAGTTTCAATAGCCATACCTGTTGCACTTAAATCTCTACACACTGCATCGACTTTGCGACCTGCATCGGCGTCTGAAATTTCTACTTCTATATTCGTATTAACCATCATTCGGAAAAAGTTACGATTATCATCATATCGAATCATGCAGCCCCCTATCCTTTATTCAGCTGAGTATATGTAATTAATTTTTCTTTTAGTTCTAAAATATCAAAAGGCTTTGTAACATAGTCATCACAACCACTTTTAAACGCTTCTGATTTATCATCTGAGTTTTCCAATCCGGACAACATAATAATTGGAGTATTTGACGTTTCAGGAGTGTTTTTTATCAACCTACAAGTATCATAGCCATCTAAACCGGGCATACAAACGTCAAGTAAAATGATATCAGGCTTATCAGAAACCACTTTGGTTAAAGCGGCTTGACCAGATTTGGCGTAACTCAACATAAATGAATCACCCAAAGTAATATTTAACATTTCAAAGTTAAAATATTCGTCATCTACTAATAGAACTTTTATTTTTTGCATTGAAGCCTTAATAACACCAAAAGTTAAAATATAACCTGTATAACTGTCATTCCATTTTCTAACCTTCAAAATACCAACAATCAAAAAAAAATCTAGTCATTAATTAATATTAATTAATCTAACAATTGACATTAGGTCGAATTTCCATTGAAAATAGCGATAAGACAACCTGTCATAATTTAGGAATGAAAAATGAAAAAAATAATTACAGCACTAGGCCTTGCATTAGCATCTGCAAACGCCTCTGCAGCACCACTGGTAGACGTTTGGGCTGGTGCTTATGCATGGAATACAACTTATGAAGGTATGGTCTCTGCTAACCCAGAGCGTTTAGACTTACAAGATGACCTAAACTTAGAAGACAGCACAAATAATGTAATTTGGGCGGCATTCGAACATCCAATTCCACTAATTCCAAATATTCAAATAAAACAAACCACTTTAGATACCACAGGTTTTGCTGAGTTTGATAGCAATTATAATTTTGGTGGCGACAATACGGGTAACGGTCGTTTAGATGTAGCTGCTGATTTAACTCATACAGACTACACTTTATACTGGGGATTACCATTACCAATCGCGACAATTGACTTTGGTGTTAACGTTCGTAAATTTGATGGGTTTGTTCAAATTGGTAATGCAGTTGCAGAATTAGATGCGCCTGTACCGATGTTATTTGCTCGAGTTGGCGCGGAGTTGCCATTTACTGGCCTAGCATTAATGGGTGAAGCAAATTACGTAGGTTACGGAGATACTAGCCACACTGATTACCAAATTGTTCTTCGTTATACTTTGCCGATGATTCCGGTTTTAGACGTTAACTTAGAAGCTGGTTACCGTTCATTCCAATTAGACATCGATCCGACGGATTTTGATGGTGATGAAGATGATTTAATGGCTGACATCGATATGTCTGGCGCATTTGTCGGGCTATCATTGCATTTCTAAACTATTTAAATAAAAAAGGAAGCTCATGCTTCCTTTTTTTAATCAAAGTCCTCTTTTCTAAAGGGTTTTAATTACTTCACTAATAGCCTGTTTTATACGCTTCGCAGATATCGGATATTTAGTACCTAGTTGCTGAGCAAAAAGTGATACACGAAGCTCTTCGATCATCCAATATATTTCTTCTACGTCTTTTGGTATCGGAAAACCTTTTGGCAACCGCTTTAAAAGAGCATCGTAACTCTCATAAACCTTATCTAACTCTATTTGCGTTTGTCTGTCTTTACTTGCATCAAATTTCAGCTTTTCATGTCGAATTTCTAATGCTTTTACATACCGTAGTAAATCATCTAATTTTTCGTAACCGACTTCGCTTACAAAGTCTTTATATATTAGTGATTCTAAATGCGCCTTTATGTATGCATTTGCTTGAATCATATCAAGCGAAACTTTACCTTTTAGTTTTTTAGCGATTTGGTGACCTATGAGTAAAACCTTTTCAACTTTTTGAGTAATTTCATAAACTAACTCGTTTAACTCTTCACCTATAGATTCTTGCAAATGAAAAAACTCAGCTTCATTTCTCGGTGGTCTATTCTTAACTTCATTTTCAATAGCCGTTTTAACACAGTCTTTTATTAGCGCTTCAATCTGACCAAAAGGGTTAAAATACAAAACTAATTTAGATTTGTTCGGCAATTTTTTTTGCAAATGTTTGATAGGTGAAGGTAGTGTTTTTATTAATAATGCTACCACCCCTTTTATATGCTCGTGCGCTGCTTTTTCAGCGTTATCTAATAACTCTACGTTTATCTTATTGTCTTGTATTACTAGAGCAGGATACGCTTTAACTTCAAATCCAGCTTGTTTTTTAACATAATTAACAGGCAGTTCACCGAAGGTCCAATCTTCAACATTTTTCTGTTCAATGTCGTCATCTACTGCTTTCTTCAAGCTCTCTTTTATTTTACCTTGTAACTGGTTTTGCAACGCTAATAAATCAAACCCTTGGGCTAATATTGTTCCTGACTCACCGATGATTCTAAAATTAATTTTTAAATGTGTTGGTATTGATGACCATTGCCATTCTTCTTTATCGATTTTTACGCCCGTCATTCTAAATAGAGCTAATGACATTGCTTCAATTAAAGGTTCATTTAAATCTACCGACTTTTCCTCAAACCGTTGCAGCATTGCAGAGGCAAAATTTGGAGCCGGTACAAAGTTTCGTCTTAACGTTTTAGGTAAAGACTTGATTAGTGCGATTAGTAATTCTTGTCTGTAAGGGGCTACCCCCCAATCAAAGCCTTTAACTTGTATCTGATTTAAAAGAGCTAGCGGAACTTTAACCGACACACCGTCTGCATATTCCTGCCCAGGTTCAAAATCATACTCTATAGGTAGAGTGATGGATTCTTGGCGCCAAAAGTCCGGAAACGCTTTTACGGTGTTACTTTCACTCTCACTTACCGCGAAGTCGCTAAATTCTGCTTCAAGTAATTCTGCATTATTATTTCTTAACCACTTCTCTAAGTCGGCTCGATTATTTACTTCAATTGGTAAGCGCTGTTGATAAAAATCAACTAATATCGACTCTTCTTGAAGCACGTCTCTTCGTCGTGTCTTGCTCTCTATGTCTTTGATTTTTTCTATTAAAGCTAAATTTTTGGTCAAAAATGGCAGCTTTTTACCCAACTCTCCATATACTAGCGCCTGTTGAATGAACAAGTGCTGACTTTGTTCTGGATCTATTTTACTAAAGTTAACACGCTTTCTAGCAACAATGATTAAGCCAAACAAAGTTTGTGTTTCATAAGCCATCACACAACCTTGCTTCTTATCCCAGTATGGCTCAGCATGAGTTCTTGAAACTATATGTTGTGCTAACGGAGCTATCCATTCCGGTTCAATTTTAGCTGCGTAACGAGCGTATAGTTTCGATGTTTCAACAAGTTCAGCCGCCATAATCCATTTAGGTGTGTTCTTAAACAAATTTGAACCAGGAAAAACATGAAAGTTAGTGTTTCTTGCTCCTTGATAACCGAGCGCTTTAGGCTTTTTGTCCGAAGGTTTTTTTTCTTCTCTAATTAACTTTTGACCTACATGACTAAGAAGTCCCGACAGAATTGGGATATGTATAGCGCGATAGTTTCTTTCCATCGTTGGGTTATCTATAAATTCTTCTTCAATCTCTTGAGTATTAGATTTAGACATTTTTGTGGGCAACTTTATACCTAAGTCTGATAACGTAGATTCTATTTGAAATACTAAGTCTTGCCACTCTCTGACTCTGAGGTAGCTTATGAATTCTTGTTTACAACGCTTTCTAAATTGAGACTTTGAATCTAAATCTTGCAATACAATCAAGTAATCCCATAAATTCAAAAAAGAAACAAAGTCAGATTCTTTGTCTTTGAACCGAGCATGGCATTCGTCGGACTTCTGCTTATACTCAGACGGACGCTCTCTTGGATCTTGGATACTTAACGCTGTAGCAATAATTACCACTTCATGTAACGCTTTAGTAGTTTGTGCATTAAGCACCATTGCAGCTAGCCTTGGATCAAGCGGGACTCGGCTAAGTTGCTGTCCTAAACGAGTCAATTGTATTACGGTCTGTTTCCGTGATTTATTTCTTGGTGATTTAGATTGGCCGTTGCCTTTCTTCACCGCACCTAACTCTTCAAGTAAGCGCATACCATCTGAAATAAAGCGACTATCAGGCTGTTGTATAAATGGAAACGACTCGATATCACCCAAATCCAGTGACAACATTTGTAAAATAACAGACGCTAAATTGGTTCTTAAGATCTCTGGCGCAGTAAACTCTGGTCTAGACTCAAAATCTTCTTCACTATAAAGCCTAATACAAATACCAGGTTCAATACGTCCACAGCGCCCTTTTCGTTGATTTGCGCTGGCTTGCGAAATAGGTTCAATTGGTAATCGTTGTACTTTAGTTTTATAGCTATATCGAGAGATTCTAGCGGTACCAGTATCAATGACATACTTAATACCTGGCACTGTTAATGATGTTTCAGCAACATTGGTTGCAAGTACAATTCTTCTCTTTGAGTGAGGCGCAAAGATTCGGTTCTGCTCTGCAGCCGACAGTCTGGCAAATAATGGTAAAACTTCGGTATGTTTAAAATTTCGCTTTACTAACGCATCTGCGGTATCTCTAATTTCACGTTCGCCGTTCATAAAAAGAAGAATGTCGCCCGGCGCTTCTTTATCTAACTCTTCTACTGCAGCAAAAATGGCATTAATTTGTTCACTATCTTGGTATCGTTCAGCTAGTTCACTAATGATATTGATGTCTTCTGCAGGCCTGTACCTTACTTCTACTGGAAATGTTCTTCCACTGACTGAAATGATTGGAGCATCAAAAAAGTGTTTACTAAAACGTTCAGGATCTATAGTTGCTGAAGTAATAATTACTTTCAAATCTGGTCGTTTAGGTAAAAGTTCTTTTAATAGACCTAAAATAAAGTCAATGTTTAAACTTCGTTCATGGGCCTCATCAATAATTAAAGTATCATACTGATTTAAGTACCTATCGTGCTGAAGTTCAGCTAATAGCACTCCATCTGTCATTAACTTGATGTAACTGTGCTCTGAAACTTGATCATTAAACCTGACTTTATAACCGACGGCTTGGCCAAGTTCACTTTTCAACTCATCAGAAAGCCTATTTGCAACACTTCTTGCTGCTAAGCGTCGTGGTTGAGTATGGCCTATTTTTCCGTCTATACCTCTACCTAACTCTAAACACATTTTAGGTATTTGTGTTGTTTTACCCGAACCAGTTTCACCCGCAATAATAACAACTTGGTTTTTTGAAATGGCTTCTTTTATGTCGTCTTTTTTCTGACTGACGGGCAATAGCTCTGGGTAGGTAATATCCGGTATATTTGAGTCTTTTTTTAACCGTAACTGTTTCGATCTTTCAGCTGCTGCTTCAATAGACTCTTGAATGTTTTTTCTTTTATTTTCGTCTGTAACTTTCGTTAACGATCGCAGTCGAGACTTTAGTTTGAAAAAGTCTTGGCGTAAAACACCGTTGAGAATTGGAGATTGATTTAATTGCACAGAAAGCCTAAAAATATCTAACTACAGGAAATTAAGCCAATTCTAACATTGATAATCCATTCCAAAAAGAACATTACGTACTATCAGAAATGAGAGTTTTAACCTATTACACTGCAGAAACCTATTTGATATTAAGCGCAGCCCCCGGTGTTGATTAGATGTATGTTTCTAGACAAAGTGAGAGCCCTTTTCATATATAGAATGGAGGTGCTTGTCTAATGCACTGAGTATTAATGTGCGTGTTAAGCTGCCAACAAGATGGCCATCATCATCAACTACTGGATAGACCCTTGGTTTGTTAACTAACATATCTTCTGCTACGGTTAGAATACTGTCGTAAGGCTTCACTAATTGTGTTTCTGTCGACATAACTTCTGCGACACACTTTGAGGCTTCTCCACTATGGTAAGTAGAAGACAACATCGCTTTTAGACAGTCTTGCTCCGATAAAAAACCCACCACTTGTTTATTTTCATTGATAACAGCGCCTCCGGAGCTTTTAGACTGGAGTAATTTTTCTACTGCCTCAACTACCGTTTCTGTGCCTTTAAACCAAACTGGACGGTGATTCATATGATCTTTAACTTTGACTGATTCCATTTGTGATCCTCAAATTGCTTTACATCTATAATGCTAGAACTTTTTTGGAATTTTGCGTTGTTTTTCTGATACTTTTAGAACTATTTTTGTTACTTGTTACTATATATGGACTGGATTCTGTGGGAAAATCTGTTTTTGAGGGAGTTTGAATGAATTTATTTGAGTGGTTGTCTTTAGCGTTAGTATGTTTTTTAGGAGCAGCGACGCCAGGGCCAAGTTTAGCCGTTATTTTAGGCCATACATACAATACAAATGCTACAGCAGGAAGAATGGCTAGCCTATCGCATGCCTTTGCAATATTTTTATATGCATTAGGTACTATATTGGGTTTGTCTAAACTATTTATTGCCTTTCCGGTTATTGCAAAGTCACTCACCTTGTTAGGCGCACTTTATTTATTGTACCTCTCCGCGAACATTCTACTTTCAGCTCAGAAATTAAATAGAAGCAGTGACGAAGGTAATCTCACAGTATCTGACCCTAAATTAGACATAACAAAACCTGGGGCTAAGTCATATAAGAACGCCATCGCAGAAGCTTTTTTCATTGGTTTTTTAAACCCTAAACTCGCTTTTTTCTTTTTAGCACTCTTTTCTCAATTTATACCTAGTGAAAACATGACCCTAGGGTTAGCTTCTATTTTATTGAGTACAGTATTTTTTATAGATTTATTTTGGTATTTATTTGTAGTGTCAATCGCGATTCAAGCTAAAAATCGCCTTACTGCAAGCCCAACAATTAAAGTTTGGCTATTACGCATTCAAGCTTTAATCTTTATTTTAATTGCTGCCAATAGTGTGATTTGGCACTAGTTTACGGATATTTATGTCTAATATTGAACCAACGTTATACTGGTATGATTTTGAATCATGGGGCACTAGCCCCAAAAAAGATAAACCAAGTCAGTTCGCTGGCATTCGCACAGACCTAGATCTAAACATTATTGGCGAGCCGCTTGTTGAGTACTGCCAAATACCGAATGATTACTTACCGCATCCAGAAGCGTCGTTAATTACAGGTATAACGCCTCAACAGACACTGCAAAAAGGTTTAATAGAGCCTGAGTTTTTTAAGCTCATTCATTCTGAAATTGCAAAGCCAAATACGACTTGCATTGGTTATAACAATGTTCGTTTTGACGATGAAATGATCAGGTATGGTTTATACCGCAACTTTTATGACCCGTATGCGTATAGTTGGCAAAATAATAACTCTCGCTGGGACATACTTGATATGGTCAGAGCGTGTTATGCATTAAGACCTGAAGGAATAAATTGGCCGGTAGATAACGATGGTAAACCTAGCTTTCGTCTTGAACTTTTGACAAAAGCGAACGATATTGAACATGGGTCAGCCCATGATGCCCTTTCGGATGTTATCGCTACTATTGAACTAGCGAAGTTAATTAAAAACAAACAACCTAAACTTTACAATTTTTTATTTGAGCATAGAGATAAGAATAAACTTAGTGAACTTATCGATGTTTATAGCCTAACTCCCCTTGTACATACATCAGGTATGTTTTCAGCATGGCAGGGATGTACTACTTGGATTTCACCTATTGGTTTTCACCCAAAAAATAAAAACTCTATTATTGTTTATGATCTGACTAAAGACCCTACTTCATTAATAGGATTGAGTTCAGAAGAACTCGCAACCAAAATGTATACTAAAACCGCTGATCTTAATGGCGAAGAACGCATTGGTTTAAAAACAGTTCAATTAAACAAATGTCCTGTTTTAGCGCCAGCTAAAACTCTTCTTCCAGAAAACGCTGAACGGTTGGGAATAGATAGAGAGGCTTGTTTAAAAAACCTAGCGACATTAAAAGCAAACTCTGAGCTTTTAATAGCCCTTAACGAAGTATTCACTTTCGAAAAGGAGTTTTCAGCCGAAAGTAACCCAGAGTATCGCCTTTATGAAGGTTTTACTTCGACAGCTGATCAGCATCAGAAAAAAACGATTCACCAACACCCCATTCCAGAACAGTGGAAGCTAAATGTTAATTTTGAAGATCCTAAATTAAACCAATTATGGCGCTTATATAAAGCTCGTTATTTTACGTCCACCTTATCTCAAGATGATGCTACCTGGTGGCAACAATACAGAACTGACAAATTAATGCATGGTGTAGACAAGCCTAATCTTACTATGGAAGAGTTTCAGATGGCTTTAGAGTCTTGTGCTATGAAACAAGATGGTAATGAGAAAAATATGGCGATTTTAAAAGAGCTATATTTGTATGTGCAGTCGATTTAGTCATTATCTATTTAGCTGCAAAGCGCGGATAAACACGCCTGTTTCAGGTGTGCTTATTAATACTTAAAGTACTCTTAGCCTAACCTACGGTGCACGCAGACGTTATTTAAATAGTGAAATGATAAAAAGCAAAAAGCCCGCACAAGTGCGGGCTTTTTTTATGGGGACTTGACGGTGAGCTACTCTCGCATAGCAAATGCTACACTACCATCGCCGCAGTTGCGTTTCACTTCTGAGTTCGAAATGGAATCAGGTGGGTCCACAACGCTATTGCCATCAAGTATAAACTTATTTGCTCGGGCTGAATGCCTTAGTT
>JAOHFM010000004.1 GCA_028098005.1 Psychrosphaera sp.
CAGAGAGCCTAGTAATGTTTTAGCGTTTCCTAATATCGTGAACCATTAGCGATGTTATAACTTATGTTATGGCTATATCTGAATTTTGACTCTCTACAATTAGAAGCTTTAGAGACTTCTAAAGACAAAGCCGTCATTATTGTTGACCGTTTTTCTAACCAAGTTACTCAAGCAAACCAGGTAGCACTGGCAGCAGGTATAAAGCTGAATATGGGCTTGGCGATGGCTATTTCAATAACCTCAGATATTGAGGTTGTAGAGTATAAGGAAAAGCTAGAACAAGAAAGCTTAACGAACATTGCGAATATGCTTTACCGGTATACTGCAGATATAAGTTTAGACGGTCCACAAGGTATGTTCTTGCGGATTGATAATATGCTTAGGCTATACGAAAACCTAAGTGCTTATTGGTCTACCATAACAGCCCAATTAAATAATTTAGGATTTAGTTACTCATATGGGGCGGCTCCCATAGCACTAAGTGCAAAATTGATAGCCTTATCCAATCATAATACGTTATATGACCAAAGTGTATTGGCTCAGCAATATGTCAATAGCCTACCAATTGGCTACTTAGAATTAACCAAAGCACAAAAAGAGCAATTTCATCGAGTTGGGTTTAAGCGAATAGGGGATGTATTAGCGATCCCATTAAAGTCTTTATCAAAACGGTTCGACTTATCGAAGTATAGAAATATAGGTATCTTCGCTCACGTAGATGCTGGTAAAACCACAACAACTGAGCGTATTTTGAAATTAACTGGTCAAATCCACAAGACTGGTGAAGTACACGACGGTGAGTCAACAACTGACTTCATGGAACAGGAAGCTGAGCGCGGAATTACTATCCAGTCTGCTGCTGTAACTTGTTTCTGGAACGATCACCGTTTTAACGTTATCGATACTCCTGGACACGTTGACTTCACTGTTGAAGTTTACCGTTCTCTTAAAGTATTAGACGGTGGTATTGGTGTATTCTGTGGTTCTGGTGGTGTTGAACCACAATCAGAAACTAACTGGCGTTATGCGAATGACTCAGAAGTTGCACGTATTATCTTTGTTAACAAATTAGACCGTTTAGGTGCTGATTTTTACCGCGTAGTTAAGCAAACTAAAGACGTTCTAGGTGCAAACCCACTAGTTATGGTTCTACCAATTGGTATAGAAGATGACTTCGTTGGTGTTGTTGACCTACTATCTCGTAAAGCATACGTTTGGGATGAGACTGGTCTTCCTGAAAACTACGAAATCACTGATGTTCCTGCGGACATGGTTGATAAAGTAGAAGAATATCGTGAAATGCTAGTTGAAACTGCTGTTGAGCAAGACGACGACCTAATGGAAGCGTACATGGAAGGTGAAGAGCCTTCAATCGAAGACATCAAGCGTTGTATCCGTAAAGGTACTCGTACAATGGACTTCTTCCCAACGTACTGTGGTTCTGCTTTCAAAAACAAAGGTATGCAGTTAATTCTTGACGCTGTTGTTGATTACTTACCATCTCCTACAGAAGTTGATCCTCAACCTCTTACAGATGAAGAAGGTGAGCCTACTGGCCGTCACGCAATCGTTTCTGCAGACGAGTCATTTAAAGCGTTAGCATTTAAAATCTCTGATGACCGTTTCGGTGCACTTACGTTCGTACGTATATACTCTGGTATGCTGAAGAAAGGCGACACCATCATGAACGCTGCGACAGGTAAAACTGAACGTATCGGTCGTATGTGTGAAATGCAAGCAGATGACCGTAATGAGTTAACAAGCGCACAAGCTGGTGACATCATCGCAATCGTAGGCATGAAGAGTAACGTTCAAACAGGTCACACATTATGTGATCCTAAAGATCCGATCATCCTAGAAGCAATGGTATTCCCTGAGCCAGTAATCTCAATCTCTGTTAAGCCTAAAGATAAAGGTTCAACTGAGAAAATGGGTATTGCTATCGGTAAAATGGTTGCTGAAGATCCAACGTTCCGCGTTGAAACTGACCAAGATTCAGGTGAAACAATCCTATCTGGTATGGGTGAGCTTCACTTAGACATCAAAGTTGACATCCTTAAGCGTACTTACGGCGTTGAGCTAGAAGTAGGTGAACCTCAAGTTGCATACCGTGAAACTATCACGCAGCCAGTTGAAGATTCATACACGCATAAGAAACAGTCTGGTGGTTCTGGTCAATTCGGTAAAATTGATTACCGTATCAAGCCTGGCGAACCTGGTTCTGGTTTCACGTTCACATCAACAGTTGTTGGTGGTAACGTACCTAAAGAATTCTTCCCTGCTATCGAAAAAGGTTTTGCTGGCATGATGGAAACTGGTGTTCTAGCTGGATTCCCTGTTCTTGACGTTGAAATCGAACTTTACGATGGTGGTTTCCACGCAGTCGATTCATCTGCAGTAGCATTTGAATTAGCAGCACGTGGCGCGTTCCGTCAATCAATTCCTAAAGCAGGTGCACAACTACTTGAACCAGTAATGTTAGTAGACGTGTTCACTCCTGAAGATCACGTTGGTGATGTTATCGGTGACCTTAGCCGTCGCCGTGGCATGATCGCTGGTCAAGAAGCAGGCGCTACTGGTGTTCGTATTAAAGCTGACGTACCACTTTCAGAAATGTTTGGTTACATCGGTTCACTACGTACAATGACTTCAGGCCGTGGTCAGTTCTCTATGGAGTTCAAAAACTACATGCCTTGTCCAAGCAGTGTTTCTGACGAAGTAATTGCAAAAGCTAAAGAAGAAAAAGCTGCTAAGTAATTAGCCGTTAATTCAATTTAGTATTAAGAAGCCTGCCTAGTGCAGGCTTTTTTGTGCCTGGCATTTAACCATGACTGTAGTCGGCTAATCTTCACCTATGTTATAATCCTCTATGTAATTCCGATTCAAATTTAACTTATTTCTAAAGGCGCTTACGTGACTGAACAACAAGGCAAACGACTCAATAAATTCATTAGCGAATCTGGATATTGCTCACGACGCGAAGCAGATAAACTCATTGAGCAAAAGCGCGTTAAGATAAACGGCAAGCTTCCTGAGCTTGGCACTAAAGTACTTGATGGTGATACCGTTACAGTTAACGGTAAAACGATTAACGCCAGTGCCGAAAATAAATCTGATCGTGTTTACATTGCCTACAACAAGCCTATTGGTATTACATGTACAACAGAACGTCACGTTCGAGGCAATATCATTGATGCTATCAATCACCCTAAACGAATTTTCCCGATTGGACGCCTAGACAAACCTTCAGATGGTCTAATCTTTTTGACCAGTGACGGTGATATTGTTAACAAGATTTTACGCGCTGAGAATGCGCACGAAAAAGAATACGTTGTTGTGGTAGATAAGCCTCTAAACGAGCGCTTTAAAAGTCGTATGGAGAAAGGCATTCCAATACTTGGAACAGTGACAAAACCATGCCGAGTAAAATTACTTGGACCTAAGAAATTCTCTATCATTCTTACTCAAGGGTTGAACCGACAAATTCGTCGTATGTGTGAATACTTAGGATTTGAAGTTACTAAGCTACAACGAACTCGAATCATGAACGTCGACTTAAAAGGATTAAAGCCCGGACAATGGCGCGAGCTTACTAATCAAGAAATGAATCAAATAAATAAAGCAGTGGCAGGTTCTAAAAAAACAGCTGAATAACTAACAATATTGATAACCCTGAGTAGTCAGCCTTACAAACCACAAAAGAACAATGTAAGGCTTTGACTACAAAGGTTACTTTTACGATACTTTTTATTGATTAATGTCGGGCTCACTCTTCACTACTAGGTGCTCGAAGCAACTCCAGACGACTTGACCACTGTTCAATAATAGACGTTGAAAAAGAAGAAAAATCTATCGAGTAGTCCTGTTCTTCAGGCTTATTCAATAAGTCCATTTTCTGAAACAAGTCCGATAACAAATCTCTTGGGTGAGCAAACAAATCTTCCGTCTTAGCAAACTCACCTTTTAGGTCAGCGGCAAAATTACCTAATGGCTCCAACTCTCTTAATCCGGCCGCGCCAGGGTTTAAAGAAGCTTGTTCAGACTGATAAGCCTCTACCGCTTTAACGCTCGTACTTTGGCTTAAATCCAGTGCAAAACCACTAATCTCAGATGAATCGTATTCCAACTCTAATGCTTTATTAATAGCTTCTTGCATGTCACCGTCATAAAAATCTGCCGATAAACTATTAATTTTTTCTAATAATGCATTAATCGCTTCTAGTTCGTCTTCATCTAAATCACCATCAATGCTTAATGAAAACTGCTGCTGACTAACAACTTCACTATAAGAGTAGGCATAGCCACCACTATATGAATTACCATTGCCTTGGCCCTGACTAGAAAAACGGCCGCTGCCCGATTCAACCGACGCGCCTAAAAATGCACTAGCATTAATCTTAATTTTGTCACCATCTCGTGTTTCAAGCTCAAATTCAAATGAGCGAGACTCCTTTGATTGCAAAGACTGAAACAAGGCTTCACCAATACGAGCGGGCGGCGCAGAATCCTCAACAGGTTCATCTGGCTGACCAATAGTAAATGGTTTTTCAATGACGCTTTGGTTTTCACCTAAGTATTCATTAGCAAGTTCAAACAGCCCTTCTTTCACTTTTTGCGCAGTTAACGAAATATCACTTTTAACATCACCTTCTAACAGTCCCATATCAGACAGAATACCACTGGCTTCTTCGTAGCCTTTTTCAAACCCTTTAAGGCCTGCTTCTATACGGCTTTTCAATTGCTCTGGCGTTGCACCATCGGCTTTGTCCAATTTAAGTCGATTGGCAACAAAACCAAGTATTGCGCTAGATGATGCTTCAGCTCGCTTATCTCTTTGTTCAATTGCGGCCTGCTCTAACTTATTAGGCTTAGGGTCTTGAGGAACTGAAATTGATTGCTGTACTCGTCTTTGCACCGTTTGATGAAAGTAAGAAAAACTCGTGTTTGATGTTGCACCAGATAACGTAACTAACGAAGCTGGCGCTGAATTTTGAATATGCTTTTGGCCATTTTGAGAATTTAGTTCGCCCTTACTGCTGGGTTTGCTCAGCCAATTTTGTAATTGAGTGGGGTCGAATTTAATCATTTTAATATACCTATGGTTGCCTAGCATTAATATCGGCTGATACGCTGTTAAATTGAGTGAATTATAAACAAATATAACTCTTTTCTTTTAACCTGTTGATCAATAATTGCATTTATTCGAAAGGAATAGGCAAGTTTTAGCAATTATAGAGTTCCTCAGCCTTTGCTAGACTTATTTCATACAAGTAATAAATTCGATAAGAGAGGACAAAATGGGACTACTCGTAAATGGCCAGTGGCAAAACAAGTGGTATGACACTGATAAAAGCGACGGTAAATTTGAGCGTGAAAACTCACAGTTAAGAAATTGGGTTACTGCGGATGGCAAATCCGGCCCAACTGGCAATAGTGGTTTTACTGCTGAAAAAGGTAGATATCATCTTTATGTCTCTCTTGCTTGCCCATGGGCACACAGAACGCTAATTTTTAGAAAGCTGAAATCTTTAGAAGATTACATCGACGTATCTATTGTTACCCCTGATATGTTAAACAATGGTTGGGAGTTTAATAAATCCAATCATAGTACTGGTGATGCTCTATTTGATTCTGAATATATGCACCAAATCTATACACGAAATAAAAGCGACTACTCAGGCAGAGTAACGGTTCCGGTCCTTTGGGATAAAAAAACGAACCAAATTGTCAGCAATGAATCCTCAGAAATAATTAGAATGTTTAATAGCGCCTTTAATCATTTAACGAACAATTCACTAGACTTATACCCAAGCGAATTACAGTCCGACATTGATGAGGTTAATGACTTTGTTTACCACAACATAAACAATGGTGTTTATAAGTGTGGTTTTGCCACCAAGCAAGCTGCTTATGAAAAAGAATTTACAAAGCTATTTAGTGCATTAGATGAAATTGAACACAGACTAACAACAAGTCGTTATTTAGTTGGAGCAACAATCACAGAAGCTGACTGGCGTTTATTCACAACATTGATCCGTTTTGACGCTGTTTATGTGGGTCACTTTAAATGTAACCAAAGAACGATTGAGAGTTATCCACATTTATCTGCTTATTTAAGAGAGCTGTATCAATGGCCTGGTATTGCGGAAACGGTGGACTTCTATCATATTAAAAGGCATTACTACTTTAGTCATACTATGATAAATCCTACTCAAGTTGTTCCAGCGGGGCCTTTGGTAGACTATACACGTCCACATAACAGACAGGAACTTGGCTAATCAATAGTACTTTTTCGTTTGTTTAAATATTATAAATGGCCGTACAATGCGGCCATATTGTTATCTTGTAGCTCACAACCTAAAAGGAAATATCATGAGTCAGGCACCTAAAGCTGTGGTTATGATCCGTCCACATCACTTTTTACCAAATCCACAAACCTCTGCCGATAATACCTTTCAAAGTGAAGCTGATAATAATGCGCCGCTAACAACACTAGCCTACGAACAAGTATCTAACATGGCAAAGAAGTTGGAGGACAATGGTATAACCGTTCATTTATTTGAGGATGTTAGTAAAGCAACTCCAGACTCCGTATTTCCCAATAACTGGTTTTCAACACACGACGATGGCAAGTTAGCAATTTATGCCATGTACCCTGAAAACCGTCGCTTAGAAAGGCGTTCAGATATTATTGATAAGCTTGTGAGTCAGTATCAAGTTAATCAAATAATTGATTACTCTCCTTATGAGCATTCGAATAAGTTTTTAGAAGGAACTGGCGCCCTTGTTTTAGATCACGATTCTCGCGTAGCTTATGCCGTTCGCTCAAATCGCTGTTCTGAACAACTATTCTATGAGTTTTGTCAGCAGTTCTCTTACCGCCCGGTATTATTTGATGCTGTGAATAAAGAAGGTACCGCTGTTTATCATACCAATGTCATCATGACGGTAGGATCTAGTTACGTTTTGTTAGCCACTGAAATGATTAAAGACGCTTCTCAACAACGCTTAGTCATTAAAGCAATCGAAAGAACAGGCAAAACCATCATTCACCTTACCGAGCAACAAATTGAGCAATACTGTGGCAATGCCTTAGAGTTAACAAATGGCGATACGCTTTATTTAGCGCTTTCTCAAACGGCTTTTAATGCGTTAACGGATGAACAAAAGCATGTATTAAATAGCGAAGTAACATTGCTTCCTTTTGACGTCAATGCGATTGAACATGCTGGGGGATCGGTTAGATGTATGCTGGCCGGTATCCATTTACCAAAAAGATAAATAATAAGAACAAGTAAACCCGTTATTAACTTGAACTGTACTAGTACAATACAATAAAATTGTCCGCCCTCATGTTGAGGTAGTAAATGAGGATTGCATGATACTTGAATCAACTTTTAAACCGGCTTGGTGGCTTAATAACCGCCATTTACAAACCATTGTTCCAAGGTTTTATTCTGTAAAAGAAAGCTTTAAACCTTTTGAACAAGAGTTCAACCTATCCGATGGCGACTTTCTCGAGCTTATTTGGAGTCGCTCGCCTGCCTATATCAATGACGACACTCCTATTGTTATTGTGCTGCATGGATTAGAGGGCTCGTTTGATAGCTTTTATGCTAAACGCATGATGAACGCTATTCATCAAAAAGGCTGGGTTGGTTTATTAATGCAATTTAGGGGTTGCGGTAAAAAGCAAAACAGACTTGCTAAAACTTACCACTCTGGTCAAACAGAAGATGTTTCTGAACTTGTAAAATACGTGCATAAAAAATTCCCGAATAACCCTAAATATAGTGTTGGTTTTTCACTTGGTGGAAACATGCTGGCTAAATACTTAGGAGAGGAAAGCGACCACTCTGTTTTATCTGGTGGCATTGTTATATCAGCTCCACTTGATTTATCTACTTGTGCTCACGCAATTGGACAGGGCTTTTCTGCCGTTTATCAAAAGTACTTAGTGGATAAGCTAAGAAACAAAACCAAAGACAAGCTCGCTTTAATGAACGAACGATTCCCAATTAAAGTTACTGCTCAGGAACTCGACAACATTAAGGTGCTCACCGAATTTGACGATGCCGTAACGGCCCCAATCAATGAGTTTAAAAGTGCCGCTGAGTATTACGAAAAAAGCAGTGCAAATAAGTTTTTAGCGTCTATTTCAACACCTACTTTAATTATTCATGCGAAAGATGATCCTTTTATGTCTGAAGCGGTTATTCCTTCTAACGAGCAGCTCTCACCAGACGTCAGATTTGAATTAAGTGAAGCCGGTGGACATGTTGGATTTATTTCAGGGTTTAACCCATTTAAACCAACGTTTTGGGCTGAAAATAGAACCATTGAGTTTATTCAGCAACTGCAACTCAATAAATTTGGTAAAAAAGTAATATGATTATCCCATGGAAAAATATCAGCTCTGACGCATTAGAAGGTATTATTGAAGAGTTCATCATGCGCGAGGGAACCGACTATGGCGAGCATGAGGTTTCATTTAGTGACAAAAAAGAACAGGTTTTAAACCAGTTAAAGTTAGGTGAAATCGTTTTAGTCTTTTCTGAACTGCATGAAACAGTAAACTTAATGCCCGCCGCTAAGTTTAATCGCGACGAGAACCATGAGGAATAATCATTGCTGTCCAGTCTAGGTTATTATCAGCGGCAACAATAAAGTCTGGGTTTAAGAATGACTCTCTTTCATTATATGAGAGAGGAATAAACTCAGAATCAATAATACAACCACCGGCCTCTTCCACAATTATTTGTGGCGCGCCTGTATCCCATTCGCCGGTTGGGCCAACCCGAATATATAAATCCGCTTTGCCTTCTGCCACTAAACATGACTTTAGTGCACAACTGCCAAGAGATATAAAACCTAAATCTACAGAGTCATTTATGTATTTAGTAATTGAATCTAACTTTTGAACGCGACTTATTGCTAATGTAAGTGAGTGTTTATTTACGTCAATTTTATTAGCTGACAATGGTGTAACCTGGTCTTGACGATTCTTTTTAAACGCACCACCTCCCTTTGTTGCCCAATAAATATCTTCCGTTACTGGTGCATAGATAACACCTAAAACCGGTTTGTTATTTTGAATTAACGCGATATTCACTGCAAAATCAGGGCGGCCAGCAACAAATTCTTGCGTGCCATCTAGAGGGTCTACCAACCAATATTCTGGCCATTTGGCTCTGTCGTTAAGAACTAGCCCTTCAACTTCTTCCGACATTATAGGGATGTCAGGTGTGAGTGACTGCAAGCAAGAAAGAACGATATCGTTTGCCGCATAATCTGCGCTTGTTACGGGGGACTGATCTGATTTATTAAACTGCTCAAAGTCACCGCCATCAAAGTATTCTAATATTGCACCGCCGGCTTTCACCGCAATTAGTTTTACTTCTTCAACTAATTTAACAAGACTCGTTTCCATAGCAGTTCCAAATACAATCGTTCATTCTGAAAGAATAGACGAATTTATCTGTCACTGCTCAATAAAACAACCCTGAGTGCGCCAGTTGGTGGTATTTTAGGCATAATCCGTAGTCAAAAAAGATTAACCGAATAAATCGGGTTGTGAAGCTATTTTTTGTTGGGCCAAAAACAAGGCAGCAACTGAACGAGCCTCATTAAAGTCTTCGTGACCTAGCAGACTATCTGCGTCATTCCATCGCCATGTAATTTTTTCTAAAGGCTCTGGCTCATCACCTTCTAATGTTTCTTCATATAAATCTAAGGCGATGTAAATGTGCATTTGAGCACTAAAATAACTCGGGGCCATAGATACCGTTTTTAACTTAATGAATCGTTTAGCGCCAAAACCAATTTCTTCTTTTAATTCACGGTTTGCAGCTTCCTCAGGTGTTTCACCAGGATCAATTAATCCTTTCGGAAAACCAACTTCGTACCCGTGGATTCCGGCGGCGTATTCCCTCACTAAAATAAACTCATCAACGTTCATGCAGGGCACAACCATAACGGCACCACGGCCTGAACCTTTCATCCGTTCGTACTGGCGTTTTTCTCCATTGGAAAACTCTAAATCTAATTGCTCAATTTTAAATAAGTTACTTTGCGCAACTAATTTACTATTGTGAATTGTTGGCAATGTAGGCGCTTCAGGATAAGCGCTTATTTTTTTCCCCGACATAACTACCTTCTGCTAAAATCGTTTCATAACCTAACTATAACGACTAAAAATAAGAAATCTATGCTTAATTGGCACGACATTGAAACCGTATTACTTGATATGGACGGCACACTTTTAGACCTGCACTTTGACAACCACTTTTGGATGGAACATACACCGCTTGCGTATTCTAAGGTTCATGGCATGCCACTTCATGAAGCAAAGGTATTATTGAAACAGCAGAATGACGCCGTGTACGGGCAATTGGATTGGTATTGTTTAGATTACTGGCAACGCGAGCTACAGCTTCCTATTGTTGAACTGAAAAGAGAAATACAACATTTAATTCAACTTAGAGACGATACTATCCCATTTTTAGACGCACTAAAGTCTGCCGGGAAACAGGTTGTTCTAGTAACCAATGCGCACCCTGATTCATTGAGCTTAAAAGTTGAAAGAACTCAGTTAGACGATCACATTGACCACTTAATATCTTGCCACCAATTTGGAGCAAGCAAAGAAAGTCAGTCACTTTGGACACAACTACAAAGCCATTTAAACTTTGACCCAGCAAAGACACTTTTCGTTGATGATTCAGAACGTATTCTTCATTCAGCAAAAGAGTTTGGGATAAAGCACTTGCTTGCAGTCGCTAATCCAGACAGCAAGAAGGTCGCGGTGCCAATTAATGGATTCGTAAACGTCACTGACTACCGCACCTTACTAAACGACATCAAATAAGTTTTTACGCCTATAAAATAAAGGCAGCTATAAGCTTGTTGTTACTTATTACAACTTCTTAGTGGCTGCTCTTTATCAAAAAATATAGTAATTTCCGCCACCGTTACGCCAAACTTCTTCATGGCGGTTTTGTTCATGAGTCGATATTCGTCCAATTGATACATCCAGTCATCTAACGCAAAAGTGTATTCGCTGTTATCAATACTAACTTCTAGGTTGTACTTCCAATTAAACGCAAAACCAATCGCTTCACCTGTAGCTTCTCCATCTACATCACCTGCCGAGCCCGAGTATATGCCATCGGCTGACTTATTTAATTTCCATATTCGTCGGTCTTCCTCACCGTCGTCATAATAGAAAAACTCATCCAAAACGCCAGTTTTACCGCGTTCTGCGTCTTCCCAGGTTCCCGTCATTTCTACGCAAAAACGTCGGGTTACTTTGTCACTATAATCTTGAATCATGCCCCACGCGACCACGTCACCATCAAAGTAACGATCTAACTCAAACTTTGGATTTGTATCTTGATACTCATCTACTTGGGTGCTGCAACCTACAAGTAATAAGCTAAAAAACAATGCAACGAGAACCGTTTTCATAAAATTGGCCTTATTTATAATGATAATAACTGCTTACGTAACTTCGGCTCGGATGTATCAACTGACAGCCAAATATCTAAGAATGTTTTCCCAAACTCGGGATTATCTTGTTTCGACAAAAATTCGTTATTATAAAAAAACACGCTGTGATCCGAGTACATCAACAAGGCTAGTTTGTCGCCCTCTTTCAAATTTGGCCACGTCTCACTTAGCCAGGTCACATACTGTGCATAATCTGCGTCGCTCACTTTTAAGTGCTGCCATTGCTCCACGGTACTGTCTATCAAGTCTTTAGCTTTTATGTCTCTTTTATAGTGTATTTCTAAAACAACGGGTCCTTGCTCATGCCAATCTGATTTACTATCAAACTTACCTTTCATATTAAACAGTCTACTGTCGTAAACATCCCAAAATAGGTAGCTAAACTCCGCTTGCCCGGTGGCCTTAAAGCTTTTTCCATTTGATAATACTAGAGTGTTATTTTGTACGGTATAACGTAAATCTCCAGCAGTGTCTTTTGTTTGAGTATTAACGACGGTTTGAGCATAAGCAGGCTTACCTATTAAAAGCGTTGCCATTAATGTCATGATGGCCGTTACAAATACCGCCGCCAATAACGAAACGTTGCTCGCATAAAAACCAGAAAGCTTGTTAAAGCGCTTTAATATAAATGGATTGTTCAGACTCATGATACTTGCTCCAAATCATTTAAATTTTGAATATGTGATTGCCTTAGGCGCTTCCCCCATTGAGTTAGAAGCAAAAACAACGGCCCCCAAATAACAGCAAAAACAATTGCCGTTTGCCAAATACCAAGCGGTACTTCTATCGCCCCGAGCCTAGCGCCTGCTAAATAAGATAACGGACCACTGATACAGCCACCTATAAACGCCAACCAAGGCTTTTGCTGAAAATATTTCAAACTGTGATTTAACGTCATCGCAAAACCTGCCCAGATAAGCACCAACCACGGAGGAATGATGAAGGGTATAACTACACCATGATTAAACTGAAAAACGCCAAATGCCATTAATAAAGAGTCGATGAATAAACCAATGGCTACACTGGCTAAGATGATGACAACATCCGGCTTATTGTATTTTGTATGGTACAAATGAAATGCGACTAGCGCTAAGCCCACGGGCAGGAATGTATTGCCAATAAGAATACAACCAAACCAAATGAGTTGAAAAAGTATAAAGTTAATAAGCATAGGTAACTTCCCCTGTTTGCTTTTTATACGGAGTCATCATTAGTTTAGTTCATAAAAAAGGCCACCGTGAAGGTAGCCTTGATTTACAACGTAAACACTTTTAAAGCACTATAGTTTGATTGGGTAACGGCCTTGTGCGTCCAATTGCGAAAACATCTTAATGCCGTTGTGAATATCTCTAGGTAAGCTCGGATCAGGCTTCACAAACCCTTGAAAGGTAAATGAATCTGGCGACTCAATACGAGCACTCCCTTCCAAACCTAATCGGTTCAAACCATCAAATAAAGCTACAATATCACCTTCGTTACAAGACAATTGGGAAGCAATTGTGCCTAATTCCATTGCTTGACCAAAAACAACTTCCGCTTTTGTCCACAACAACTCACCCTGCAAAATATCACACATTTGCATTGGCGTATTTGGGTCAATTGCGGAAGTCATATGAAAGTCATCTATGTCTAAAATCACTCGACCTTTTAGCTCACTAGTCGGAATCGGTAACTCCGAACGGATTGCATTGGCTGGCGCTCGAAAGGTGAGTTCCGATAATGACAAGGTATTGAAACCTAGCGATATATTTCCTTTTCCGCTCAACTGATTGCTCTCTCTTGCCTGGCCAAATTTCAGATCAAATGACAGTTTACCAGTAAATAAAGAAGCAATATTCATATCCCAAGTTAAACTACTAAAGTGCCACTTATCAACTTGAATTACATTTGCTCGACCTGACCAAAGTGTGCCCGATAACGACTGATAGGCTACATTTTTAGGAGTATCTATATACTTTGCAATAAAGCTGACTGGAGTTAATAAAACGCCAAAAACAATAAACAGTGCTATAAACAGGGAAAGAAGTTTTTTAACCGACATTAATTACGCTCCAAGTCTAGGCGTCGTACACGGACAATGCCTGTCTCGTCGGTCTTCGATAAATCTAAGTTACTTACATAAATACCATGTTGATTTCGAAGATCCGCCAACCATTTAGTTAACTGATTAAAGTTTATGTCTTCAAGTCCAACCTTCACTATATCTGCAGTTTGTGGCTGTAACCTTGCCAAAGTAACTCCATTTCTTCTGGCGGTCGAATTAATAAGCTGTGTAATGGAGCCATTATTGCTGCCAACGCTGCCAGTGTTTGATCCAGAACGTTTAATTAGCGCTATTTGCTGATTAGCCCAAGCATTTAACTCTTGCTGTTGTATCAATTTCTTTGATGTCTCTGACAATCCATTCGCTACTGAGCTATACACAGAGATAACTACAAACAAGCTAATACAAATTCCGAGTATCAAGATAAGCTTTTGCTCACTCTCTGTTTTTGACTGATATAAAGTAATCGTCTTTTGTTTAAAGTTAGCTATTGCTGACATTATCTAGACTCCTTAATACTTAGTGAGCCAGTCACTACAGCGCCATCATTGTTTACAGCGCCTGGGTTTACTTCCAACCCTAACTCTACAATGGCCACTCGGAACTTCTCAAACTCTTGAAAAGATGGCGCAACTGCGCTTAACCTGAGTTCATTACGTTTGCCGTCAAACCTTAAGTTTTCAATTTTCACCGTTGAGAAGCTCTTAAAAACCGAACTTAACTCATCCATTACTGTCAAATACTCAAACGAAGACGTAGAAGCTCCACCGCCAGAAATTGCTTTTACCTTTGACTGTAACTGTCTTTTTAAGAGGTTTATACGTAGCTTTTCTTTAGGGAATGCTTGCTGGTATGAATTGGCCAACTCTTGCTGAGCTGACGCCAAACGAGCCTTCTGCTGTTGCCACTGCGCTGTCAGCATAACAAACTGTATAATAAGTAATAAGCCACCTAATATGGCTACTGGTCGCCATGTTTGCCATGCTTTACTCACTGGTTTTTTAGGCGCGAATTCACCTTGTAGTAAATTCCACTTTTGCTTAGCAGCCTGCTGCGCCAGTAACAACATAGGCAACTCAGGATCTTCCGCGATTACCTTAATAGATTTTGATTCATCTTCCGCCGCTTCAACTAGCTCTTTTGGCAAAGGGCTATAAAAATTAATGGTTTTGTTCGTCATTTGCTGGGTATACAAAGACAACCAATCTTTTTCAATAAAACAACCTTGCCATTGCCCTTCGCGTATCAAATAGCCATTGGCTATTTCAATTAAGCTTATGTGTTCTGGTTTTTCGTCTAGTGGAATACACAACACTTCCGGAAGAATATGATTCACCCGAATATCATGGTCTGCTAACAAGCTCACCCAACCGGCTAAAATCACTTTATTTACCACCGCGATATTAATAAAGTGCTGTTCTAGCTCTTTATCAAAACCCACATTTTGAATAGCAAAATGTAACTTCTCGATGTCGTCGGCTAGTTCATCTTCAAGCATATACGGCAAAGCCTTGAGGACCTGACGTGTTGGTTTTATAGCACTCATGTGCGTGATAAGTCGAACATCACCACTATTGGCCAGCACGGTTACTGGACGGCCTTGTGCATAACGACTTAAAGAAGACAGTTCAGACTGACTTTGCAGTTCACCCGAAACAATGACTTCGTTCGTTACATCAGACCATACTAGCCAAGATACTGGACTAGTTTTTTGGCTGCTCATCCTCAGGATTAGCTTTTCGCTCAACTTCCCCTCCAAATCGACGCCCAATAACCCAAGCTCGATACTGTTCATCTAACTGAATCAAGCTGGTCAATGCAAATTTGGCGTCGTTATAAGTTGCATTTGTAATTAATTTAAAAAATTTACTCGTTACCGTAAAAGCCTTCCTGTCGACATTCGCGATTCCGCTAATCGACTTAACTGATGGTAAGTCCCAAAATTCGTTTATGTCTTGAAAACCCTTTTCTGGGCGGTCACCAATCACTTTTTGTGCGGTGGACTCATCAATATTAAGCACGGCCATTAGCAGCTCAGGCTCGTTTTCTTTGATGGTATTTACGTTAACAATAAGCTCGTGATATTGCGGAATAGCACACACAAACTTCTTAATTTTATTCAGTGTTAGCGGATCAAACCCGTATATCACTCTAAGCTCATTTTCATGAGCAAGGGCACTATTACCGCTTAAATATGGAAACTCCATTGACGAATACATATCACCATCGTAACCACCCGCTTCGGTGGCGTAATCGTCTGGATCTATCCAATCGTAAACGTTATTCGCTAGGTCTTCTAGACTTACTTCAGACTCTACTTCCAATGACTCTAATAAACGAACAAACATATCACGTAATGCTTTTTGTTTAGTTTTATCAATGTTGGGCTTCCAAAGGCCATTAAGATTAAAACAGCTATGTAAGTCAACAACACGGCCTTCTATTAGTCCATTGCTAACAGGAAAAGCCATGCCTTCCGCGGCCCACGTTTGTTCTAGGTGGGTTACGCCATTATCTTCTTTTAAGGTTTCTGTTAATAACATTTTAACAAAAGACTCTGAACCTTTTGCGTACTCAAATGCTTGTTGGCGCTCAAACATATTTTGGGCGCGGCTAATACCTAAACGTTGCGATTTCAATAACTGTGAGGCCAATACAACACAAAGGGCCACAATGAGCATAACCGAAATTAAAGCGATGCCCCGCTGTTGTTTAACCTTGGTCAACTTGAGTTTCCTCTATAAACGCAAATACTCGCTCAATTTTTCCAAACATTTCCGTTAAAAACGTTAACCTTACCAATAGCGGTAAGCCCTTCTCAGGTAAATCCTCTTGCCACTCGTTGTCATAAAAATACTGCAGTTTTAACTCTGACACGCCTTCTATTAAGTCTTGAATTCTTGGCTCTTCACCTCTATCAGAATCAACATAATTAAAATAAAGCCTTTGCAAAACACCTTCTACTACACGATAACCAACGGCTTGCAATTCGCTTCTAGGTAATATCATGACAGGATTAATCCAACCGTCACGAACAAATGCAAAACCTAAGTCTTCAGAGTCTAATAAATAAGGCTCAGCCACAAAATACTTATCAATAGGTGGTTCACCATTAAGTCTTATTTTTCGTTGTACCACTTGCTGAAAGTCATTTTCAATAAACATCATGGCCCGCTGCAAGTGTGTTAACTGCGCCGACTGAGCTTCAATATGTTCTTTATTAGATATTGTATTATTAAGTACTGAATAAGTAGCAACGCCTAACATGGCAAAAATAGCCAAAGACAATAACATTTCAATTAAAGTAAAGCCTTGGTGCGTGGCTTTATTTGAAGCTAATCGATGTTTGCTATTCATCACTTTTGCCTCTTGGCACATATTGAACAACATACGTTTCTAAGTCGTAAATACTGTTTTTGCTGTCTTCAAATTCATAAACTGAAACCGTCACGGCGCGCATTCTAGGATCAGCGGTTTCCACAACTTGTTGTCGCCAAAACCATTTTAAACCTGCCATTTCAGCTTCACCTTTGTGATTTTGCTTTGGTGGCCAGGCTTTTTCCACTTGAAGCTCCGTTAAGCGATTTTGGGCCACCCAAGATGCAAAGGTCATTTGTTGTAGTAAGCCAATATTGCTCGCACTTTGGCTAACTACATTTAAAATTGAGGCACTGGCATAGGCAAAAATAGCTAACGCTAGTAACATTTCTACTAACGTAAAGCCCTTCACTTTTTTACGAGCTTTAGTGGGTACCGTATTAAGCGGAGCTACAGGTGAAGTACTAGATTGAGTGTTCTGTTTAGCAACAAGCTTCATTATCTATCAAGCTCCTGTTGCTGTGTGGGGTCGTAATATTTTACTGGAGCAGTAAACAAGCCTTGGATCACAAACATCACAACGTCATCAAAATCTTGGAACTCTAACTCAATTTCAAAGGGGGATATTTCGCCAGAAGATAATAAAAACACTTGCGGGAACGCTAACAGCTTTTCTTCATTTGAAAGTCCAGACTGATCTTCCATTGTTTCATCGTCAATAAATTGCACGGCACTTAACAAGTTTTTTTCTTGCCAAGGTAATCCATCAAGCTTGAGTGTCAGCGTTAAATTTTCATTTAACGGCTCTGTTTCAAACGGACGTTCCGTAAAGCGAACCCACTCTTCATCTTCTAATACCAAAAATACGTATTGCTGTTCCGATACCGCTAAACCAAGCTGTTTATTTTTTACCGTGGCATACTCCGACGCCAAGTTAATTAACGCCGTGAGTTTTTGCGATTCTTCTTCCACTAAGTCATAGGCATTAGGCGTAAAACTAGGAAAGCGCACAAGCGACACTAAGTAGCCGATGATAACAATAACCAACATCAACTCTATTAGGGTAAAGCCTTGGTTTTTTGAATACCTGGCCATTGTCGCTTTCACTCTCGTGTACTTCTATTTAATACCTTAAACCGCTTATAAATATTCGTCTGCGTTCCAGTTACCAATGTCATCATCAGTGCCGGCTACACCGTCTGGACCCATTGAAAACAAGTCGTATTGGGCCATTTCGCCTGGGCTTACTAATTGATACTCGTTGCCCCACTTATCCACAGGTACCTTTTTCAAATAACCGTTTTGTGGATAATTACGTGGTATTGGCTCCATTTCAGGTATGTTAACCAAGGCTTCTAAACCTTGTTCAGTGGTTGGGTACATACCGCCCTTTAACTTATACATGTCTAACGTAGACTCTAAGTTACGGATTTCGATGGCGGTACTTTGCAACTTTGCCTCGTCAGACTGACCCATTAGGTTTGGAACAACCAAACCTGCAATCATGCCTAAAATAGCAATAACGATCATCACTTCTAAAAGAGTGAAACCTGTTTGTTTATTCGTTTTCATTGTTTGAAACTTTTTCACTGGATACTCCAATCGTTTTCTTATTTTTATAGTAACCGACTTAGGTTACATTCCTACTAAAGTGTTCATTTGCATTATGGGCTGCAAAATAGCCATTAATATAAACATCACCATGCCAGCCATCACTAATACAATTAACGGCGTTAATAAACCTAAGCTGATTTTTAACGTAGCGTCCATTTCATTGTCTTGGTTATCTGCAGCACGGCCCAACATTTGCTCAAGCTCACCAGACTTTTCACCACTGCCAATCATATGAATCATCATGGGAGGGAAAGTTTTACTTTGCTGTAACGAGTTTTTTAAAGAGCTACCTTCACGAACGGCATTCGAGGCCTCTTTTACACACTTCTGAATATATTTGTTGGTTAATACTTGTCCCGCTATTTTCATTCCATCTAATATCGGCACTGCACTTGATGCTAGGATACTTAGGGTTCTCGCAAATCGTGCGGTATTAGCGCCCAAAATTACTCGACCCACTAAAGGCAAGCTTAACAACCAGCGATCAAACTTAAGCCTTATGGCTGGTTGCTTTAACATTCGTTGCATAATCACGCTAACGCCCAATATGCCGATTAAAACAAACACTCCGTAATCTATGATGAAGTCACTCATTGTTAACAGGAACTGTGTGGTGCCTGGTAGCGTGGCTCCGGACTCAACAAACTGACCTACTATTTGTGGTACTACAGAGGCTAACAAAAACGCAACGATACCAATGGCAAACAGGGTCAGCATAATTGGATAAATCATGGCTTGAGTGAGCTGACTTTTGGTGGCCTGACGTTTTTCTGTGTAATCAGCTAAACGGTTTAACACTTCGTCCAAGTGACCCGATTTTTCACCCGCTGCCACCATTGAGCGAAATAAATGATCAAAGATAGTTGGAAACTCTTTCATGCCGTCGGCAAGAGTGTAACCCTCAACGACTTTTGAACGGATAGACATGATGGTTCTTTTTAAACGCGGTTTTTCACACTGTTCAGCAACGGCTAACAGCGCCGCTTCAATAGTTAATGCTGAACCCACTAGCGTCGCTAACTGTCGCGTAATTAATGCTAAGTCAGACGCAGAAACCGTAGGCTGAAATAAAGCGAAACCGGTACTTTCTTGCTGTTCTTTTTGGCTTGCTTTGTTTATCTCTAGTGGAATAAGACCTTTGTCTCGAAGCTGTTGGCGAATTTGTTTTGATGTGTCCGCTTCAAGTATGCCTTTTTTAGACTTTCCCTTGGCATCAAGCGCTTTATATTCAAAAGCCGCCATTATGTATCCTCGCGTGTCACTCTTAGAACTTCTTCTAATGTAGTGATACCTTGTAATACTTTGCTCATTCCGTCGTCACGAATGCCTGGGATATTTTGGCGAACGTACTTTTCAATTGCTTGTTCACCATGGCCATTGTGAATTAATTCGCGTACTTGCTCATCAACCACTAACAGTTCATGAATACCAACTCGCCCACGGTAACCACTAAAGTTACATTTGTCGCACCCTTTTGGATGGTAAATAGTGACACTTTTAGCACTAGCTTGTTCTTCAGTTAGTCCTAATAGTGCCAATTCAGAATTATCCGGTTGTACTTCAGACTTACAGTCTTTGCATAAGGTTCTTACCAGTCGTTGGGATAACACGGCTAACAAACTCGATGACAACAGGAAAGGCTCTATGCCCATGTCTTCCATACGAGTAATCGCGCCTGCGGCGGTATTTGTGTGTAATGTGGAAATTACCATATGACCGGTTAAACTGGCTTGCACAGCTATTTCCGCAGTTTCTAAATCTCGTATCTCACCTATCATGACCACATCTGGATCTTGACGAAGTATTGCTCGTAAACCACGCGCAAACGTCATGTCTACTTTTGGGTTAACTTGCGTTTGACCAATACCTGGCAATTCATATTCCACCGGATCTTCAACAGTCAGAATATTACGGTCTTTACTGTTTATATCTGATAAACCCGCATACAAGGTGGTACTTTTACCTGAACCTGTAGGGCCGGTAACCAATATAATTCCATGTGGTTTACGTAATAACTGACCAAACTGTAATTCGTTAGCTGATGCCATGCCTAAATCAGCAAGGTTTAAACGGGCATTGTTTTTATCCAGCAGTCGCATTACCACTCGCTCACCGTAGGACGATGGCATAGTAGAAACACGCACATCAATAGCTCGACCTGCAATACGCAATGAAATACGACCGTCTTGAGGAATACGCTTTTCGGCAATATCTAGCTGCGCCATTACCTTAATTCTTGAAACTAAAAGCGAAGCCAATTTGCGGTTTGGACTTAGTACTTCACGTAAAACGCCATCGACTCTGAAACGAATAACTAATTCTTTCTCAAAGGTTTCAATATGAATATCCGACGCGCCTTCTTTAATGGCTTCGGATAAAGTGGCGTTAATTAACTTTATAATCGGCGCATCGTCTTCGCTTTCTAATAGATCTTCCGTGCCTGGTAGCTCGTCAGCAATAGAAAACAAATCAACTTCATTGCCAATGTCTTCCATAAGCTGCTGTGTTTCAGAAGCATTTCGCTGATACGCCTGCTCAATGGCAATTTCAAATTCGTTATTAGTAATAACTCTGTATGGTAGTGGATGCCCAATCAAACGTCGCGTTTCTAATAACGCTGACATTGGCGTGTCAGACTTAATTAACAGCTCTTTTTCATCGTTGTTATAAGAAATCATTACGCCAAAACGCTGCGCAAAACCAAAGGGCAAACGCTGGTTCGCTGGTATCGCTTCGCTCTCTAGCTCTTGTTCTATCTCTGGTTCAAGTTCCATTATCTTACCCTTCTTTTTTAGGGCTATCTTTAGATACGGTTGGTGGTTTTACACCTTTTTCTTGGTTTTCAAGATAGTCTTCAAAGCGAGGTGGCAACGCAAGGCTGTCATCCCACTCTTGTAATACAGGCTGATCAGTTAATGGCATTAAAGAGATACCATCTTGATCTTTCTTAATTTGCTCAGCGCGAATGTAGTTATATTTTTGTTTACTTACATCAAGCGCTGAAGCGCCGTCACGTAAAATTCTTGGACGAATAAACACCATCAAGTTACGTTTACGTTTTGTTGTGCCCGTTGAGCGGAACAGGTGACCTATAATAGGGATGTCACCAAGCAATGGTACTTTAGAGATGCTTTCTTGAACATCTTCATCAATCAGGCCACCAATAACAATAGTGCCACCGTCTTCAGCTAATACATTGGTTTTAATTGAACGTTTATTAATACCAACATCAACACCCACAGCACCACTTACGCTTGATACTTCTTGTTCAATTAATAACTGTACCGCTGAGCCTTCGTTAATTTGTGGTGTTACTTTTAACTTAATACCCACTTCTTTGCGGTCTACTTTTTGGAATGGATTTGAATTTGCTGAACTTGCAGTTGAGCCAGTAAGAATGGCAATTTCAGAACCCACTAGTATTGACGCTTCTTCATTATCAATCGTCGTAATTGATGGCGTAGCAAGAATGTTGGTATTGGTGTCGTTGCGGACTGCTTGTAAAACTGCACCCCAACCGCCGTTTACCACGCCCGTTGCAAAGCCAGAAATGCCACCTAGGACTTGTGCTAAACCTGAATAGTCGCCACGTTCTGTGGTGGTCACTTTATTTTGAGTTGTATTACCATTATCATCAAAGCCGTTTACTATGCTTTCTGTTTCTTGATCGCGCGCTTGATATGCTGCGCCCGCAATAGTAGAAATTGGCGTTACACCGTTGTTATATTGAGTAAAGCCGATATCTGTACTGCCCCACTGAATACCTAAGTTAATGCCGTCACTTTCAAACACTTCAACAATAATAGCTTCAACCAATACTTGCTGACGACGAACATCTAACTGACGAATAATTTGCTCTAAAGAGCGCATCATGTCTGGTTCAGCATTAATAACTAATGAATTTGAATCAGTATGAGCTTGAATAGAATAGTCACGAGTAGATGAAGTTCGAGCTCGTTTATTGGTTGTTGTCGTGCCGCCTTGTGCATCTGCAGCAATAGAGTCCGATACACCTGTTAGTACTTTTACCACTTCTTCAGAGTTCGCATAGTTTAAGAAATACACTTTGGTATTTCCTGTGCTTTCTAATTCTGAGTCTAAGCGCTTAATCAGCTCGATCACTTTATCACGAGCTTCCTGTTCACCTGTGACAATAACGCTGTTAGTTCTGTCATCAGCAACAATTTTTGGCACTAAAAAGTCTGGTTGCCCTTTGTTACCTGGTGCGGCTTTGTTAATACTTTCTACTATGCGCACCATCTCGCTGGCTGACGCGTATTCTAGCTTCACTATAACCACTTTTTGATCACCGGCACGGTCTACACGGTTAATAATTTCAACCATGCGATTAACCATTGCTACAGAGCCTACTACCATCACAACATTAGACGGCTCATAATGCACAACATGACCACTGCCTGATTGGTCGCTAAGCTGACGCAGTAGTGGAGATAACTCTCTAACTGACACATTTTTTACTTCAACAACTCGAGTGACCATTTCGTCACCTTCGCCTAAATAACCGTCTCCAACTACTGGTGTTGGTGAGCTTTTTACGTCCTTGGCACGAATAACTTTTAATATGCCATTGCCCATATCAATAACGCCATAACCGTATACCTGAAGAACGTTTAAGAAAAAGTGGTAATACTGCTCTTTAGTTAACAAGTCATAGGAACGAACATTTACCTTGCCGCGCACCGCTGGGTCAATAATAATCGTTTTCTGTAATATCTTGCCGACAATATTAATAAACTCATTAATATCTGTGCCTTTGAAATTTGGTGAATATTGCGTTGCATTGGCAACTGGTGAAACCCACGCTGTAGACAACAAACCTAAAGTCAGAATAGCGGAAAAAGCCGACACCTTGGCCGAGCGAGTAACTTTTGCTTGTATGTTCTTAGATTTACTAAAAAATCCCATTTAAATAAACTCCAGGGCTTATAATGCCAAAATTATTTGAACCGGCGAATCATCGCGTAAAACAGTAATATCTGCTTCCGTTAGCTCTTTTAATTCACTCATTAACGACAGTGCTTGTTGCATATCCGTTAAGTCGTAACCGTTAATATTCACCGCTAAGTCATTCTGTTTTAAACCAGCTTGATTAAAAATGGTTGGATCATTCCCTGGAGACAGTTTGTACCCCAGCAACTCGCCATTTTCTCTATACGGTGTAATTTTTATAACATCCATCAACTGTTTAGGGTCGTCAAACAGCTGCTCTCTTTGTTCGCGTAATGAGTCTGCTAATTCAGTATCATCACGATTATCAATTCTTTCTGGCTCTCTATCGTAAGCCGCTGGCTTCCCAAACTTGTTGTTTGGCTTTCTTGTTTTTGAATTACGCGATGGCCTCGTTGGACCAACATCCACGGCATCAACATCTATGTTGTCATTAAGCTCAGAAGCAGATCCGGGTATTGATGTGGAATATTCAATTCCCTCTAACATTAACGTTTCGTAACCCACACCCACAGATAAAATAACCCTGTCTAATAAGATTTGACTCACTGACGCCGACGTACCCTCAATTTTTTGACCAATTCCATAGGTATCTTGGCTGCCTGAAGACTCAATAATTGCTACGGACGTTTCTGAGACTTCACTTGTGCTGTCAGCAACAATGCCCGTTAGGGTTAAATTCAATCGTGTTTTAGGTGCAACGGACGTTGTTAGTTTAGGCTTTGTTGGTGCTTTTTTCGTTTCTTCTTTACCAAATAAGTTAAGACTTACCAACTGGCTAATATTTATACTTGAAGCGTTTGATGATGAAGACGAAGAAGATGTTTGAACAACAGAAATACGTCCCTTATTCGCAGGCTCGTCAAGAAATTTCCAAATAGTAAGCGCGGCTAAATAGGCACTATATACCACTAAAAGTACGGTAATTACTTTTGCAATTTTATTTTGCGGAATTTTTTGAGCCAATTGGCTTAACTGCTCTAACAAGCGAGACGACTCCATTTCTTATTATTATCCAAGCAACTTTTAATCAACAATGACAGATTGCGGCGCCATACATTATCAAACTAAAAGTAAAAATGCTTGTGCTCGATGTTGAAAAGTCGAGTATAACCTTTCAAGTAGTTTAAAATCACTAATTATGATAAATTCACGACGTTTTCACGGCACATTTAACATTACTGAAACATAACATGACAGAATCAAAAATTCGATTAGATAAATGGCTTTGGGCCGCGCGATTTTTTAAAACTCGTTCTATAGCTACAGACATGATCAATGGTGGAAAAGTTCACTATAATGGTCAACGATGTAAAGCATCTAAAGCAATAGATGTAGGCGCGGAAGTGAAGATTCGTCAGGGATTTGATGAAAAAATTGTTGTAATAAAAGAAGCTAGTGACAAACGACGCAATTTTACTATTGCACAAACACTCTACGAAGAAACAGAACAAAGCGTTGCCAACAGAGAAAAGCAAGCGTTAGCAAGGCAATCAAGTGCAGCAATGTCGCCGCGCCCAGATACAAAACCAGATAAAAAACAACGCCGAACGTTATTAAACCTTAAAAATTCAGATTTATTTGAGTAACTTATCCATGACTGACATTAAACAACCAGACCTACTACACCGTTACCTTTTTGATAAGTACCATGTTCGTGGCGAACTAGTACAAATTTCAGACTCATTTACGGCAATGCTTGAAAATCACGACTACCCAAATGTCGTAAAACGAATTCTTGGCGAATTGCTGTCTGCAACGTGTTTACTTACAGCAACGCTAAAGTTTGAGGGTGAAATTAGTGTTCAGCTTCAGGGTGATGGTCCGCTTAACTATGCTGTGGTCAATGGCAACAATAAACAGTCTATGCGAGCGTCTGCTAAGTTTGATGAAAACATTAAAGAAGGCACATTATTAGACCTAATTGGTTCTGGCTTTATGGTTATTACTATCGCACCTAAAGGCGGCGAACGTTACCAAGGTGTTGCTGCATTAGACAAAGATACGCTTGCAGAGTGTATTGAGCATTACTTTGAAACCTCAGAACAATTGCGCACCCGAGTTTGGTTAGCCACTGACGTTCAGCAAGAGCAATGCAAAACCGCTGGCATGTTATTACAAGTACTGCCGGTTGAAGAACGCGCTAAAGAAGACTTCACGCATTTAGAAGCTTTAACCAATACGATTAAAGATGAAGAATTATTGCACCTTGACCCAACTCAAGTGTTGATTCGCTTATATCATGAAGACAACCCGCAATTATTTGAACCTCAAGAAGTTAAATATGCGTGTGGTTGTAGCCGGGAAAAAACCGGTGATGCAATTTTACGATTATCAAAAGACGATGCGCTTTCATTGGTTGAAGAGAGAGGCAACATTGAAATAATTTGCCAGTTCTGCATGAAGCAATACTTGTTTGACTCAATTGATGTAGAAGCACTTTTTAATGCCAATGCCGATTCAGATAACTCAACGGTTAACTAGCATTTTGTGATTTGGACTGTCTAAGCCGGTTAAACGTGCTTAGACAGCTACAATTTAAATAAACATTCAATTTACCAGCACCTAACTATTCACAGCTATGACGATACAAACGTCTTAGTTAGCGTTTTAGTAAAATAGAAATTCCTTTCTCTAGTTTTTTTTCGTCGCCAGGCAAAAAGCCGTGGTGAATTGCACGTACTATTCCCTTTCGGTCAACTAAGTAGCCTACCGGCATAACACTAACATTAAAGGTATTGCTCACCTCACCATTGGCATCATATAGATTGGTGTAATCAACCGGCTTTTTATTTAAGAAGTCTTCTGCATTGATTTTTCTCTGATCAAGATTCACCGCAACGATTTCAAATCCCTGTTCTTTTTTCCTGTTATAAATGTCGTTTAATAGCGGAAATGACTTTAAACAAGGCTTACACCAGCTTGCCCAGAAATCGACGTAAACCACCTTCCCCTTTAAGGAATCCATTTCAACAACCTGCGTGCCATCCATTGTTTTTAATTCGAAATTTGGCAACGGCTCGCCTACTTTTACTTTGGCGATTGCGTTAAAAGAACCAAACCCGATGAACAGTGCCGTTAAAACGATGAGCTTAGTAGGTAATTTCATGGTTATCCTTTATGATAAGAGGGTATAAGTGGCATTTTAGGCTAATTATGCATAAAAAAAGGAAGTTTTCACGACCGTTTTTATGAAACCAAGTGTGTAAACTAGAATACTGATTTCCATCCCAAAAGTAAGCAAAATAATATGAAAACAATAATATCAAGCGTTGGCCTGATGTTAGTGTTGGCGGTAACTACCGCCTGCTCTGAAAAGAAAGTAGAGCAAACTAACGTTGAGGTAGAAAAATCACGTATCCAAGCTCACCTAGAGTTTTTAGCTGATGATCTTTTAGAAGGTCGTGACACAGGCAGTAAAGGTTATGACCGAGCTGCACTTTATGTTGCCACTGAATTCAAAAAAATGGGCCTACAACCTGCTGGTATCGACGGTTCTTACATGCAACCGGTAACTTTCCGTAAAGGTTATTTAAATCAGCAAAGCCCTAAAGCCACTATCAAAACTGCAGATGGCGAAGTTGAACTTAAATTCCCACAAGACTACATCATGGGACCTAACATGTCGGCTACAGAGTCTGCTTTAGAAGCAGAAGCGGTATTCGTTGGTTACGGTATTGTGGCAGAAGACTTTGACTACAATGACTATGAAGGTCTTGATGTTGAAGGAAAAATTGTTGTTACTCTACGTGGTCGTCCAGCAGAATGGCCGTCAGAAGAAGGCGCTCACTTAAACCGTGAAAAAACTCGTTTTGCTGCCGAGCGCGGTGCTGTAGGTGTTGTTTCTCTTCACTCTCCTAAGCGTGAAAAAGTTCGTCCTTATACGAGCTCTTTAAACTATTTACGTGCTCCTTCTATGCGTTGGATAGACGAAAATGGTAATCCTTTTGGTGGCTATGAAAACATCAAAATGGGTGCGTACTTAAATATCGGTGCCGCTGAGAAGTTATTTGCCAATGCAGAAACGTCTTTAGAAGATGTATTTGCAGCAGATAATGAAGATAAGCCAGTAAAAGGTTTTCCATTAAACGCAACATTATCACTTGAGTCTAAAGCAAAACACGAAGAAGTGTCATCGCCTAACATTGTTGCGATTCTTCCTGGTACCGATCCTAAACTGAAAGACGAATATGTAGTATTTACTGCGCATTTGGATCACGTTGGCTTTACGCAAGATGTTAGTAAAGAAGATCGTATCAACAATGGTGCAATGGATAATGCGTCTGGTGTTTCTATTTTATTAGAAACAGCTCGCGTATTAAAAGAGTCTGGTTCTCTTCGTCGTTCAGTATTATTTACTGTTGTAACTGGTGAAGAAAAAGGACTACTAGGTTCTAGCTATTACGCGAACAACCCTACGGTTCCAATTAACGACATGGTTGCTAACATCAACTTAGACATGCCTGTTTTACTTTACGATTTTGCCGATATCATTGCCTTTGGTGCTAACCACAGTTCAATGGGTCCTAGCGTAGAAAAAGCAGCGGCTAAATTTGATATTGCACTAAGCCCAGACCCAATGCCTGAGCAAGCAATTTTCACTCGTTCTGACCATTACAACTTTGTAAAACAAGGCGTTCCTTCTGTTTTCTTAATGACAGGATTCACTTCAAAAACTGAAGGCGAAGATGGCGGTAAAGTGTGGGGTGACTTCTTTGCAAATCATTACCATCAGCCAAGTGACTCTTTAGACTTACCTATCAACTATAACTCAGCAAAGCTATTCACTGAGATTAATATTGGTATTGCTAGAGAAGTTGCTGAAGCGGATCAACGTCCTACATGGAACGACGATAGCTTCTTTGGTAAGACATACGGCCAAAAAGATAAGTAAACACAGTTAGATTTAACTTTGTTTATATAAAAGCAGCGGCTTATCCGCTGCTTTTTTTATGCCTGTAAGTAACTAGTACACTATCCACAGACTAGCAAAATACTACTCAACGACTATTCACATACTATTAAACGTTCCCTGAATAAGATTACATACAATTGAAATGCTGTGTTTCCTGCTGCGCTGTGGTGCTTTCTACTATGCTACTTTCTTATTACATTCTAGCTACTTAGACTAAAACACTTTTCCCATGGCAAATTTTAGGGATAAAAAAACCAGCTCGAAAGCTGGTCTTTATTATTTAGATTTAACTAAGTATATGGATTAAGCCGTTTTTAAGATTGGCTTAGGCTCATCAATGTTTGATAGCAATTCCATATCAAAAGTATACTCATCAACAGCAATCGCAAGCTTACGCTTCTCGTTGTAGGCCATTAACTTATCACTTTCTTCAGAGGTTACCACGTTTGCTTGTAGTGAAACTTCTACTAACTCTTCAAACGTTAACTGTTTAGTTACTTTACCAGCACGTTGTGCTTTCTTAATCTTATCTAGTAACGGAAGAACGTCTAACTTCGCTTTGTATGCATCAGAAAGAACAGTGAAACCATCACGACCTTTCATGCTTACTAGGCTTGTTAACTCTTCTTTAGCGCCGTCATTACGTAACGTTGCTTCTGCTAAGTCAGTGATTAGCTTGTCAGAGATCTTAGTTTTACCTAAGAACGCATTACCAGTAGATACTTTTAAGAATCCAGCAACAACACGGTTAGGGAAGTTATCAACATAAGCTTCTAGTGCTTCTTCAGCTTGTTGTAGTGCCCAACGTGTACCGTATTCAAAATAAGGAGTTAGGTCTTTACGGTTTTCACTTTGTAGGTAGAACTTAATGTTACCCATCGCCATGAATAAGAAGCTAAGAATGTCGCCTAAACGAGCAGATAACATTTCTTTACGCTTAAGGTCGCCGCCTAATACTAACAATGCAAAGTCTGATTGAACTGCTAACACACTAGATAAACGCTTAATACGCTTTTCAAACTGGTTAACTAGTTTGTCAGGGTTATTTGAACCGCCAACACCTGGTACATACGCCGTTGTTAAACCACGGAAGAAGTTCTTAACACTGTAACCAATTGTTTTACGGAACAATGAGTTAAATTTAGCGTCTGCATCTGAATCTTCAGAGTGAATTGCTGTAATTAAGTCTTGTACATATGGGTGACAACGTGTGGCACCTTGACCAAAGATCATAAGGTTACGAGTTAGGATGTTTGCACCTTCAACGGTAATACCGATTGGCGTTGCAAAGTAAGCCGTTGCTAATACGTTACCAGGACCCATTTGAATTGCTTTACCAGCTTGAACGTCCATCGCCGCTTCTAGCGTATCACGACCAAGTTCAGTCATGTGGTACTTCGCCATTGCAGTAATAACAGAAGGTTTGAAACCTAAGTCTAATGAATTAAGAACTAGGTGACGCATCGCTTCAAGGTTATAAGTTAAACCACCGATAAGCGCTAACTGCTCTTGAATACCTTCAAATTTACCAATTGGCATACCAAACTGTTCACGAATTGCAGCGTACTCAGAAGTAGACTTCAAACATGCGTGTCCCGTTGCACAACCGTTTGCTGGTAATGAAATACCACGGCCTGCACCTAAACAAGCAACAAGCATTTGCCAACCGCGACCAACATTTTTCTGGCCACCAATTACGAACTCCATAGGAACAAATACGTCAGTACCACGAGTAGTACCGTTGTAGAAGTTAACACCTAATGGGTTATGACGATTACCAGTTTCTACACCTTCATAATCAGCAGGAAGTAGTAAACAAGTGATACCTAAATCTTTCTCAGCACCAATTAATCCTTCTGGGTCAAATACTTTAACCGCTAGACCAACTAAAGTAGCGATAGGCGCTAGTGTAATATAACGTTTTTCCCAAGTAACACGTAAACCAACAACTTCTTCGCCGTTGTACATGCCTTTAGTTACGATTGCACGGTCTGGAATACCACCAGCGTCAGAACCAGCTTCAGGGCTAGTTAGTGCAAAACATGGGATGTCACGACCATCTACTAAACGAGGTAGGTAGTGATTTTGTTGTTCTTCAGTACCGTAGTGAGCCAATAACTCACCTGGGCCTAACGAGTTAGGTACCATTACGGTAGTAGCGATTGGGTTGCTCTTAGTTGAGATACGCGCAACGATTGTTGAACTTGCGTATGCACTGAACTCTAAACCACCAAATGCTTTTGGAATAATGAAAGAAAAGAATTTGTTGTCTTTTAAATGCTGCATTACGTTTGCAGGGATATGGTTGCTGTTATGCACTTCCATATCGTTAAGCATTTCTAACAATTCTTCTAAAGGACCGTCAATAAACGCTTGCTCTTCGTCTGTTAACTTCGACGGCGCAGTATTAAGTAGCGTTTCAAAATCTGGCGCACCTTGATAAATAGAGGCTTCAATCCATGTGTCACCTGCGTCTAACGCTTCTTGCTCTGTTCGAGAGATTTCAGGAAGTATTTTCTTGAATTTTGTTCTTAGGCTCATGTTTCGCCCCTCAATTATAATTAAATAAAGTGTTTCCCAATTTACGCTACTTATCCCTCGGTCGTAACTCTAATGAGTATAGACCATCTTTGAGACAACTCACGCACAACTGGTACGATGTCTTACCAGTTTATTCATTTTTAACAAAAAATAAAGTTAATTTTGCATATATATCTCAGTTAGGTACTACGGGAGCACCTACAGGTCCGATCAGTAGGTCTAGTTATTTATCATTTAAGTCTAGGATTTCTCGATAAATTTAGTTTTGTTGTTATACCTGTTTAATTAGTAATCAAATGGGTAAAAAATGTCACTTGCGATCATATTTAGTCGGGCACGAGTTGGAATAAATGCGCCTTTAGTCACAATTGAAGTGCATTTATCTAACGGTTTGCCCTCTTTTACTATTGTTGGGCTACCAGAAACCTCTGTGCGAGAAGCAAAAGATCGAGTTAGAAGTGCCATCATAAATTCTGGTTTAGAATTTCCACAAAGACGGATCACCGTTAACTTAGCCCCCGCCGATTTACCTAAAGATGGCGGCCGTTTTGATTTAGCTATCGCCATTGGAATTTTAGCGGCTAGTAAACAGATATCTGACAAACAACTTTATCAATATGAATTTTTAGGTGAACTAGGTTTAAACGGTGACATCAGAACCGTCATTGGCGAAATACCATCGGCGATTGCTTGTAAGAAGCGTAATCGAATTAACATAATGCCTTCCTCAAATGCCGTTAATGCAACCATTATTAAAGGTGTAACTACCTTGTCCGCTGGTTCTTTGCTGAAAGTAGTAGAGCACTTCTCTGGTAAAACACAACTTCCCGAGCCTGATATCTCGAATGCAGAAACCAACAAAATCTTAACTGAACAAGGGTCGAAGTTACCTGATATTGCTGATGTTATTGGTCAACCGCTAGCCAAAAGAGCCTTAGTTATTGCCGCCGCAGGCCAACATAATATAGTGTTTACCGGACCGCCCGGCACAGGGAAGTCTATGCTAGCGCAACGAATAGCCTCTCTAATGCCTGAACTAACTGATGATGAAGCACTCGAGCTAGCTGCAATAAACTCTGTAAGTGGTAAAACATTCGATATTAAAAAGTGGCGTCAGCGTCCTTTCCGTTCGCCACATCATACGGCTTCCGCGATAGCCTTGACGGGTGGTGGTCGCCCTCCTCGACCTGGGGAAATTAGTTTGGCACATAACGGCATTCTTTTTTTAGATGAACTTCCTGAATTTAACCGATTTGCCCTCGATGCGTTGCGCGAACCATTAGAAAGCGGCGTTATTTCTATTTCACGAGCGGCACTTCAAGTTGAATTTCCTGCTCAGTTTCAATTGGTGGCCGCTTTGAACCCAAGCCCAACAGGACATCATACTGATGGGCGAGCTAACTCTACTCAAGTTCTAAAGTATTTGAATCGCATTTCTGGACCGTTTTTAGACCGAATAGAATTGCAGGTAGATGTACCTGCTTTACCTAAAGGCGCTATTAATAAGCAAAGGGACAATGGCAATAAAACTTCCGCTTATTATAAACAAAGAATATCTGAAGCCCGTAAACTCATGATGAAAAGGGCCAACAAACCTAATGGTTTGCTATCAAGTAAAGAGACAGCCCTGCATTGCAAACTTGATAGTGCTGACGCGACATTTTTGGAAGACACAATCTATCGGTTAAATATGTCAATTAGGGCGTATCACAAAATATTAAAAGTCGCTCGTACTATTGCAGACTTAGACAACAGCAAACAAATTACGCGTGTGCATTTATCAGAAGCGTTGGGTTATCGATCCCTAGAACGCTTGCTCAAACAACTTTCTAACTTCTAATTTCTACTTCCAAGACGGTTCAACCACAACTTTAGTCAAAGGCGATTTTCCGACTTCAGCCATTCATAAGTCTCCTTGAGCATAACGTCTAGTTGCACGTTATTATTGTATCCAAGCTCAGCGACCGCTTTGTCACTGGCGGCCACTACCCTTTTGGTAACCATAAGCGCTTTTTCTGGTGTCATATTAGGCTCTTTTCTAGTTACAAGGGACGCCCAATACGATAGTCGCCCCACCAGCTTTAATAACCAAGGAGCAATGGTCGAATCTTGTTTAGGTTTATTGAGTAATACAGAGATTCGATTCACCACATCTAAAAAGCGATGATCAACGCCCGCTAAAATATAGTTGTCACCTATTTGACCCTCGGTAACCGCGGCTATATGGGCTTTAGCCACTTCATCTACATGACAGTAAGAACCTTCTCCCGATGGTACACCTGGCAATGCATCTTCATTTATCATAGTAAATAGCTGTGACCAGTTATGTTTATCAAAACGTCCCATAATGGCACAAGGGTTTAATATCACAGCGGGCAGGTTATGCTCAGCTACGGCTTGCTTCACCACTTGCTCACCAAGGTATTTGGTTTTTAGATAGTTAACATTGGAAGCCATGGCTAAAGATTCAGAGCTTTCATTGATCACATCAGAGTGAAAACCATAAGCCGATATAGAAGAAGTATGGATAAAACGCTTTACGTTTCGTTTTAATGCAGCGTCCACAACATATTGAGTTGCTGTAACATTAAGCTCGTGTTGCTTAGTGTTATTTGGTGTCCACAAGTTAGTATCACCGGCAATATGGAAAATAACGTCAATATCATTGTCCATGCAGACTTCTATATCTTCTTTGTTAGTAATTAATCCGGTGCGCCAGTCTACGGAGACACCATCTAATGACGACGTATTTGAATCTGGTCGGCATATGGCGGTAATGTTCCAACCTAGTGCGTCTAATTGGCGAATTAAATTAATACCCAAAAAACCGGTACCACCAGTAACAAATGCCTTCATTTTACTACCCCTACTGCAGATATAAAAAAGCCGCTAATATAAGCGGCTTTACTAAACATAATGTAAGCTAATGAATCTATTATTAAAAGCTTAAGTTATTTTGCTTTTAAGTGCTTTTTCAAAAACTTCTCAATGTGCATAAATGCATCTAAACGATTGTTATACTCGTCTAGATAATGCGTGCCAGTTTCGTATTCAATATAATCAATATCTAAACCTGCTTTTTTACCTGCGTCATAAAAAGCTTCCGACTGACCGTAATGTACTTGCGTGTCATTTTGTCCGTGAATTAGTAATACCGGCGCTTTCACTCTTTGCACAAAATTAATGGCTGAAGCCATCTTAAGTTTAGCTAAGTCTTCGTCAATACTTACATCGCCAATTGCTTCACGAGTAAAATCAGTCAATGCACTGGTTCTTCTTGAGTTTTCGTCAGCGTGTTGTTCTATATCACTAACACCAGCAATACTAACTATACATTGGTAGTCATTAGGCTTTTGATATGCTGCCGTCAAAGCCGCATAACCGCCATAACTCCAACCTACAAAACAGGCGTTTTTCGTATCTGCTATATTATTTTTCGCAATCCAATCAACGGCGTCATACAGGTCGTCCTGCATTTTTCCGCCCCACTCTTTATATCCAATTGACTGGAAAACAGAACCGTAACCGCCAGAGCCTCTATAGTTAGGTTGAATTACGGCATAACCAAGGTTAGCTAAAAACTGAACTAGATAATCAAAACTTTGGTTGTCTCTAACTCCAAATGGCCCGCCGTGAGGTAAAATAACCAGTGGCGGCTTTTTATTACCCTTTTGGTTTGGTGGCATTGTTAAATATGCATTAATAGAAAGACCATCTCTTGCTTCATAAACCACGTGTTCAGTCTTGCCTAAAACCTGACCTTCTAAGTATGGATATTGGCTATACCAAAAACCACCTGCTTTTTTGTTTAAATCTAACCAAAAGTACTTAGCAGGTGAATCGTTCTTATAAGCCATAACCAACAGCTTTTTACGATCTAAGTCGGCACTTGCTATTACTGTTTCATACCCAGGGAAGCTATTTGCTACTAGTTTGTTAAGGTCTTGGTCACTGCTATCAAAATAATGAATACGGTCAAAGTGTTCCATATAACGAACACCAATAATTTTGGTTTCATCACTGTTTTCTACAACACCTGTAATGTCATAATCTGGGTGTGAGTAAATCATGTTACCAAACTCACCCGAAGATATATCAAACTCCCACAAAGACTCTCTATTCGTTTCACGGTCACTAATAACGTATAGTTTGCCGTCTTGGAAGCCCACCGGGCTAAATGTATCGCCCTTCATATTTTTATATTCTTTTAACAACTTCCATTCGTTAGTTTTAGGATCTTTAATCCACTGTTGTAATACGTCAGGGTAATTTTCTTTTGTAGCAAAACCAAAGCGAACTTCACCTTCGTTATCTACAACCCATGTGTGTACGTTGTATTTATTGATAAATACTTTGGAGAATTCATTTGAATGGATGTTTACTTTAAATACCGCTTCCGCTTTATCTCTGTAGTCATACACTTGAACCAGAATATTGTCGTTATCTTCTGGCATCGTATCAATTAGTCTAATATTTTTTGCTCGTTGACGTTCCCAAGACGTTGCTTGCCGATATTCTGGAGCGGCAATTTCCAGTAGATTTGAACCATCAATATTAACAGCAAAGTATCGCGTTTGACGCCATCTCTTTTTGCTGTACTCCATTGCATAACTTGCTGCAATTAAAAGACGCTCTGAACCGATCCAAGTAATCCCGTCAACTCGGTCTTGGCCCTCTTTTAAAATCGCTAACGTTTTTAAATCTGGCTTACTAAACTCTGACAAGACAACTGACGGCCCATCTTTTGAATTTAGAATAGCAGTTACATACTTACCATCTGGGGATACAGCGGCTTGAGTAATAAGTGGCATATGCGCAAAGTGTTGATAGTTTAAGCCTTCAAACGAAATTGCTTTCGCTGAGAGCATTAGTATCAAACCTAGGCTCAATAATTTAGTTAAATTCATGTCTTCCCTAATTCATTATTTTTTTTTCATTCTATCGCTTTTACAAACAAAATAAATGGGTTTGTCGCGTTCGACATATTTTCTTACATTTAAGATTTAGTTGTTAGAATTTCTAATTAATGCACAATTGCAACAGACTTAATTAGTTGTTCAGCAACGGGAAGGTACTTATGAGTAGCCTAGGTAACATCGCCATATTTGTAGATGTACAAAACATTTACTACACCACAAAACAAACCTTTAACCGTTCATTTGACTATCGCGCATTTTGGAAAGACATGTCTGCGAACGGTAATATTGTTACCGCCATTGCTTATGCAATTGATAGCAATAATGATGGGCAAAGAAAGTTTCAAGATGCGCTTAGACACATAGGTTTTGATGTAAAACTAAAACCTTATATTCAACGAGCCGATGGCAGCGCTAAAGGCGACTGGGATGTTGGGATTACTATTGACGTTCTTGATAGTGCACCAGACATTGATACGGTTGTATTGATGTCGGGCGACGGTGACTTTGAGTTACTATTACGAACCATAACCACACGACATAAATGCAAAACCTACGTGGTGGGCGTTGAAAAATTAACGGCAAATTTACTCATAGACGCGGCAGATATTTATATGCCAATTGACTCAAAATGGCTGAAATAAAGGTTTTGCACGATGGTTATTTTTTCTAAAAATTTAATTTAAAATATATATGTAACAATATTTTAATCATTTTGTGCATCAACTTTTCTTGATAACGAATAGTTTGAACTAAACATGCTGATAATTTAAAGAACAAACATCCAACAATCCCCGTATTAATAAAAAATTCCCTTTGAGAAAAATTTTCTAATGCACTCACCTAGCTCCCTTCTAGCTCTTTTATAAGGTTTTCGAGTCTATCTATTACAATTTCATTATGTTCATAATCATTGCGCTTATGTCTAGCTATTTACATGAGCAAATAAGAATTAATAAATTCTAAAAATATAAATTTAGGGACATATAATGATGAACTTCAAAAATAGTTTAACTGCTTTTGCAGTTGCTGCAGCACTAGGTCTTTCTAGTTCTGTAATGGCAGCCGAGACCGGTGGTCTAAAAATCAAAGTTACCGACCAAAATGGTAACCCAATCGCAGGTGCAACCGTATTAGTAAAAGCACCAGATAGCCTAGTAAGCAAAAATGCAGTATCAGATGCAGACGGTTTTGTTTCTCTTCGCGGACTAGACGCTTCAAATCAATACACCGTAAGTATTAACGGTAATCAAATTCAAGCTTTTGAAGCAAACAATGTACGTGTTATCACGGGCAAAAGTTTGAACCTAAGCTACGCAGTTAGCAATGCGTCTAGCAATATGGAAACCATTGTTGTGTCTGGACGTGCAGTATCTGCTATTGATACAACATCAGCTACTACAGGTATGGACATTACCCTGGACATGACAGAGTCATTGCCAACAGGCCGTTCTTACCAAAGCTATCTACAACTTACACCGGGTGTAAAACCAAGTAGTGGCGGCAACCCATCTTCAAAATCTGGTGTTAACTACTCAGATGCTGGCGGTGCGGTAGGTACTTCTTCAGATAATGTTTACTACATTGACGGTGTAAACGTAACCGATAACGTTACAGGTACATTTGGTGGCAACATTAACTCTGAAATCATTCAGGAACAGCAAGTTATTACTGGTGCAATTCCTGCAAAGTATGCAGGTGGCTCTGGCCTTGTATCACGTGTTGTTACAAAGTCTGGTAGTAACGAATTTCATGGTTCAGTTAACTACTACTTCCAGAACGACAGCTTAGTGGGTGATTATGACAGCCCAACTAAATCGCAAAGTGGCTTTTCTACTTTTGATACGGCTGTAACACTTGGCGGTCCAATTATTGAAGACGAACTTTGGTTCTTTGCTTCATACCAATTGAAAAACCGTAAAGATGACGTAGCAGATCCTGAAACTGGTGCTATTGCACGTTCAGTGGAAAATGAAAGCACGTTAGGTTTTGGTAAATTAACGTGGCAGGCAACAAATGATGACCGTTTAGTATTTACGTATTTTAACGATCCTACAGATGTTTCTGGTAGCAGTGCATTTGACACTTTATCAAACCGAGATCGTTCACGTAAGCAAGGTGGCGACAACTACAAGATTGACTACACACACTCATGGGACGACGTTGTTCTTAATGCTGGCTTTATGCGTCATGAGTCAGAACTATCTGACATCGCAAAAGATAAAAGCACTCGTAACGATGTTGCTTACTTTGCTGATGCTTCAACAACCACGCAATCTGATACTGACCTAGGTGGCTTAGGTTCAGACACTTTACGTGAGCGTAACAAAGAAAGTTATTATGTGAACGCTGAATACTATTTAGATACAAACGACTTTGGTTATCACACCATTGAAGTTGGTTACTCAGCAGAAACAAACGAAAACATCACAAACTCTGTTTACACAGGTGATTCGGCGCAATACACCTCTATTGGTGCCGCAGATGCTGGTACAACATATGACCAGTATGCGAATGCTGATGGTTGGATTGGTAATAGAGATTTATCTGATGATGATGCAGCTCGAATAGCAGCAGCAACAGGCATTGCAGAAGCTGATGTAGCAAATATTGTATTTAACAGCACGGCTGGTAACCCAACGGGTGATGTAAACGTTTACAGAATCATTCAAACGCAACAAGCTGAGTCAAAACTTGAAACTAAAGGTCAATCTTTTTATGTTCAAGACAGCATCAACATTGACGACCTAACACTAAATGTTGGTCTTCGCGCTGAAAAATGGTCTCACTATGCGTCAACCGGCGAGAAAATCTTCTCGTTTGATTGGGATGTTGCACATCGTTTAAGTGCAGTTTACGACATCAATGGCGACGGTGACTCAAAAGTTTGGGCATTCCACGGCCGTTATTACGATCCAGTACGAACTGATATGACATCATTTGCTGGTAACCTAACGGGTTCAGTACGTGAAGAGCAAGTATTTGTAGATGGTTCATGGCAGACATTCCGTACGCGTGGTGGTGTTGCAACTCAAGATGCATTCTTCTCGCCTACAACCAAAACACCTTACACAGATGAATTCTTAGTTGGTTACTCTACAAACCTTTCTGAAGATACTAACATCTCTGTAACTTACACTAACCGTAAAACTCGAGACATTCTTGAAGATTACGACTTAGGTGTTTATGCGGAAGGCGGTCAATTAGATGGCTCTTCGCTAGCATTACCATTGTCTTACTTTGGTTACACAGAAAACCCTGGTTCTAACTATGTTCTAGCAACACTAGAAGGTGGTAAGCGTGATTACCAAGGCGTAGAAGTTACATTCAAGAAGCTTCGTACTGACAACTGGAACCTATTAGCGTCTTATACTTATAACGATGCAGAAGGTAACACTAACTCAGACGGCAACGCCGATTTACAAGGTGATTTCTATTACCTAGACCCTCGCGCTCCAAACATGTACGGAAAGCAGCCTGGTAACGTTGATCACCAGTTCAAAATCTTAGGTACTTACTACTTTGACAATGGTTTTGAAGTAGGTGCGGTGTACAACTGGAACTCTGGTACAGCATACAACCGAGCGTCAAACGTTTATGGTCGTTACTTACCGTTACGTGAAGACACAACATATGACTTTGGTGGTTACGACGGACGTTGGATTGCTCCAGGCAACCTAGCAAGCCAAGAAACACCTGCATTTGGCACTTTAGATGTACGCTTGAAGTACGTTCAAGACTTTGGTGACTACGAAGCTGAGTTTTTCTTAGATGTATTTAACATTTTAGATGACCAAGCCGTTACTGAAGAAGAGCAACTTGTTGCAGGTAGTGGTTCATTTGAATTTGGTGAAGCAAAAGACTGGGTTGCACCTCGTCGCTTCTACCTAGGTGCTAAAGTTTTATTCTAAGCACTGTATACTGAAGGAACTAGGTTGTTAATTACCGGCTCCTTTAAGTTAGTCATAAAAGGCCATCGAAAGATGGCTTTTTTATGCCCGTAAAAAACAGCATCTATACGTTTCATAAGTAGTTATTATTAGTGGCAATTTATTGCTATTGTGATGTTTTAACCTTTGGAGACTAATATTATGCCAACGTTGACCAAGTCTATGACGTTTTTAACTCTTTTTTTAACAACTGGTGTTCAATCAATGTCGGCTATTGCTGAAACCTCTCCCGCTCCGCTCGTTTCCATTGCCACACACGACCGTTTTTTTGAGCTAATTTCAGTGCATTGCAACAAGGCCTTTGAAGGCAAAGTAGTGGTAGATTCGGAACCAAGCCCAGCCTTCGCTAAAAAGTTAGTGATGCATGTTCGAAAATGCAGCGACACACAATTACAAATCCCATTTCATGTTGGAGATGACGCCTCTCGTACATGGATAATCACTAAAACGGGCAGTGGTTTAAGTTTAAAGCATGACCATCGCAAACCTGATGGCAGCCACGACCCGCTAACCATGTATGGCGGTCATACGACCGATGCCGGCTTCAACAATGTGCAATCATTTCCTGCTGATCAATACTCCAAAGAGCTGTTTGTAAAAGCGGGAGTTCCGCAATCCGTCGGTAATACCTGGGAAATGTTTGTTTATGAGAATAAGTTTGCTTATAGGCTTATTAGAAAAGGACGCGCATTCAGGGTTGAGTTTGATTTAACCCAACCCATCAAAGTCCCAAAAACACCTTGGGGTTATTAATGCTTATGGTGTGATGACGGACGGCTTATTGAGTCGTCGCTATTTGTTTTGAATAGGTAATGTTGTTAACAATTCAGCAATCACTTTACCTGACTTTCCCAAATACTTTGATGGCAAATACTCTTCCATAAACTCTTTTACGTCATGACCCACACGTTTATTTTTCTTGGCCATCTCTACCAATTCTTCATAAGAATCCGCATGTAGCCCAATTCTTTTTTCAAAGATAAGAGCTTCTGCTGACCCTGGATTTAAATTGATCACCCGGTCCTTTATAATCCAACGTGGGAAAATTACCGGTTTACCTAAACTCCAAGCTTCGTAAACCATAGTACCAAAGTCAGAAATAACTACATCCGCCTTCACTAACATTTCAGTTGTTGGTTTTCGTTGTTTCTTTGTTTGATTGCGCGGATGAAGTGCAATGTTGTAATTAAACTGGCTTTCTAAGTCCTTTGTAAATTCACACATGTCCGGAAAAGAAGACGCAGATTTATCCTCCTTTCTGAATTTAAGTTTCTTTGGGGTCACATAGTTATGAGTTGGGGCCCACAACACATTTGTTTTTTCGAGCTTAAGTGTAGATTTAACGAATTTTGACAGCCTTCCTCGTAAACTTTTGCGTTGTAGTTCACATAAATGGTCCAACCTAGGCCACCCAACAACGTGTATTTGGTTTTCAGTTAGGGTTATCGCTTTGTTCTTCAAAATTCGCTTTTTTAACCAAGGCCCTGGCACCAAAACATGATCAAACTCATTCAACAATCGACCACCATTATCATCTTTGATGAACATGTAATTTTTGTCCGCTACACCGTGAGACATGAGTACATTGGCTGGGTTTCTGATAAAAAAGGACAAGTTAACTGCATCCTTTTTTAATTTAGTTTTAGTTGCACTGACTTGATCCTTTGGAAGATGTGTTCTAATCGTCGACCAAATAGTTTTCTGAACAAACTTGTAATTGGTGGAGGCTTCCTTTTTCAAATTAACGTGGTTTTTCATTTCTATCCCTGATTAATCGATCCCCATCATTTTATAAAAATTAACGAACAAAATATACATTATTCTTTCCGTACTATATCACTGTGAAAAGCCGGTCACCTGGCAATTTCAAGACGCTAATGGTGGCAACTATACTTCGAGCTATTATGGTAGCGTAACTTCAATTTCTTCTTATGCTTAGGTATCAGAACCAGGCACTTTGGCTACCTTTACTTTAGGGCTTATCATGTTTGCATCTCGCAGCATAATAAAACGTTAATAACCATTTATATATCTAAGGAACCAGTTTCACGCCGGCGCTTAAAAGCCACATCAATACTTATAACTTATTGAAACGTTAACCGAACGTGGTTTGCCTGGAAAATATCGATCGCCAGAAAAAGAGGAATAATCCGCGCGTTCAGCATATCGTTCGTCCGTTAAATTTTGCAATCTAACACCGAGCAAGACCTTAGAGTTTAATTGGTAACTTGCCCGAAAGTGAAACAGCGTATGCCCTGGGTAACGGTGTTGATTTTCTACGTCGGTAAAATACTCTCCGTTATATTGGCCATGCAGCTGCCAAGACCACGCGTTGGATTGATAATTCAAAAATACATTCGCCATTTCATTGGGTGATGTATCTATATCCAGACCAACAATGTCCGAGCCACCAGGGTTTGATTCACTTATACCGGGATTGTTGAGATATGTATGATCTGCAAACGAAGCATTTACAGCCAGACTAAGCGTCTCTGTTAATACAGTTTCAAAGCTAATTTCTACGCCGCGATGTTTGGTTTTAGCACCACTAATATTAAAAAATTCGGTATTTCGAATGATACCATTGGATTTTTTATACTGATAAAAAGCGATATCCAACGATAAATTTTCATCTTGGAAACGCCAACCACCATCAAAGCCTTTTAACTCAACAGGATCTAAATCCGCTACGGTTTGCGCTCGTTGTAGTCGATACAACTCCGTTGCCTGTGGTGAACGAAAGCCATGAATTAAAGACCCGTACAATTGACTGTTATTTGCTAACTGATAAGTCGCCCCCAATTGCGGTGACAGTTGAAAATAGTCATCAACTCGATTTTCAGGTCGGCTATATCGGCAGCCGCCAAAACCACAGATTTGCCCCAACTCGTCGGTGCGGCCTGACACCATTTCATTGCGATAATCAAACTCAATATACTCGGCTCTTGCGCCAATATTTAGATTTAGCACAGGAGACATTTTAATATTAGTCACCACAAAGGACGCTATGTTTTTTGAATCGACCTTGTAGTCATAATGTTTGCCCGTTGGAATGGTTGCCTGCAAAAAGGCAGAGCCCTCGGTTTTCTCATCTTGAAACTGCAACAGCGACATCGCTGCGAGTTCAGCATCAACGCCATAATTAATATCCACCAAATCATTCACGCGCCAATTGTTGGAAGTCTGCACACCTAGGCTTGTTTGACTGTTCTTTTCCGTTGGCTGGCCCGGTAAAAAGTGCTGCTTAAACGCCATGTTTGAATAACGAAGATACGGTGAAATCACAAACCCATTTTGCCAACGATATGTTTGATATAAACGAAAGCCATCGCCCTCTCGATACGCTTCAGGATTCGCATTGGTTTTTATAACGGTCTTGTCGTTATAAGCACCTTCACCAACAAGGTAACCTGCCGTTTCCTGATCTAAATTAAAGGCCGTTAACCAACTTGTTACGTCATAATCAGCCGATTCGCCTTGATGTTTTATGGTGCCAACTTGGTGTTTCACGCCCGAGTCATCTCGAAAACCACCATCGTCAACCACTGAAAAAGCCAAGCTCCAATCGCCGATTTGGCTCGCGTGACGCAATTTATAATAGTCGTAACTGCCGATTGTTAACTGTGACTCTCCATGACCTTCCGGCAACCGCGGCGTAACTAGATTAACCACGCCATGAAGTCCGTTCGAGCCGTATTGCGAAGCCGATGCCCCGCGTAATATTTCAACCGACTCGGCCCAATAATGATTTGCTTCAAACAATTCATTCACGTTACACATACCCGCCGGACGAAGTGGAATGCCGTTTTCCAACATCAAAAACTCACCACAAGCACCTGCACCTGTTAACACGGGCGAACGAATCGCCGCTAGATATTCCTGTCCGCTATTGCGATGAAAATTCACGCCTGGCATTTGATTAAACAGCTCTTGAACATGCGCATGATTCGTCAGCGAAATTTGCGTGGCATCAATCACATCAACCGTTCTTGCGACAGCGCTTAAGTCTTGGGGCACACGCGATGCAGTGACAACGATGGTTTCGATTTTTTCTTTTGCTGATGAAGTGTCTTTTTCTGAAATGCCGTTTACTACTGAAGCGTCTACTGCCAGACTTTCAGCGAAAGTTTGAGCTGAGCTTTGTAAAGAGACAAACAACATGAAAAGCACAAATAACACAGCAAAAACGAACCGCTCTTTTGTACTAATTTTAAAGAATTTATTCATTCTAAGACGTTACTCATTTTTAGAAATTTACTCAAACAATTTGATGGTATTTAAACACAGTTAAGAGCGATGGGTCTGGTTATTTGTGAAGTTGTATGGGTGTGCCGTAAGTAACGATCTGAGCTCGGACGAAATCAAGCCATCGACAATTTCGCCGCTTGTTTCCACATAAACGACGGCATGGCGCTTCGCAACTTCCAAGTGATATTCATCGGCTGACTGCCCGTATGAGACACATAATCGACTTCTCCGAAATTCACGAATCCCATGGTTTTGCCAAACTCATCATTTGATTGCTCGCGCACAAACAAAAACAGGCGTTTGCCGTTGTCTTTATGCAAAATGTATTCGAGCCCTTTGCCACTATCTGGCCGCGTCGAGTTTTGGCTTTGCCAATGAAACAAGTCTTCGTTGATTGCATAGTCATGATACATGGTCGTGGGTGAAAACTGTTTTGCGTTTTTGTTGAGCGTAACGAAAAGAAGCTCAATGTTTTGCTCTCTGATATTAAACACACCTTCTCTCGAGTTCGGTTGCCTTTCAAAGGTTGTCGCACCAAAACCTACTAAAATTTGCTCTCTGGCATAACGTGCATGCAGTTTAATTGGGTGATTGCCCATCATCGGCATCGTGGCTTGTTGGTGATGAACGCGTTGAATAAGCAAGTCTGTAACACTGCTAATTTCAGAGGTAATGGATGGTTGGTTTAGGCTTGAAAGACTCGCCTGCAATGACTCAAATCCAGTGTTAGGTCCCGTCTTTTGCCAAAGGTCATAATGCAACATCAAGTCATAAATTGGATTTTCGGAGTCGCTAACGTTAAAGCCATTTTTTGCCAATGTATTTATATGTTGAAGGTATTGATGATCGTCACACACTAAGAGTCTGGTTTTAATCATACGAGACAGTTGGCGAAGTAATTCATTATCCGATTCAACGTTCATGCCCTCAGGTGCTTTGCATGTTCCCGTATCTGAATTATCCACTTCATTTACGTTATAAATCACACCTGCCTCTTCACATAATTCCGTCCATGAGTGTTTTTTATAGATGTCTTCAAGCGCGACTTGCGGGTTCACTTTCATGAAATTATCGAGCGTAATCGCTAACGTCGTATGTTGCGGAAAATGTCGGATCAGGCCCAGTAACCTCTGTCTATTTAAAGTGGCTTGCCTGATGTTTTTTAGAATGACGTCTTGGGTTTGTTTTGAAAGCTCGATTCGACAACCTAAAGGCGCATGCGGAAAGTCATTTTTGATTTCGTCGCTAATAGCCCCATCAGTCTTGCCCACCAGCGCTCTAAACTTATGCGCAAAGTCATATTCAGCATTGGCATTACCTACAAAATCGAGCACGGTACAAGCTTCTTTGCCATCGGCCAAACGCAGACCACGGCCGAGTTGTTGTAAAAATATCGTTAAACTTTCAGTCGGCCGCAGAAACAATAACGTATCCACTTCTGGGATATCGACGCCTTCATTAAAAATATCAACGACAAACAGGATGTTAATGGCACCGCTTCGAAGGGCTTGCTGTTTTTGAGCGCGCTCCCGGCTATTATCACTAGTCAAATAATCACAAGAAATGCCTTTTAATAAGAGTTGCTTACACATGTATTCTGCATGTTTTTTACTGACACAAAAGCCCAATGCTTTCATGCTAGAAACCGACGTCACTATTTCGTTAAGGCTTTGATAAATCTTATCTACGCGTTGCTGATTATGCGTGTACAAATTTGTTAAGGCCGCAATGTCGTAACGACCTCGGTTCCAATTTACCGTTCGCAGATCGGTATCGTCATCCACCCCAAAATATTGAAATGGACAAAGATGGCGTCGATTGATGGCTTCCGGTAGACGAATTTCAGCCGCGATAACGCCACAAAAATCATCCAAAATATTAGACCCGTCTTGCCGTTCTGGCGTTGCGGTCAAACCCAATAAAATCTTAGGCTCAAACTTTTTCAATATACTTCGATAGGAATTAGCGGCAACGTGATGCACTTCATCAATAACAATGTAATCAAAATAGTCGGCCGACAAAGAGAGATTATCTATCTGATTATTTAAAGACTGTACTGAAGCAAACAGGTGTTTGTAACTTTCGGGTTTGTGATTCCCAACCCAGAGCTCGCCAAAATTCGAATTTTTTAATACGCCTCGATACGCAAGCCGTGCTTGTTTTATTATTTCTTCTCGATGAGCAACAAATAGGAATTTAGCATCCGGCTTATCTTTGATAAAACGCGCAAAATCAAACGCCGATATTAACGTCTTCCCCGTGCCTGTTGCGGCCACTACTAAGTTTTTAAATCGCTTATGGAGTGAACGCTCAACGTCTAACTTTTCCAAAACTTCTTGTTGGTGATTAAACGGCTTAATGTCGAAAAAATGTGATTGTTCTAATTCATGTCTACCGCTACTACCGATACGCGCTTCTTTTAGCGCAGACTTTAGTTTTTCTTTGGCTTCCACTTTGCCATCAAACAGCTCAAATTCTTTGGAATTCCAATAGGTTTCAAAGGTATTAATGGAGCGTTCAATAATGTGGGGGATTTCTTGCGACGTGATCTTTAAATTCCACTCTAAGCCACTGGTCAAGGCCGAATGCGACAAGTTAGACGAACCAATATAGCCGGTATTAAAACCGGTATCGCGAATAAAGAGGTAGCTTTTGGCGTGCAGTCGTTCTCTTTGTGTATTGTAACTAAGCTTAACTTCGGTGTTAGGCAATGACGCTAAAAACTCCACCGCTTTGGCATCGGTTGCGCCCATGTAAGACGTCGTGATGATCTTTAATTGATTGCCACTTCTGGTGAAGGCTTCCAACTCCTTTCGGAAGATTCGAATTCCGGTCCATTTAATAAACGACACAAGCCAATAGATCGTATCCGACGAAAGTATCTCGCGCTTGAGTTCACTTTCTAACGACAATCCTGCATTACTACCGCAAAACAATTCACTTTGGGTCAGGCCTGTCAGTGGAAATATATCTTTGACGTATTTTTTAAGATCGGCCGCCACCGGATTTTCAAGTTCGTACAGCGCAGTAAGAATTTTCCCTTGGCTATTGAGTAGATTCTCATCAAAAAATTCATCGTCTTGAAGCTTATCTTTAAGCCATAAAATCAGCTGGTTAGATAACTCTATTTTGTGCTGCAGTTGATCGTCGCCTGACGGTAAGCAATTAACCGCATATTCAATAACACGACTCAAAAAACGTGATAGCCATAATGCCGCTTCAGACTGCTCAAGGACACGCTCACCAATATAAAACTTATCTTTGTTAAGACGATCTGAAACGAGATTAGTGATCAGCTGTTCGTAAAGGCCGGTTTGATTCATTTTGTGGGCATTCCATTGTATTTGATTGACTATATTTGCAGCCTGTACCTAATGAAGCAAGTATATTTGTGATCGTAGAAGTGTCAAAAATGGAATTGTACTACTGCTTATAATTGAGAGGGATAAACACGACTAATTGAGGGATGAAAGTAAAATGGCGCTCCCGGCAGGAATCGAACCTGCAACTTATCTTCCGGAGAGACACGTGATATCCATTTCACCACGGGAGCGTTATAGCCTGCTGAGGTGCGCGGCTATTGAGTTGGGAATCATACGCATTTTACGAGAATGAGTCTAGCGCATTGGTTTTTAGACGGTTAATTTTTAATCTTGGTTAAATTGTGGTAAAAAAAAGGTCATGAACTAGTATGGTTTTCTAAATATCAGCTATAGTTTTATTAAATTTTATACAATTACTTTCAGGAGATAGCCAATGTCATTAATGACGGTGGATGAAGTTGCAGAGTTTTTAGGTGTTAAAGACGTACGAGTAATCCGATTAGAGCGCGAACATTTGTTGCGCGCCACAGATAAAGATGACGATGGAAATCCTTTATTTGATCAAACTGATGTAGAAAAATACAAAGAAATTGCACAACGACTTGGTGGAATCTAAGTCAGACTTAATAAACTTAAGTCGTTAAAGCTATTGGATTATCGATTTCATATCTTGGGTAAGATTTCGATAATCTAAAGTTTTAAATTCGTTTTGTTCTGACCACGCCATAGTCACTAGCCAATAGTAAACTAGCCAATATTCCGCCCCGTCCAAAAATAATGGTGCATCGAACTTAGCCATTTCATTATACTTTTTAAGTAAATCGATAAACTCGTTTGTAGATAATGAATGCTCTACCGCAAATGCGGCTATGTCCCAACGCACATCACCTATTGCAGCAAATTCCCAATCAATTAACCCTACTCTGTGATCATTAGTAAGGTAAATATTTCCTTTCGACAAGTCGCCGTGTAAAACACCTTGAAAAGCACTGCTACATAAATAGGACTCTACATGAGCCAATTTTTGGTAAACATGTGGCGGACAGTTTGGTAAATACTCATCAATTAATGGTGCTACTTCAGGTAACGTTAAGTGACTTAATTTGGGCCACACAGGCAACGTGTGTATTTGCCTTAACGCCTTTAAAACTAACTCTGTATTATTCGGTATATTAATTGGGCCTAGATTGGGAACATTACTTAGCAATGCAAACTTTTGGTTTTCGTACTCAAATATTACAACTTTTGGTATTGAGGCTTGAGGGATTAATGTTGCGTCAATTTTGGCTACTGACGATTCATGGAAGTGCAGTGCTTGTGGTAACTTTTTTAAATACCAAACGGCGTCATTTTTTAGATAAACTTTAAAAACGCTGTTACGCGCTTCTTTTTCCGGCTCAAATAAAATCACCGAGCTATTGAGTAACTCGGTGACTTTTTTTAACACGCCTGTTTTATCCAAGCGTGGTTGCCTGCTTTTTGTCGCCAATGGGTTCGTCTTTTAATTCGTCTCGCCACTCCACATAACCTTTTAACGCTAAGAAGGTGTAAAGCACGAATAAAGCAGCCGTTGGTAAGTAGCCAGTTTGGTAATAAAGGTAAATAGACGCTATATCTATGAATAACCAATACAGCCAGTTCTCTAATACTTTTTGTGTCACCATATAGGTTGTATATACAGCAAAACAAGTGGTGAAAGAGTCCAAATACGCCATTTTTTGCGTGGTATATTCTTGGGCCAAATAACCAACTAAAACACTCACTATTGTTAAAATAAGGACAATTTTAATGTGTTTGTTTAATGACCAAGACACTACGGGTTTGGAATTAGACTCTTCTAAACCGCCATTCCACTGCCACCAGCCATAAATTGCCATTAATAAATAATAAAAGTTCAGCGCACTTTCAAGTAACAAGGCACCTTGCCAAAATAGATTCATGTAAATAAGCGTGCTCGCAAAAGCAGCTGGCCAACACCAGCTACTTTGCTTGATCGCTAGCAACAAATACATCAGTCCTGTTGCAACGCCAATGTATTCCCACACTGACATTGCATTAAAGCCTGTTAACAATTGTTCCATCATTACAATCTACCTAGTTTGAGTATTTATTACCGTATTTGGCCTGTAAATCACCCGGAATAAATTTGCATACAAAGATACTCGTACCGTGTTTTTCAAAGCTTGTTTTAAGCTCTTTATTTAAAGCACTTGTCACTGTGTCAAAGTCACCAAATAGCTGAGTGCTCATGTAATTTGTGATCACACTGATGTCTTCGTAGGCATTAATACGGTCAATGAAGTCTTGAATCGCCGCAACATAGTCGCCTTCCGTTAGTGGATACTTACTTATTTCTACGCTTAGTTTCATCGAAGTCTCTCCTAAAATAACACGTCTAACTTAAGACCAAATACACTTGGCTCGCCTAACTGCTCGTAAGATTTTGCAATCCAGCCGTCTCGCGGATCGTTACCAAAGTAAAAACCTCGAACGCCATAGTCTTTGTCACCTAAGTTACGCGCCCACAACGTAACGTCGTAGTTGTCACCTTGGTAGGTTAACGACATATTTACAAGGTTAATAGCTTGTGACTTCTCGTCATGACTAAACGAGTAATAATAGTCATCGCGGCCATTTACTGACGTATTCCATGTAATTCTATCGGCTACCTGCCAGTTAAACCCAAGTTGATATTGGTAGCTTGGTGCATGTGCTTGTCCACGTCCGTTAATATTAACGCGCACATCTTCCCAAGTTTCAGGATCCGTCTCTAAGCGGTACATGTCATCAATTTCAGTGCTCAGTAGCGACAAACCCGCAAATACTGAAACGTCTTGATTTAGTTGATATTGAATGTTTGTTTCAACACCATAGTTAGCGCCATTTGGTGTATTAGAAACATAACCTACAAACTCTGGTTGCTCACCCAGTTCGCGAACTTCTGCTTCATTAGTAAACCACTGCTTTATTTGCATGTCGTGTCGGCTAGAGTAAAACACAACGGCACTGGCCTTAATACCACTGTCCATATTGTTATAACGCATGCCTAATTCCACGTTATTTAACACTTCTGGGTCAAAGCTGCCGTTCTCTCTGAGTAAGTTGTAATAACGCTCTAAACCTGGCTCGTTTAATTTACTTAACGCTTCACCGTTTGCGCCACCAGACTTAAAGCCACGGCTTAAACGCGTATAAACCATCGTATTTTCGTCATATTGTTTGGTTGCCGTTAAATGACCACCAATCATAGTATCCGACGTATTTTCGTTCACTGAATTAGAATCTGAGTAGTCACCGTCGTGATTTTCAATACGTAAACCTGCAGAGATATTAATATCATTGCTTAAGGCATAACGCTTTTCACCATAAACGGCGGCGTTGGTTTGCTCGTAGTTGCTTACAAAGTTACCTGATAACCAAGTATATTCGCGTGTTAAGTCCACGTCTTTAGATTGAAAATAAACACCCGCTACCCAGCTTTTATCTTTGCTTACAAACCTAATATCCGCTTGAGTTGCTACACGGTCACGTAAATAGTTGTCAGTTGATGAGTATCCATCCGGGTGAATACCTACAAACGTCCAGTCTTCGTCGTATCCATAAGCTAAGTCTGAATCACTGTGACTTAACATCACAGTAAGGTCGGTATTTTCTAGGCCGGTATACGTTGTATTAACGCCTAATGCTAAAGTCTCTTGCTTGTCTTCGCCTGGCTCATCCGACAAGGTTGTACGGTCTTGGTCTAGTGAAAATGCGTCATAACCGTTATCAATATCAAAGTAGTGCAATACAAACTGTGAAGTGACTTCGTTGCTAAATTCAACATCTAACAAGCCTCTAAATGACAATTCGTTAATGTTGTTAGTATCGTCTTTGTTTAACGTTTTGTTTTCAACAAAACCGTCGCTGGTTAGCTGGTTTAACGAAAAGCGACCTTGAACGTCAGAGTTAAACTCTGTGCCTGCTGCAATGCCAACATTAAACAAACCATAATTGCCAGCTTCTACACGAAAGCGGTTAGCGGAATTTTCTTGAGGTTGCGTGCTGTACATATTGATGAAACCGGCCATTGCGTTTGCTCCAACGCTACTGCCCTGTGGCCCTTTATAAACTTCCACTTGGCCAATATCAAACAAGCCAGCGGCGGTACCAATACCCGAGTAATCAATACCGTCTATCGCCATGCCAACAGATGGGTTTATTGGGTCAACAAACTGGCTTCGTTCGCCAATGCCTCTAATTTGAATAAAACGAGCACGAGAAGCACCGGCAGCAAAGTTCACATTACCAAGTTGCTGTAATGCGTCTTGTAAATGGCTAGCGCCTGATTGCTCTAAGCTTTCTTGAGTTAAAACTTGCAGCGAATTTGCAGCTTTGCTTTCTGGAGTGGGTAAAAGTTCACCTTTTACTTCTATCGTTTCAATAGTGTTGTTTTTGCTTGTTGGCTCTGCGGCCAAACTGAAAAACGGAAGTGCGGTTAATACTGCAATTGCAGTTTTATTAAGTGTCATATTTGGATCTCTTGTAGATAAAATAAACAAAAGACCCGGTCGTAAGCGCGAGTAGTCCTGGATTTACCATCCCTACGCCGGTACAAGCCGGATCAGGTTCTAAGGGTCCGATTAACGTCTCAGTATGTCGTTGTTACACGCATACACCCCTTGGTGTTTCGGGCGCCATTCTATTGATTTAAATAAAAAATGCTAGCCCTGTTTAATTTAAAATCATTCCAATGTGTGGAATATCATCTTCTAAATACATTTCTGTCACGGTTTCAAAACCCACAGATTCATAAAAATTTTCTAAATGTTGTTGTGCCGAAATTTTGCATTTTGCCGTTGGCCACAAACGCTGAACCTCAGCGATTGCGGCTTCCATCATTGGCGCAGCTAACTTATTTCCTCGGTATGAATCGGTAATTAATACTCGGCCAATGGCACAGTACTCATCATACGCAATCCCTTTTGCAATAAGCCTACATGTTCCCACCAATTGATCACCGTCGTAACCAAAAAGCTGATAACAATTTGAGAGTTTATCAACGCCATCCATGTCTGAATAAATACAAGTCTGCTCAACTACAAATACGTCTGAACGTGCCTGCAGAATGTCATACAGCTCTGTCACTGTGAGATCGGCAAATGCTTTTATTTGCCATTGAATATTACGATCGGTCATACATTTCAATTCTTTTTATTCACTAGTCGATAATGTAACCACGTTTATCGCAAAAATAACAGATAGACTTGGTTTTTTAGCGACCTGTAAGGTATTCTGCGGCCTCATATTTAATCAATTAGGTTAACGCACTATGACATCACATTTAATTCGCTCTGGTTTTCTTCTCGCATTTTCACTGTTTTTAATGCCTGCCTTCGCAAATGATGACGTGAAAGAGTTGGAGTGGTCTGATTTAGAGCCTAAGGATTATGTGAAGGCAATTCCTACCATTGAAGAAATTGGTCATGCCATGGCTGGTCCTCAATCTATTAATGCCCCTGTTGTAAAAGAATTAGACGGACAAACCGTAAAAATTCCTGGATTTGTTGTGCCATTAGAAGGTGATGATGAATTAGTCACTGAGTTTTTATTAGTCCCGTACTTTGGTGCTTGTGTACACGTTCCACCACCGCCGTCGAATCAAATTATTCACGTGACGTTTAAAGAAGGTGCACCGGCGTCGTCAATGTACGACCCAATTTGGGTGACAGGTAAAATAGCGACAGAAACGTGGAGTGGTGAACTAGCTCAAGTGGGTTATACGATGAAAGGCATATCCATTGCCCCTTATGATGACTTTTAATTAATCTCGTTTACGAATAATTTCGTTTTCTAAATCGGTGAATTGCTCAGTGACTTTTTCGCAGACAACGCGAACATTATAAGCTGACATTTTTGGATTAAACTCACCGCTTTGACAGTAAGTGCCATAAAAGGTCATTAAGTCTCTAGAGCTTTTGGTAATCTCTTTGACGTATTCCTCTTCACGAGGTTTAAATGAGTCAAATTGCATACTCACTTCATTGTAAATACGTTGAGATACTTTACCTCTTGAATACTCGCTTTCTGCGGCTTCACCAATAAGGTTTACAAGGTAAGTCCGTACTTTATTAATTTGTGGGTGATCCACCGTTAATACGGTAATGACCAATATAACAAATATTAAAAATTTCATTAGTACTCCAATTTGAACAACAGCCTTTAGAGGCATCAAATTTTAACAAAGTGATGATCTATAGAATTAGATCAACGTTTTATAATTTAGTTTCATTAATATTTCAGTTTCTGACTTATAATTTGTTTTGACATACAGTAGCAAGGTAAAGCAATGAACGATCGTATTGACGTAAAGAACATCCCAGCTGACGTAAAGGTATACAAGCCTAAAGTAGATGAAAATGCAACCTATAACCTACGAAGCCGCATTTATGTGCGAGCAGTGAAGGGTTTACACCAGGCCATTCGTCGTAAAATGGGAATATTCTTTTTAGGCTTGTTCGCCTTATTGCCTTGGTTAAACTGGAATGGTCAACAAGCAATATTATTGGACATTGTGAACCAACAATTTAATATTTTTGGTTTAACGCTTTGGCCTCAAGATTTAACTATTTTCTCGTCATTGTTAATTATCTCTGCTTTCCTCTTATTTGTTGTCACTACTTTTTACGGTCGAGTCTGGTGTGGCTATATGTGCCCACAAACCGTGTGGACCTTTATGTTTATTTGGTTTGAAGAAAAAATTGAAGGCTCTGCCAACAAACGTAAAAAGTTTGACTCCATGCCGCTAAGCTTTACAAAAGTTTGGAAAAAGGGCTTAAAGCATACTGCCTGGTGGGTTATTTCATTGCTAACCTCGCTTACCTTTATCGGCTATTTTGTTCCTGTTGATCAGTTATTTATCAACTTCTTTACTTTTGAGTCTTCGGCAATGGTTGTTGGTTGGACTCTGTTCTTTGCGGGCTGTACTTATGCCAACGCAGGCTGGATGCGTGAAATCATGTGTTTGCATATCTGCCCTTACGCGCGCTTCCAGTCCTCTATGTTTGATAAAGATACCTATACAGTTACCTATGACGCTACACGTGGCGAAAAGCGTGGCCCTCGTTCAAGAAAAGTAGATCCTAAAGAAATCGGTATGGGTGACTGTGTTGATTGTAACTTGTGTGTACAAGTTTGCCCTACCGGCATTGATATCCGAAATGGCTTACAATACGAATGCATAAACTGTGGCGCCTGTATTGATGCTTGTGATGAGACGATGGACAAAATGAACTATCCAAAAGGTCTTATTTCTTATACTACTGAGCACAGTTTGGAAGGCAAACCAACTAAAAAGCTGCGCACTAAGTTAATTGGTTATGGGTTGGTAACTGTTATTATGTCAGCGGCATTTGTATGGCAGGTGGTGTCTCGAATTCCTCTAGAGTTGAACATAGAACGAGACAGGAATGCGCTTTATCGCGTTAACAATGAAGGCTTAATAGAGAATACCTTTACTCTGCAAGTGCTAAACAAAAGCCAAGTAGACTCAACGTATTCCATTTCAATTGAAGGTTTAACTGGCCATGAATTTTATGGTCAACGTGAGTTTTCTGTTGCGGCTGGAGAAGTTTACAAACAGCCTGTGAGTATCGCCATTGATCCAGTTGAATTAAAACGACCAGTAACTGGTATCACTATTATTATACGTAGCTCCGATGGTGAGCTAGAAGTTTCGGAAGAGACTCGATTTTTTAAGGGACGTTAATGTCGCAATTTGATTTTTCAGAGCTAGGCCCGGATTTAATTTTAGATGCAATTGAATCAACAGGTATCTATCCAGAGTCTGGGTTACTTGCATTAAATAGCTATGAAAACCGGGTATATCAATTTTTAGCAGAAGAAAAAAAACGCTACGTAGTAAAGTTTTATCGTCCTGAGCGATGGACCAACGAACAAATTATTGAAGAGCACCAGTTTAGTTTAGAACTGGCGGCCCACGATATTGAAGCCGTTGCGCCTATTGAGTTTGACGGAAAAACCTTGCTTGAATTTGGCGGTCATCGCTTTAGTTTATTTCCAAGCGTAGGTGGCCGAATGTTTGAGCTAGATGATTTAGATCATTTAGAACGCCTAGGCCAACTTCTTGGAAGAATTCACAATATAAGTGACGCAAAACCCTTTGAGCATCGTTTAACCATTAATATTAAACAAGATTTGATGGAAGCGGCTGAGTATTTAAAAAGCAGCGATCTTGTGCCTAGGTATTTGCACGATGCGTTTTTTCAAGACTTAGACAAAGTGATTGCGTTAAGCTGCAAACATTTACCAAACAACCTGAAGAACATTCGCCTGCATGGTGATTGCCATACGGGTAATATTTTGTGGCAACCGGGTTCAGAATCAGATGATGCGATACTAGTAGATTTTGATGACTGTATTACCGGCCCTGCCATTCAAGATATTTGGATGATGTTAAGCGGTGATAGGCAACAACAAACACTTCAGCTTGATACCATCATTGAAGGTTATGAAATGTTTAGGCCTTTTAACCACGAAGAGTTTGCAATTATAGAGCCTCTGCGTGCTAGACGAATGCTTATGTACATGACTTGGTTAGCAAAAAGGTGGTCTGATCCGGCATTTCCAAGGAACTTTTCTTGGTTTAATACAGACAAATACTGGGAGCAACAAGTTTTAGCGCTTAAAGAGCAGCTCTCTGCGATAGAACAACCACTTCTTAAGTTAGGATATTAGTCTCCACTTTTAAGTTGTAATCTTGTATCGTTGTCGCAATAATTATTAAAAATTTTTAAGGGTAGTATTAAATGAAGAAGATATTGAGTTTATTGGCGGTATGCCTATTTAGCCTTTCTGTTTCTGCTGAAACATTAAAAGAAGGCGTTCATTATGAAGTTATTAGTGAAAAAGCAACGTCAACACCAGAAATTAAAGAGTTCTTTTCGTATTACTGTCCGCATTGTTTCACTTTTGAACCTTTAGCAAAACGTTTATCAGCAAAAGCGGATAACGCTAATTTCAAGTTTGAGAAAAGCCACGTCGACTTTTTAAGAGCTGCTGGCCCAGACATTCAGTTTATGCTGACTAAAGCATTGGTTGCGGCCGACAAGTTAAACAAGCCAGAAGTAAACGATGCGATATTCCAATACATTCATAAAAATCGCTCTGTATTCACAAGTGAAAAAGACGTGCGCCAAATTTTCATCGCGAACGGTGTAAGTGGCGAAGACTTCGAAAAAACATTCAATAGTTTTGGTGTAAAAGCCCAAGCTAAAAACATGAAAAAGCTACAAAATGACTATGCTAAAAAACGTGTTTTAACGGGCGTACCAACGTTCATCGTTAATGGTAAATACAAAATTATAAATCAAGGCTTTAACGCTCGTACTTATGGTGAACTATTCGACCAATTAGAAGGTGCAGCACTTGAGTTAGTTAAGAAAAAGTAACTTTTTTAATTGATTAGTGAATTACTAGCACCATGGCGAACAGCTAAAAATACTGTAAAGCCTGGTGCTTTTTTTATCTCTTTAACTAGCTTTGAGGCGCCCTTGCCTTATAAAGTTAAAGTACACCAACGACGCAAACGTTTAGCTATTGAAATTCACAGCGGTGAAGTTGTCGTAAAAGCCCCTCCAGCATGCACACAAGACCTGGTAGAGACCTTCTTAACCCAACAACAACAATGGTTAAAAGCACGTTTAACCGTTGCGGCATCTCAAATATCATTTAAACGTGAATACAAAAGCGGTGAGCCAATTTGGTTCAGGGGAACGCGTTTAGAACTAAAAGTAGTGACTGCACAAAAAACGTCTTGGCGTTATCTTCCAGAGCAAAATACGTTGTTGATCAGTCTTTCTAATCGGGTAAAAAACCATGACGTACAAGTTAGGCAGCAAATTCATCAGTTTTATTTGTACCAAGCACAACAAACTCTGCCATTACTGTTAAAGCGCTGTGAAGACAAAACTGGTCTTTTAAGCACTGCACTAGAGTTTAAGTTTTACCAATGGCGTTGGGGCTGTTGCTACAATAACGGTAAAATCATTCTTAATCCGTTGCTTATGGCGGCCCCTGAGTCGGCTATCGATTGCGTGATCATTCATGAGCTATGTCATCGAAAACATATGAATCACAGTAAACAATTTTGGCAGTTAAATAAGAAGTTTTGTGATCATTGTGGGGAAACAAAGAACTGGCTAAAGACACATCACAATGAAGTTTATTTGCCATCAACTAAGTAACACTCTTTAATGGCTATGCCACTGCAGTGAACTGACTAGATGGGTCTGTTTCTTCAACGTAACTTGTATTATACCGCTGTGCTATAACGCTTGAAGCTTTTTGAAGCTGAGCAGTTTCAGAAGACGCAGTTTGAGACGGTACAGCATCTCCTTGGCCTGTATTATCGCTATCACTGTCATTAAAAGAGTTTTGGACTGACTCAGCAACAGCTTGCCTTTTTTGCTCAGACTCTCTGACCAATTCAATTCGGGCTTCTGCAATATTTTGACTGGCTTCTGCTGCCACTTTTCTATCTTGAGAAGAAGGTTCAGCTGGCGCTAACGCAGCGGCTTTTACCGTCTGCATTTTTTCTATCGTTTCTTGTGGCGTTGCTCCTTTTGAAACATCAATTGAAACTTCGCCACCTACTGCATACTTTTTACCGTCTGGTCCAGTTTGATATTCATAACTTGGCGCCCCAGCATAGCTACCACCAACAGCGGCGTGCGCTAACTCATGATTTCTCACTTCCATATCTCTTGCTGACAGTTGCTGAATTTCTCTCAACTCCTGCTGGCGCTCTTGCTCGTCTACCTTCTTAGACTCATCGTTTTGTGATGCTTCATCGCTGTTTTCAGGGTTTGCAGCAGTGATAATATCTGACGAATCATCACTACCGGCATTATCCTGTGGTTCTTGCTCTTGGCTTTGACCTTGTTCGCGACCTTCGCCATTTTGTGGATCTTCAGGAATAACTTTATTGTTTTGAGGTGAAACTCGTTCATAGGTCACATCTTCTGTAATTGGCGACCTAGCTTCCTGATCTCTGGACTTTTGCGGCACATTTGCTTCTACTTTAACAGGAGCAGGCACCACTTCTTTAATGGCATTACTACGCACTAACGCTTCAGTAGAAGGTACTGATGCATTCACAACAACTTGTGGAATATGCGGCGTAATATTTAATGACATTAACTAATTTTACCTTTGTAAAGTGACTTGAAATACCAAACTAATAACAGACCAATATCTGATTTACAGTGATACTGTGTATATCTAAACTTTGGTGTCAATTAACGTACCCACAACTTCATCAGCAGTTTGAATAACTTTTACATTAGCCTTAGCTAAATGCTCATTAACCACCAAATTAACGGCTTCCGTAGTTAAACTCACGGCTGGTGTTTGTTGCACAGCCTCAGTTGCACCCTCTGCACTATTAGCGGCATTGACGTTAAGCTTGCTTATATTGTCAGCCGCTTGCGCCAAACCTCGTTCAGCGGTTTGATAACCGTTTAAACCTGACTGTATCGCACTAGGAATAGATTTTAGTTCCATAAACACCTCTGAATTAAACTTC